>PWZA01000003.1 GCA_003567655.1 Dehalococcoidia bacterium
AAGACGTGCGGCACGGTGAGCTAATAGTGTTGTGTACTATGGAGCGCCCTCATCGGTGCCGGGAGGAGCGAGTTCACCGAGAGGGCGCTCAATATCGGGCAACCAAGGTCGCCTCAGTTGCTTGCCTTATCAAGCCTGGGAGTTAGTCCCTCGGAGCAATCACTTGCTGGCTTGCTTCTCAGCCCAGTCTCCTGCCAGCGGAACCTTCCACATCTTGCCGGTTCCTGCCTGTATCATCAGGATGATCCACAATACGACCATCAGAATCCAGATCAGTACAGATAGAATCGGGCCGATAATGGGAATCCAGGTCAGGATAAGAAGGGCTACGGTCAATACCCCGAATACCATGATGGACTGCCAGGCATGAAACTTGACGAATGTGCTCTTCTTCTCGATGACAACGAATATGATCCCGGTTATCCACGTGAAGAGATAGCAGAGAAAGCCGGCTATATTGGCTGACATGCCCGTGCTGCTCTCAGCTTCCGGTTTCACTTCGCCTGCATCCGGAGTTGCCGGGACACCGAACTCGGTGCCGCACTTGGAGCAGAACTTGGTTCCTTCAGGGTTTTCAGCGCCGCATTTAGAACATAACATGTTTCACCTCCTTGCACTGAATCTATATCAAACATCGCCTGTATGTCAATAGCCATATGCTCATACCTGTCCCGGAGGAACTCACCCCAGGATCGCCAGAACTCCCTGTCGAATCATCTTCACAGCGATGGCGGCCAGGAAGAGCATCACTACTTTCGACATCGCGTTGACTCCTGTGGTGCCCAGGAACATAACTATCCGTCCGGCATGTCTGAAAAGCAGCCACTGTATGAGCAGGTTGAGGACAAAGGAGAGGATCACAACAGGTGTTGAATAGAGGTCAATGAGCAGGAGTAAGGTGGCAAGCACGGCCGGGCCGACAACCACGGGAATGCCTATCGGGACAACGCCGACCATGCCTGAAGCTGACGAATCCTGGGCCTCCATCATCTTGCCGCTGACCAGATCTTTGATGGCCAGGACCAGCAGGATGATTCCCCCTGCCACCAGGAAATCAGCCACCTTGATTCCCAGCAGCAGAAATATCGCTTTGCCTATAGCGACAAACCCCAGTCCCATGCCCAGGGCGGTGAGTGTTGCAAGGTGCACGGTGCGCCTGCGCTGAGTGGGAGATGTCGCCTGTGTCAGGGCAAGGAATATGGGCAGGTTTCCGACGGCATCCATTGCTACAAAGAGGGGAACAAAGGTCATGCCCAGGTCTCGTAGGACAGCCACTATACCCATCGCGGGTTTTTGCTCCGTCTCTCTTGCTCGGGAGGGAATGTCCGGGATGCCTGCCGGGATCCGTAATGAGCCAGGCTGCGATGCGGCCTGATAACAGACCGGTATGAAGGGCGCATCGTGCTCACGCTGGCTCGTCCTGCCGGAAGACCCAGGTGATCGATACAACGCGATCATCTCCGGATAAGCCCATGAGCTTTGCTCCGCGGCCGCCCCTGCCCTGAACCGAGATCTGCCCCACAGGTATGTTCACCACGTTGCCCCTGGCAGATAGCATCACCAGCGAACCCTGCGGAGATACAAGCCTCGAGGCGATAAGATGCCCTGTTTTCGGGCTCACCCTGTAAGCACGGACTCCCTTGCCTCCCCTGTTGTGGACGGGGTAGTTCTTTATCGGAGTCAGCTTGCCGAAACCCCCTTCGGTAACCGTAAGTACATAAGCATCGGGGAAGACGATGCCCATGCCTATAACCCGGTCCTCGATGAGGCGAATACCGCGAACCCCGCCGCTGGTTCGAGAAGCGGTCCTGAGGTTGGCGGCGTTGAATCTAATAGCCTGCCCGTTTCGACTCACCAGAAGGACCTCATCTTCCGCAGAGACTACACCGGCTGAGATCAACTTGTCTTTCTTTCTCAGCCCCATGGCGATAATGCCCGTCCGTCTTATCGAGGCAAATGAGCTCAGGGGAGTCTTCTTAACCACCCCGTCCCTGGTTGCCATCACCAGGAACCTGTCGGCGGGGAAGCCTGAGATTGCCAGCAGCACTTGCACCTCGTCCTCAAGGTCAACAGGCAAGAGATTAACAAGAGCTATGCCCTTGGCGGTGCGCGACGAATCCTCGGGAATCTCGTAGCACTTCAGGCAGTAGACCTTACCCGTGGTTGTGAAGAATAGGAGGGTATCGTGAGTATCGGCTACCAGGATATGATTTACTGTATCACGGTCACGAACCACCATCCCGATGACGCCCTTTCCACCACGGCGCTGTAATCGGTAGGTGGCGGCCGAGATTCTCTTGATGAATCCCCGGCTGGTCAGGGTAACGACCATGGATTCATGCGGAACGAGGTCTTCGGTACGGAATTCCTCGATCTCCTCTGATTCAACTACAGTCCGCCGCGGATCACCATACTTCGCTTTCAGATCCTGAGCATCCTCGGCAACGATTGACAATACTTTACGAGGGTTGGACAACAGGTCCTCAAGATACGAGATGTTCTTTATTACAGAGGCGTATTCCTCAGTTATCTTGTCCTGTTCGAGCTTGGCGAACCTGCGAAGGGGCATGTCCAGGATAGCCTGTGCCTGGATCTGCGATAGACCGAAGGCGTCCATTAGCTCCATCCGGGCAGACTCTACGGTCTGAGATTGCCGGATGATCTTGATTACCTGCTCGAGATTGTTCAGGGCGACCCTGAAACCCTCAAGTATATGAGCCCTATCCCGCGCCTTTTCCAGTTCGAACTCAGACCTTCTTGTAATGACCTGACAACGAAAGTCGATATAAGCTGTCAGCGCCTCCTTGAGGCTGATCACCTTGGGTTGTCCGTGGAGCAAGGCAACCATGTTGATAAAGAAGGCCGATTGCATTGCAGTATGCTTGTACAGGTTGTTGAGCACCTGTCGGGTCTGTGCTTCTTTTCTGAGTTCTATCACGATGCGCATGCCTTCCCGGTCTGACTCGTCACGGACCTCGGATATACCCGAGATCCTCTTTGCCTTGACCAGTTCGGCTATCCTCTCCACCAGAGCCGCCTTGTTCACCTGATACGGAATCTCGGTGACGATGATCTGTCTCTTACCTCCCTTGCCGCTGACCTCACTGGCTCTGGCACGCAGCACGATCTTTCCCTGTCCTGTAGTATAGGCACTGTCTATGCCCTCTCTGCCCCAGATTATTCCTGCGGTGGGAAAATCGGGTCCCTTCACCAACTCCATCAGTTCTTCGATTGTGGCCTCGGGATTATCCACCAGATGGATAATCGCATCACATATTTCCCCCAGATTATGGGGGGGTATATTGGTCGTCATTCCCACAGCTATTCCTGAAGATCCGCCGACCAGCAGGTTGGGCAACCTGGCCGGTAAGACGGTCGGTTCTTGGAGAGAGCCATCGAAGTTGGGAGCGAAGTCGACGGTGTTCTTGTCGATGTCGACCAGCATCTCCTCGGCGATCCGGGAGAGGCGGGCCTCGGTATATCTCATCGCCGCCGGCGGGTCATTGTCGATACTGCCGAAATTGCCCTGTCCGTCCACGAGGGGATACCTCAGAGAGAAATCCTGAGCCATGCGCACCATGGCCTCATACACAGGGGAATCTCCGTGAGGGTGATACTTACCCAGGACCTCTCCAACAATGCGTGCGCTCTTCTTATATGCGCTGTTGTGGCGCAACCCCAGGCCGTCCATTGCGTATAGGACACGCCGCTGTACCGGCTTCAGGCCATCACGCGCATCGGGCAGGGCCCGGGAGATGATTACGCTCATGGCGTAGTCGAGATAGGAGTTCTTCATCTCCTGTTCGATATCGATGGGCTTTATTACTGTCGCTTCTGTCAAATCTCAGATTCCTCTCTCACTGTCTTCGCCAATGACAGTGAATCCTTCAGGCAAAGGCTCTTCCTCGCGGCCGGCATCCTCTTCCTCTTCGTAATCTCCAAGTTCCAGCAAGGCCTCGCCTTCGTCGGGCATGGCTCCTCGCCTGAGGAGGCTTTCCTTGATACGGGTGCGCAGGTTCTGTTCGGCCTTGACGGGAAAGGACGGGCGTCCGGCTTGACTCGGGTGTTGATATGTCTCCTTTATAACCACCTGCGCCTTGTTCTCTTCCGCATTGAGAATCGCCGCATCATACTTGTTTCCAACCTTCATCAACTGTATGAGGCGCAGTCCCTGTTTAGGCTCCACCTCACCCAGGTACTCTCCGTCCTCGCTCTTCACCGTCAAACGCTGCCCTCTCACCTCGAGGTGTACCTGGTCACCGAATGCCAGCTTGGCCAGAACCTTGCCCCCGGCCACATTGCGCAGGTCAACCCCCCCTGCTTTACCCATCTCAGTCATGAAGAGGTCAAGGGCCACCCTCCGAGTGGGCCCTCTCGTGGCTGATGACTCTTCAGAGCTGCCGCTCAGTGCTGCCATTGCCTCTGACAGGCTGGTCAGACGGGCGATGTTCTTCCTGGCAATGGTGTTCTCAGGGGCAAGCTCCAAAGCCTTTAAGTAGGCTTCCTTGGCTCCCTCAAGATCGCCCAACTCCGTCAGAGCTCGACCGAGACGATTATAGGTCTCGGTATCTGTGGGGAATTGCTCGACTATGCTTCTGTTTATGGCTTCCGCCTCTTCCCACTTGCCCTGCAGAGCCAGTGTTATGGCTTCCTTGCTCAGCCGCTGTCTTAGCTGAGCTCTTTCTGCCTCTTGCTGCTGGTACGAGCCTAGATACATATCCATTGCACTAACCTATGAATACATTTCAAGATTGTTGAATCTCCTCACCGGGTTAAGATGCTCGATGCAACGCCCGGATATCCCCGCTCCCTTACCTATAGATAATACACCTTATCCTGATCTTATGCACAGCTACACGGCCGAACCGTGATTGAGCTATCATGATGATATCTAGCTTACGGTGCCACCTGCTTCGCAGCCGCCTATTCTACCAGCCTGCTCATAATATTACATCCTTCGTTGATAAGGATGCCTGTGCGCTTGCCCTCTGTTTCAGTAAATCTCTCTGCTCCGCTGGCTGTCAACCCCGGTCCCCAGAGCATGAAAGGAACAGGATCGGCAACGTGAGTCTGAACCTCTATGGGGGTGGAGTGATCGGGCAGAATCATCACCCGGAGTTCATCCTTGTCCCAGGCCAGAAGCTGTCCCACGATTTCCCTGTCTACTGCCTCGATAGCCCCAATCTTCTCTTCTGCCAGGCCGGCATGAGCTGCATCATCGGTTGCCTCTATGTGAATCACGACCATATCGTGTTGAGAGAGTGCTTCCAGTGCTCCCGCGGCTTGGGAGCCGTAGTCATTGTCCGGACCGCCGGTAACACCGGGAATGTCAAGCACCTGCATGCCGATCATCTGTGCGAGGCCCCGCATAACATCCACTCCTGAGGTCATGGCAGCATTGAGCCCCCAGGAGTCCCTGAAGGAAGGCATGTCGGGTATCTTAGCGCTACCCCAGAAGAGCCACACCATGCTGGCCGGCATATCTCCTCTTGCCTTTCGCTCCATATTCACGGGATGGTTATCAAGCACAGACGCAGAACGTGTCATGATGTCCCTCAACAGGTCACTTCCCGGCCCTCTGGGAAGAAAGTCATCGATCACCTTGTTAGGTATATCATGCGGCGGTGTGCAGTTCGCGAGCAGCGTATCTTCTCTGCCTGCTATCTTGAGTATATGTCTATAGCTTATTCCGGGATAGAAGAGCAGTCCGTCATAGGCGAGCTCCTCATTCAAGCTGGCTATGAGCGTTCGGGCCTCGCCGCTATCGATAAGCCCGCAGCTATAGCTCCACATCCTCCCGTGGCGGACCGTCACCAGGTTGCAGCGAAAGACGACCTCTCCCGCGTCGAGAGGAATGCGCATTCCTTCAGCTTCGACTGCGCTCCTGCCCCGATAATGCACCTTGGGATCATATCCAAGCACCGACATGCAGGCGCAGGCACTGCTGGGCTCCATCCCCTGAGGCACGTTGCAGACCAGGCCGATAGTACCCTCCTTTGCCATGGCGTCCAGGTTGGGCGTGTGTGCCAGTTCCAGGCAAGTCCTGGATCCGTGTTCGGCTAATGGCCAGCCTGACGCCCCGTCCAGTATCACAACGCAGTACTTCATCCTTGCCCTGACAATTAAAGCATCATATAATAGCACAGGCAAACGGGGCGTAGCGCAGTTGGTAGCGCGCAGCGTTCGGGACGCTGAGGTCGGAGGTTCAAGTCCTCTCGCCCCGATTAGATCAGCAAAGGCACTCCGCCCATCCTCAGTCCGATCCCGGGACAAGATGGGTGAGGGGGAGAGCTGTGGCAAGGGACTCTGTTGTAAGAGTTCCTCTGTAGCAGGCAGGTGAGGGTGCGTTCTTTCTCTAAAAACATGACGGTACAGAGACCTTGTCTCATGGGCGGGTGACAGTGAAGCCTGTGATCTCCTCGCTCCGGTCGGCATAAGAATGGCAGCGGAGGAGAAGTGAACGGTTTGTGCGGGCTGGTTCTCTAGTCCGACATGCGTCAGCATAGGTTACAGGTGAAGATGATCTATTCTCAGGCGGTTGTTTGCCTTGAACAGGCTTTGGTGTAGAATGTGCCGATGAGCGGCAAACAAGGAAGAATCATGCACGATATGAAGGCGAAGATAAGAGCAGGAGACGGGTCCGGTAGCAGAACGGTCAGGGGATACAAGGTCTCGGATGTTACTTTTTCCGAAGACGAGAACTGCCCCACATTCATGCTGGCGAATATCAGCCCCAAGTTCGATGTCGGCCACAACCTCTCGCGCATGGAGGATATTGTGCAGGCTGCCCACGAAGTGAGCGCCGATATTCTGGTCTTCCCCGAGCTATGTATCTCGGGCTATGTTTGGGATGCCGATCACAAGCACGAGGTGCAGGAGCAACTGAAGGCCAGTGATAACCGCCGACCCGAGGTGAAGCGGGTTCTCGACGGGATAAGAGACGGTCTGGTTGCTGGTGGCCAGGGGCTGAACATGGTCTTCTTCGGCAATGTGAGAACTGATAAGAGCCATGGAGAGGTGCATGCCCATGATAGCACATTCGTAATGGCGCCTGGTGCCGACTACAATGGTGTCTTCTACGATAAGATATTTCTGACGCCGCTGGAGAAGCTCTTCTTCCGCAGGGGAAGCGATCAGAGGCTGGTACTGGATGCTCAATGCGGCAGGATGGGTGTGATGATGTGTTATGACGTGTGTTTCGTGGAAATGGGAAAGATGTACGCTTTCTACGACGAGGTAGATGTACTGATAACCACCGCTGCATGGCGAAAGGAGGCTGTCCGTGAGTACCCTTTGCTCGACCTCAGGCTGGATAACTACTATCAGTTCATATGGAGGCTGATGAACTCGGCACTGGCTGCTCATAACCAGGTGTGGAGTATAGGTGCTAACTGCGTGGGAGAGTTTGAGAAGACAGCCGGCCGCTTCTGCGGTGAAAGCGGCGTCTGGAGCCCTTCGGGGATCCCGCTGTTACATGCGTCTGACGAAGCGGAAGAGTTGATCATCATTCGCAACCTTGAGATACGAGGACACTTGAGGCACCAGGCTAAGGAGGACTTCGACTACAGTCTTGATTTTGATGAGGTCTACCGTCACATAGGGGATATGAAGCCCAAGCGAGTGTCGTTCGATGGTCAGAGAGATATCTCCTGAGTGCCTCAAGTCTGCGAAATAGCGTGTCGTTCTGTCATCCGGGCTGCTTCTTGTTCGCCGACGGATTGGCTACTGATGCTGCTGTTATGGCAGCGCCATAGGCTGTGATGATGTGGGGGTGGGCGGGTATAAGCAGGCTGGTGTTCAGTTCATCCGCTACTGCCGTTACAAGCGTGGCGTTGAGGGCACCGCCGCCACAGACGGCACAAGGTTCCTCCAATCTAAGCCTTCTGACCAGGGATGATATGTTATCTGCCAGCGCCCTGTTAACACCGGCGGCGATGTCCTCCTTCGGTATACCTTCGCTTACTCTGGTGATGGCTTCAGACTCGCCGAAGACAGCGCAGCCTGTACCGAAGGTGACCGGAGTCGCTGAGTTGGCTGAAAGCGGGCCGAAATCCTTCAATTCTACTCGCAGGACATTGGCGATGACCTCGATGAAGCGCCCGCCGCCGGCGGCACATTTATCGCTGACCGTGAAGTTCGTCACCACTCCCTGTTCATTTACGTGTATTGCTTTTGTGGACAGGCTTGCTATGTCTATAACAGTCCTGGCTTGCGGGAAGATGCTGTGGATGCCCCTGGCAGTGCAGATTATGTCGCTCGCCCTGTGGCTGGCGTAACGGACACCATCGGCGCCGGAACCTGTGGCCGCGACACCGGCTATGTCATTCTTGGTCAGACCGACCCTTTCCGTCAACACCGTCATTATGGTCTCCGCACACGTCTGATAATCAGCGCCAGAGGTGACTATGTGCCAGCCAACAAGCTCGGAGCCTTTGGTTATCACCCCTTTGCTGTATGAGGAGCCAATGTCAATGCCGACGAACCAGTTCATCAGTGCTCCCGATCGAAGAAGGTGGCTCTCTCCAGACGCCGTGGCTTTGCGGTTGGTCGTTCGTTCTGACTCGGTGTCTTCATGTAGGCTTCACCGGCCAGTATAGCCGCGCCCAGCGCTCCCGTGATAAGAGGATCGTCAGGAACCAGGATATCGCAGTCCAGTTTGTTTCTCATGGCTGTTACCATGCCGACGTTCTTAGCTCCACCTCCTGTCAACACCACGTCAGGCTCTATGCCCAACCGTCGTGCCAGCGCCACTATGCGTCCGGCCAGGGCACTGTGAAGCCCGGCTACGACGTTCTCCAGTTGTTCCCCTCTGGAAAGCAGCGTTATCACCTCTTGCTGTGCAAAGACAGTACACAGGTTGCTTATCTGGATGTCTTTCGTTGCTCTCAGCGAGATATCGCCCATTTCTTCTAGCTTGATGCCGAGGGTAGAGGCAGTCACTTCAAGGAACCTGCCGGTGCCCGCCGCACACTTATCATTCATCACAAAATCGACCAGCCTGCCGCTGTCGATCTTCATGCACTTGGCGTCCTGCCCCCCTATGTCAATGACAGACCTCACATCAGGGAAGAGGCAGGAGACACCTTTGGCGTGACAAGACAGCTCAGTTATCTGGCGGTCGGCGAAAGGTACGTTGAAACGGCCGTAGCCTGTAGCCACGATGAAGGCTATCTCGTCGATCCCCAGCGTTACTTGCTCCAGTGCCTCGAGCATAACCTCGTTGGCAAGCTGACGGTGCTCCGGTCCCGTGGGGCCCTTGATGGCAGCAAGCAGAGCGCCTCTCTCATCTATGAGCACGACCTTGGTCATGGTAGAGCCTATATCTATGCCGGCAAAGTACAAGTCAAGCTCCCGATGGGTTGCCATTAGCTCAGTGTCTCAAGGAAGGCTTCGACCCTGGTCCTTAAGGGAGCCAGGGATCCTGCGGTGTAGTTGTATTCTATGTAGGTGCTGGGGACGCCGAGTTCTTTGAAATAGTCCTTAAGCGAAGGCATCTCAAAGGCGAAGGGATCACAGTATCTGACGAGCAGCATTATCGCGCCGTCGATATTCCATTCTTCGATGATGGACTTCAGATATCCGAAGCGGCTCGCAAGGTCTCTGTCGTAGCTCTTCTTCGTTTCTCCTATCCCGGCCTGTCTGAAAGAGCGGGCGCAGGTGATCTCGTTCAGATAATACTCGGCCAGACCTCTGATCGGATCAGGAGAGGATCTCACCTCGGATCTGAAGGCTCTGATGCCGCCGCAACTCTCGTCCATAACCACATTTGCCTTAGATTCGAGTATCTGCATTATGTCCGTATCATCGGTTGTGCTGCCCCAGGTGAGAAGACGCGCTGCCTTGCGTTCCGGTCTGTCTCTGCGGTTTCTTGCCTCCGTCATGATCTCGACCAAAAGTTCATTGCCCTCGAGTACGGGCAGGCTCATCAGCGATTTCACTGTCTGAACAACTTCCGTTCCTGATACAAGCGGCGGAGCAGGCTTTGTCAACTCAGAAAGATCTCTCATCAGGGCTCGCTGCCGGTTATGGTGTTCGATAGCTGTCTCAAGCTTTGCAGCGGACAGTTCTGTGCCGCTGAATTCCTCGAGCGTCTTCTTAAAATCATGTAACTGGCTTACAAAGTACTCCAGCGCCTCGGATCGGGCCGTTACGGGCATGTCTATGAAGTGGAAGTAGGGATAGTCCGTATAGGATTCCCAGACACGGGCTGTCTTCTCCTGAGGATCGCTGGAATGAATGGCAACCATGCCGTCAAGGAAATCGTTCTTGCCCTTCAGGGCACAGTCAAGGCATGTGCGCATTATAGGGCAGAAAGATGTGGGCAGAGCCCTGTCTGCTTCGGTGACGGGTTCCTTCATATCGCCGCATATTCGGTAAGGGACCAGACCGAGCGCCGTAAGCATCTCGAGCGGGACGTAGACACAGGGATAGCCTATGATTCTTCTTCCTTCTGCCTTGAGTTCCCTTGCCCTTTGTGAACGGTCAAGATATATGCCGCGGGCTCTGGTGAGGCCCTTGCTCAGATCCTGCATGGCTGTCTCCTTGCTGCATTCGGGCTTGGAGTCATCTTACCAGTCGAATCCTTCCTGCTTCCTCATCCTGCTATAGTGCTGCATGGTCTCCTCGAATGGCTCTGCCCTGGCCAGAGCATCTTCCGGGTTGAACAGGCGGAGGTCTACGATATCACCTTCTATGCTCAGGGAGGGAACCTTCAGTTGCTCTATCAGCATATTCGATACGTACGGTAAGTGGGTAGATGCGCTACGGCAGCTAATAAGGGGATGGAGCAGTGCGCCGTCACACCTCCATTCTCGAGCGTACTTAAGGTAGGGATAAGCAAAGGCGCCGCCCAGCACGTTCTGCTTTCGGGCATCTTCGTAGTAGCCGGCGAAGAACTGGAGGCTGAACCTCGTGATGCGTTCCAGGGGGTCATTGACATTGCTGAGGTCGACGGGTATCGGCGGACGGTAGCCGAAGCTCTCCACCACGAAGCTCCAGCCCCTCTCTGCCAGCTTGTCGAAGAAGCCGAGGCTGTGCCAGGGAGGGAGTTCGGCAAACAGGAGTCTGTATTTTTCCTCAGGTATTGCGCCTGCATGATGATCGACTCTATCTTTCACCTCATCGTACATGGCCTGATAGAGCCTTAGCGAGTCCTCGAGGTCGCCTGCCAGGAACAGGGCAGCAGGCATTGCGCTCCAAAAGTCCCTGCTGTGCATCGGGCATGGTTTAGCCTTGCGCAGTTCGTTAACCTCATGCCAAACGCGGTTGACCTCTATCATCAGGTTGGCAGTTCTATCAAGCCTGTCCCAGTCCATCTTCTTGCCCACCATGTCCTCGACAAAGGACACGAATCCTCTCAGGTGCTGGACTCCCAGGTTGACCATCCTGTCGTAATTGCCCTCTATGAAGAACTCCTTGACTCCGGGGGCGGGCGCTTCCAGTGTCCAGACGGGAGCATCCATGTAGCGCCCGAGCGACTGAAACCACTTGTATCTTGCATCGCAGATGGCAGCCGATGACATAAGGAACAGGGGCTTCGGCATGCCTCCGAAGGGAGCCTCAGGAGGTATCTGCCCGTCTAGCTCTCTCATCATTCTGGATGCATAGCCCAGGGTAGTCAGACTGTAACCGCATAGGTGGGTGGGAAAGCCATCGGCATCGGCTCGGTCCAGGTATTCCCGGGCAACTCCCATAGCCGCGGCAATGGCGCCGTAGTTCTCGGGGTAGACCACCTCTATGTCCATTGCCTTCAAGATAGGATCACCGTAGTAGAAATTCAGCATCCCCCAGACGGCAGGCTTGCCTGCCTGTATGGCTTCAATGCTCTTCAGGTATGTTTCATTGACCTTGGCCCTGAGGGGACGCATTGATTGCAGCCGGTCTATCGTCCTCTTTTCCTTCGCTTTTTCCATCAATCAGGCATTCCCTGGCGGGCTTTGGCCGGGGCTCCGTTGGCTCACGAAAGGTCTCCGTGGAGTCTCACATATGCCGCCGGCAGCAGTTATCAGTCTTGGTTGATACCTGGCCTGAGAAGTGACCTGCAGGGCAGAGGCCCGGCAGCCATCTGAACGGGTCTTGACACAATTCATCATTCTGTCAGGCAAAACCTCTGGATGGGTTTGCCTCTGCCGATATATGGCGGCCTTGTCGAGAGGTTCATGCTAGCACAAAAGCGAGTGTGAGTCGAGTCGTGCTTCACGAATCTGGCACGTCTTTGCCGCGTTGACGGATGTGCCCGGAAGAGAGGACGATGCTATAATTGTGAGCCGAAAGCAATGACTGGTTTGATTTAGGAGATGAGATGAAAAAGCTAAAGCAGCGGCAGATTTTACTTCTTCTAGCACTGTTTTCTTCCTCTCTTCTGCTTCTCGCTTCTATCCCGACTGTGGCCGGAGATAATCCTGATCCTCTAGAGTCGCTGGCGGAAGCCAGGAACACGCTGGAGCAAGAACTGTTTAGCCTTGACCTGGACGGTCTTGTCGGGATCGCTCATTCGGAAGAGGAGGGCGAAGTCATCATCTTTGTCGAGAATGAAAACGCAGAGGCAAAGGTGCCCCGTTCCTTTCATGGCTACACGGTGCGGACGGAGGTGACCGGAAGAATCGAGGCTCTCTCTACACTGGCAGCGGAGCCGGTAAGCGGCGTCGGCCAGTACAGGAAAGAAGAGGTCAGGCCTCTTGTCGGAGGAACGAGCGTTTCAGCTTATGTTACAAAAGGGGCTTTCATATACTCGTATGCCGGAACGCTGGGCATGATCACCTATGACGACAAGATTCTCTCTAATGCTCACGTCATCGCTATGGAGCCGGGCACTGAGGATTTCCTTGATGTTGGAACACCGATTATACAGCCAGGAAGTGGCGATGGAGGGAGATTGGGCGAGCGGGTGGGAGAACTAGAGGACTACATAACAATTGATTTCGGAGATGAGGCTCAAAACTACGCTGATGCTGCCATAGGAAGTGTTGATGGTGATATCACAGTGTCTCCCGGCGAGCAATTCGCTGAGGGAGCGAACTACTGGATAATGGGGTGGACCGAGATCTCAAAGGGAGAAGCCGTACGCAAGTCGGGTCGCAGCACCGGCGTAACTACTGGTGAGGTCACTCACACCAATGCATCTGTCCTGGTTAACTATGGCGATCAGACAGCCTATTTCGTGGATCAGATTGTGGTCACTCAGGAAGACTGGAGTTTCGCAGCGCAGGGCGATTCGGGATCCGCGGTGGACAGAGACGGAGAATTCGTGGGACTCGTATTCGGTGGCTCCGAGACACATGCAGTTGTCTGTAAGGCGGAGCACGTTATTGCGGGACTGGGAATAGCTCTTGATCTGCCTGACGATCGGTACAGTCTCACGATCTCTAGCACCGAAGGGGGATCGGTTACTGATCCCGGCGAAGGTGTGTTCACCCTTGATGCTGAAGAAGTGATCGATCTTATTGCTGAGGCTGATGAATACTACCAGTTTGACCGGTGGACCGGGGATGTCGATACCGTGGGCGATGTTCATGCCGCTGCAACCAACATCACCATGGAGGATAGCTACTCCATCGAGGCTAGCTTTGAGTTGCAGGACGGCTGGCATAGCCTCACCGTCTCCAGTACGGAAGGCGGCTCAGTAACCGCCCCTGGAGAGGGGCAGTTCATTCGCGAGACCGGGGATGTGGTCGAGCTTGTCGCTGAGGATGATGAATACTACCGGTTTGTGGAGTGGATCGGAGATGTGGATACCGTAGGCGACGTCTATGCCGCCGCTACTAATATCACCATGGAAGACTCATACTCCATCGCTGCCACATTTGAACTGGAAGAGGGTAAGTATAGCCTCACGATCTCCAGTACGGAGGGAGGCTCGGTAACCACCCCCGGTGAGGGGATCTTTATTCGCGATGCGGAGGAACTAGTAGACCTTATTGCGCAGCCTGACGAGGACAATGAGTTTGTGAAATGGACTGGCAACGTGAGTACCATCGACGATGTCTACTCTGCCGAGACCACTGTCGCCATGAACGGCTCTTATTCTATCAAGGCCAATTTTGAGACCTGGCATCCCGACCCCACGGTGCAACTAACGGTGTCCAGCACGACCGGAGGTGCAGTAGCAGCTCCGGGTGAAGGGGTATTCTCCTACCCTCTCGGCACCGAGGTCAGCCTGGTGGCGACACCTGAGGAGGGCTACCGGTTTGTCGGTTGGTCGGGCGAAGTCGACACTGTTGCTGGTACTTCCTCTGCCTCGACCACTATAACGATGGACAGTTCCTATTCTGTTGCGGCCGGTTTTGACAGAGCCGCCGGGGGCTGTTTCATAGCTACGGCTGCCTACGGCACTCCAATGGCTGATGAGATAGAGATCCTGCGTGAGTTCAGAGATGGCTATCTGCTGACCAGTTCGCTGGGAACATCGTTTGTCAACTTCTACTATGCGATGAGTCCACCTATAGCCGATTTCATAAGCCAGCATCCACGCCTGAAGCCATTAGTAAGGACCGGACTGGTGCCTGCTGTGGCAATGAGTACCGTAGTTGTGCGCACTACTCCGCTTGAGAAGTTGGCTATAGTAGCCCTGCTGGCGCTGGGAGCTGCGGCGCTGGCTATACGGGCAGTGAGGCGGCGAAGTGCGGCTGAACAGCATTGCTGAAGAAGTAGGGATAATTTCGCCCTTAGTACCGATGGAGTTCCTTGGCGCTGTGCTTGACAGGGTAGCAGCAGGGTGATATAAGGTAGAGTATGCCCTATATGTCTTGTGGTGTACTGGTTGCTGTAAAAGGAGGTGGGATATGAGTAAGCAGATCAGTATTATGTTGATAATCCTGCTTGTCGTGACTGGAGTGATGGTGCTCACGCCTTCCGGTTACGTGGGTGCCGGGGGTGCGATTAGGAATGGGGGATTCGAGTCCGGAGAGGACGGGGTTCCCTGCGGATGGAATGTGACGGGAAATGCGACGCGTGTTGATCACCCTCCGATCCACTCTGGGAACTGGAGCGCCCTGATAGCCAATGAAGGCGATGTTCTTACCCAGTGGGTGGCGAATGTCACGTCAGGGATGATCTATGAGGTGTGGGGATGGATATACGCATCCGGGAATGTCACGGGTGTTATAGCGGTTGATTTCTGGTTAGTTAGTGAGAATGCCACGAGTCAACTGAGTCCGGCATACATGCTGTCTGCCGAGGATACGGGAGGCACCTATGTACAGGAGTCCGGCAGGATGCAGGCGCCGCGCGACACGACTCATGCTCGGGTCCGGCTAGTGGGAAGCGGGTGGAATGGTATGGGGGAGGTGAGGTTCGATGGGATTGGTTTCTGGTTGCCGCAGGATGATAGCTGGTGGATTGACTGGTTGGGGGACTATTGCTTTATCGCTACCGCTGCTTACGGCAGCCCGATGGCTGAGGAAATCCAGGTACTGCGTGATTTCAGAGATGCATATCTGCTGACCAACCCGGTGGGGAGAGCCTTCGTAGACCTTTACTACAGGGCTAGTCCGCCTATGGCTCAGTTCATAACCGAGCATCCACGCTTGAAGCCGATGGTGAGGGCCGGGCTGTTTCCGGCTGTGGCCATGAGTACCATAATCGTAAATACTACTGTAGTGCAGAAGTTGGCCGCACTAGGATCTCTGGCTTTGGTCATAGGAATACTAGCTGTATGGAGTGTTAGGCGCAGAGGCAGAACTGCGCAAAACGCTCGAGTCTAGAACTCGGGGATAGGCCCGGGATTTGTGATCGGCAGGAAATGAAGGGCTGGAGCATCTCCTCGCATTGGAGTGTCCAGCCCTTCCGATTTTGCTGTGTGATCTGACCGGCAACTCGTGACCCTTGCCGATTATGAGTGCTGTTTTCGTTCTACAGGGTCGGCGCATACGCTGAGGTGGCGATGTGCCCGGTTCTCCGCGCTACTGCGCAAGCATCCTCAATGCTTCTCCTGAGTGACAGTTAGTTCATCGCTCGTCTACTGGACCACCAGGGCCTGTGATTATTAGGCAGGCCGTTGCTTATGCACGGCGTTTGCATTAAGCACAAAAGCATAAGGCGGTGCTGCAGAATTCGCAGATCTGTCGGTGGTTGATGGGACTTCTCCCCTATTACCATTTTCCGTGAAGATTGCTACTTTTGGGTGATTGTGTGGTTGGCTGAAGCTAGTTACACTTGGAGTAGGTTAAGCAGAGAAGAGTTGAGAACGATATGGAAAGAGGTACAACGGTTACGGTGTCATTGTCTGGCGAAACAGCCTCCTCCTTGCACGAGTGTGCAGTTGGAGTGCTCTACAGAGGGCCACTGACCGTATTCGTGAGTAGCATCAGATGGCCCTGAAAGTATCATAAGGAGGTGAACATAACGAGGTGAGAACACGGAGATAAGAGCTATATCACTCCATGACTATAAAGCTGAATCGAAATAACGCATAAGGAGGAAGCACTTGAGAAGAAGACTTAATCTAGACAGATACAATCGCAGTATGCAGCAGGTCGGTATCTTTGTGATTGCCTTAGCTTTGATCGCAGGGATGATAGGTTGTCAGGCTGCTCCTGGTCAATACGAGCTGACGATCTGGAGCTCTGCTGGAGGCAATGTGATCACGCCTGGAGAGGGCACGTTTACGGTCGACAATGGCACAGTCGTAGACCTGGTGGCAGAAGCCGATGTCAACTACTACTTCGTGCAGTGGACAGGTGATGTAGATACGGTAGCCGATGTCGAAGCTGACTCAACGACTATTACCGTGGAGGGAGACTATACCATTACCGCAGAATTCGGCTTCGATCCCCAGCAGGTAATCGAATACGACCTGACCGTCTCCAGTACGGTGGGCGGTTCCGTAACCGTTCCCGGCGAGGGCGTGTTTCCATATGACGAGGACACGGTGGTAGATCTGGTGGCCGAGGCCGATGAGGGCTACTATTTCGTGAACTGGACCGGTGACGTGGACACTATTGGTAACAACGAGTCTGACACAACCACTATTACCATGGAGGGCGATTACTCGATTATCGCCAACTTTGAGGAGATACCTGTGGGCCAGTTCAGTCTCAACACGTCCAGTAGCAGTGGTGGCTCGGTTACCGATCCTGGAGAGGGCACGTATCTTCGTGATGCTGGCTCGTCAGTGGATCTGGTTGCCGAGGCGGATCCTTGTTACGAGTTCGTCGGATGGTCGGGTGACGTAGAGGAAATCGATGACCCTTCGTCCGCCATAACTACCATAACGATGAATGACAACTACACTGTTGTCGCGAACTTCGAGTTAGTTGAGTACGACCTGGCTATCAACAGCACCAGCGGCGGGTCAGTGATGACCCCAGGCGAAGGCACGTTCAAACGTGACTGCGGGGCTGTCGTTGACCTGGTGGCTGAGGCGGAGCAGTACTATGAGTTCGTCGAGTGGACGGGCGATATTGGAGAAATAGCTAATCCTTTCTCTGATGAAACGACCATAGCGATGTACGGCAACTATGTTATCACTGCCAGCTTCGAGTTCAAGGTTGAACCGATGGTCGCCGCCGGCGGCTACCACACTGTGGGCCTGAAGGCCGACGGCACAGTGGTCGCCACGGGGCTTGATGACGATGGCCAGTGCGAAGTTGATGACTGGGAGTACATGGTTCAGATCGCTGCGGGCGAGTACCACACGGTGGGCCTCAAGTCCGATGGTACCGTGGTCGCCGTTGGATCGAACGCGTCCGGGCAACTCGCGGTCGGTGACTGGGAAGATATTGTCCAGGTCGCGGCGGGTGACTCTCACACCGTTGCACTCAAGTCAGACGGCTCGGTAGTAGCCGTGGGGGCTGATGGCTCTGGGCAACTTGATGTCGGTAACTGGGAGGACATAGATCAGGTGGCCGCTGGGGGTTATCACACCGTAGGGCTGAAAGAGGATGGCACGGTTCTTGCTGCAGGAGACGACTACTTTGACCAGTGCCAAGTCGGTGATTGGGAGGACATAGACCAGGTGGCCGCAGGAGGCTATCACACTTTAGGGCTGCAGGATGATGGTACTGTTGTCGTCGTCGGCAATGACTGGTTCGAACAGGATGACGTAGGTGACTGGGCTGACATACTCCAGGTGGCCGCAGGCGAGCATCACACCGTTGGCCTTGAGTCCGCAGGTACCGTTGTCGCTGTGGGCCGGGACGACAAGGGGCAGCTCGAGGTGGGCGATTGGGAGGATGTCGTGCAGGTCGCCGCAGGGTTAAAGCACACCGTAGCTCTTAAGTCCGACGGTAGTGTCGTCGCTGCGGGGTTGGACGACGACGGCCAGCTGGACGTCGACCTATGGGATTTGAGCTGAGCACAGCGCTGGTAGCTTTGCCCTTATGGGCAGAGTGAAGGCGATGAAGTTTGAATGAGGGCCCCGGATCCGGGGCCCTCATTCTCGTTAGCCCGGTCTCTCATGAGCCGGCATTTTCATACCAACACCTTCTCTTCGACCGAATAGCCGCACTGACTGTTCCGCTGTTTTCGAAGGCTAGTCGTTGTGCGGCTGTTATGCTGTCACTGATCATAGCGCAAAGGTAATAGCCCATTCGGCTGTCGCGTCTGGAAGTGATTGGCAGAAGTACGGGGTGGGATGAGGGATTTCCTGCTTTTCTGCGACTATATACTACATAAGTACTAGCCCATTAGTCCTACACTGGACATGGTGAAGATGAGATGAAGAGGGAGAAGAAGCTGCTGGCGCTTTTCACACTGGTTGTTCTTATCGTATCGCTCCTACTCAGCTCGGTTCCTGTCTCTGCCTTTGGCCCTGATGCTGTGGACCGAGGGGCTCTGCTTGAAGTCAGAACAGCCATGGAATGGAGCCTTCAGCACCTCGCTGGCAACGGCTTCGTTGGCATCGCCCATTGCGAAACGGATGGTGAAGTCATAGTCTTTGTTGAGGATGAACAGGCAAAGAGAACAATGCCGGAATCCTTCGAGGGCTATCCGGTTCGGGTGGAGGTTACGGGGACAATCGAGGTGCTCTCCGATGGGTCCGTGGAATCTGCAACCGCCGTGGCACAGAACAGACGGGGAGAGGTCAGGCCTCTCATGGGGGGAACAAGCATCTCAACCTGCGTGCCCGAAGAATCAGGCGTGCCTCGCTATGCGGGGACCCTGGGCATGGTTACCTATGATGACAGGATTCTCTCTAATGCTCATGTTATTGCGATGAAGCCGGGCACCGGTGAGTTTCTGGATACAGGCACGCCCGTGATACAGCCCGGAAGCCGCGATGGCGGGGCATTGGGTGATCGGGTGGGCGAACTGGAGTACTACATACCGATTGACTTTGGGCCCGACGCCGAGAACTACGCGGATGCTGCCATAGCGAGTATTGACGATGGCATTGGTGCCTCTCCGGGTGGGCAGTTTGACGAGGAGGGGAGCTACTGGATTCAAGGGTGGACGGAAGTCTCTGAGGGAGATAGTGTGCGGAAATCCGGGCGAAGCACAGGAGTTACTGAAGGCGAGGTGGTTCACGCCAATGCCTCCGTATGGGTCAGGTACGGCGAGGAGTCGGCCTATTTTGTGGACCAGATCCTGGTTGCACAGGAGGATTGGTCGTTCTCGGCACGGGGCGACTCGGGCTCGGCAGTTGACAAAGGTGGGGAGTTCGTGGGGCTGGTCTTTGCCGGCTCTGATACGCTCACCGTAGTCAGCAAGGCAGAGCACATAATAGCAGGGCTTGGCATCGAACTCGACCTTTCGGAGGGTCGGTGCAGCCTGACGGTCTCAAGTAGTGAGGGCGGGTCGGTCGCCGTACCGGGTGAGGGGATGTTTGTCTACGATGCTGAACACGTGGTCGAGCTCGTTGCCGAGGCTGAAGAACACTATCGCTTTATTGAGTGGGTCGGGGATGTCGATGAGATCGACGATGTTTATGATGCCAGGACAGATGTCGTCATGAGGGGCAACTATTCCATTACCGCCACCTTCGAGCTTGCAGAAGGCTGGCATAGTCTAACTACCTCCGGTACGGGCGGCGGTTCGGTTGTCGACCCGGGTGAAGCGACGCTGATCCTGGCGGCCGAAACAGTGGTTGATCTTGTAGCAGAGGCTGAAGAACACTATCGGTTTGTGCAATGGAGTGGCTGTGTTGACGCCATCGGTGATGTCTACGCTGCCGCGACCAACATAACCATGAACAACTCCTGCTCGGCGATAGCCAACTTTGAGCTTAAGGAAGGCTTATCCAGCCTTACCGTAGCCAGCGCAGAGGGCGGCTCGGTGCTTAGTCCTGGAGAGGCGATGCATATCTATGAGGTCGGTGAAGAGGTGCCTCTCATTGCCCAGGCCGATGAGGACTATCGGTTTGTGAAATGGATTGGCGACGTGGATGCTATGGATGATGTCTACTCCGCCACGACCACTATAACGATGGATGGCTCTCACTCAATCGCTGCCACCTTCGAGGCGTGGCATCCCGATCCGCTGGTGCAGTTGACCGTATCCAGTACCGGTGGTGGTTCTGTAACAGGCGCCGGTGAAGGCGTCTTCTTCTTTACACTCGGTACTGAGGTCGGCCTTGTGGCTGAGCCCGACCAGGGCTACAGCTTCATCGGCTGGTCGGGCGATGTTGATGCCTTGTCCGATGCCAGCATTGCAGTGACTACTGTTACCATGGCTAACTCCTATGCCGTGAAAGCGAATTTTGAGAGTGTCGGTGGGGGGTGCTTCATAGCCACGGCAGCATATGGCACGCCCATGGCCGAGGAGATACAGATCCTGCGAGAGTTCAGAGATGGACACCTGCGAACCAACCCGTTGGGCAGCGCCTTCGTGCATTTCTACTACGCGGTTAGCCCGCCTATAGCTGAGTTCATAAGCGAGTATGCGGTCCTGAAGTTGATCGTCAGGATCACGCTCGTGCCCGCCGTGGTCATGAGCACCTTTGTCGTCAACGCCGGTCTGCCCGAGAAGATGGCCGTGCTGGGAGTGGTGGGGCTGGTCTTATCTGCCGTGGCTATGAGGGCGGCTGCAGATTATGTGTATGACCGGGCGAGGTCAAAGTAGTTCCGGGCGGCGGTCAACACCTTTGCCTTTTCCCCGTCGGGAATGTAGGGATCGTCGAGCTTGAAGCTCTCCACTTTGCCCCTGACATAGGCCCGGTAGCACTTGTAGAAATCGAGCACTTCGCTTAGTTCCCCGTCGCGGCTCAACTCCGCATAGGTGTTTACCAGGTGCTGTGAGAGCGCGGGCTGCCTGTAGTTATCCAGATCCATAGCCAGAAAGGCGATCTCCGAAGCCACGTCGCAATACCGGAACCTGTCGTTGAACTCAATGCAGTCGTAAATGCAGATATCGTCTGTGAAGCAGACATGGGCAGCGTGAAGGTCGCCGTGGCAATCCCTTATTCTGCCTTCTTCAACTCTCTTAGCAAACAGGTTCGCATTCCTATCGATGAAGTTGTATGTGTAACACTTGATCTGTTGGTATTCTCTGTCGGTGACAGAGGTTCCAATATACTTCTCCGTTTGAACAAAGTTTTCATCACAGTTGCGGCGTATGGCATCCAGGCCTCCGAATTCGGCAATTCTCTCATTCGTCTCTGCTTCTCGATGGAATCTCATCAGCTTGTCAGCTACATCCGCCACCATGTTCTGCGTTACCTGACCCCGTTCTAACAACGAATCCATCATCCGGTCGTGTGGCAATTGCTTCATCTTGACCGCGTACTCGATTGCTTCGCCCGGTGCTTCGAAGCAGAGGCTGCCTTCTGATTCCACAATCGGCACCACCGCTAGATAGACAGCGGGACAGAGGCGTCTGTTCAACTCCAGCTCCTGGCGGCAGAAGAAGAGGCGCTTGTCGAGTGTGGAATAGTCGAGATAGCCCAGGTTGACAGGCTTCTTTACCTTGTATACGTGTTCTCCCGTGAGAAATACAAAGGACATCTGGGTCTGAACCATCTCCACCTCTTCTGGTTTGTGGGGATAGGCCCGGGATTCCAGCAGGGCACTGATCGCAAACGGTATCTCTGACAATCTATCTCTCGCAGGCCCTCAGATCCTTTCCCATACTGCGGCCAGACCCTGTCCCCCGCCTATACACATCGTTTCCAGTCCGCGTCGCAGATCCCTACGTACCAGATCATGGATCAAGGTGACAGCGATCCTCGCTCCCGTGCAACCTATGGGATGACCCATGGATATACCGCTGCCGTTAGGGTTGATGTGGTCAAAGTCCCACCCAAGCTCTTTCATGCAGCCCAGGGTCTGAGCAGCGAATGCCTCGTTAAGCTCAATCACGTCGAAATCCTTGTTTGCCAGCCCCGTCTTCTTGAGGACTTTGCGTACTGCAGGTACGGGGCCCAATCCCATGTACTTGGGGTCAGTCGCTCCTGAAGCCCAAGCTCGCAGCTTTGCCATGGGTTCGAGTCCCAACGTGTCAGCCTTCTCTCTCGACATCAGCACTACGGCAGCTGCGGCATCATTGATCCCCGAGGAGTTTCCGGCGGTGACAGTTCCATCCTTTCTGAATGCCGGAGCGAGTCTGGCCATCTTCTCCATCGAAGTGTCCATGGGCCGCTCATCAGTATCAAAGACAACCGGGTCTCCTTTCCTCTGCGGGATGGGAAATGGAACTATCTCCTCCTTGAATAGCCCCTCCGCGATGGCTCTGCGTGCCCGTACATGGCTGAGATAGCCTATCTCATCTTGCTGCTCGCGGGTGAAGCCGTAACGGTTGGCTATTTCCTCGGCTGTGTTACCCATGTGATAGCCGTAGAATGTCTCCCACAACCCATCATAGACCATGAGGTCGATCAACTCTCCTCTGGCCTGAACATCCATGCGATAGCCCCAGCGGGCCTTAGGGAGAACGTACGGGGCTCGGCTCATCGACTCCATGCCTCCGGCTATAACGACCTCGGCCTCGCCCAGCATTATGGATTCTGCTCCCAGGATGATCGCTTTAAGGCCCGAGGCGCAGATCTTGTTGACCGTGAAGGCGGGCGTCTCTTTGGGAATGCCTGCGTAGAGGCAGGCCTGGCGAGCCACGTTCTGTCCCTGCCCTCCCTGAAGGACGTTCCCCATTATCACCTCGTCGATCTGGACCGGACGCAGTGCAGAATCGTATGCGTAGTGCTTTTGCTCCAGATCGATTCTTCCGTCAGGCTTGAGCGCGTCAGGACTATAGCCGAGCAGTTCTTCGTCTGACTCCGGCCTCAGCCCTGCCTTTGTCAGTGCTTGTCTGATCGTTGCCACACCCAGTTCGATGGCAGAAATGTCTTTCAGAAATCCGCCGAAGGCGCCTATTGCCGTTCTGGCGCCACTGACGGCTACAACTTCTCTCTGCATGCTTGTACCTCCTTCTTAGGGTTACGCCGTATCGAGCCATGGCGGCCGGTTGTGTGAGGGATGGTATATGAGCGATTGCCCTCCCTCATGCAGGGCTATGACGGCCTGAACGCCAGAAAGGTCGTCAGGCTCTCTCCTTCGCCGCGATGCAGGAACTCCACCTGCAGAGGAGTGCCGATCTTGATAGTCTCGGGCCTGCTGCCGTCAAGTCCCTCGATGCGCGCCACAACCCGTGCACCCTCATCGAGTTCCACCACCCCCGATACGTAGGGATTCGTCCTGCTGTAACCTTCCTCGACCATGAACGGAGGGCCTACGGCTATAGATGTGAACGCGGCGAGTTTTCCCGTTCCCTTCATCTCAACCCACTCCATCTCACCGGCGTAGCACTGGACGCAAATCGGGCGCGGAGGGACGAAAACTGTGCCGCAGGCCTTGCACCTTGAACCCATCAGTTTCTCCTCATTTAGAAATTGCTCATAAGAGATGTCACTGAAGTGCCGTTCCTCCATCTGCCTTATCTCCTTTCGAAAATGGTGAAGGTGCAGGTGCCTCCTGTACCTCCCAGATTATGAGTTGCCCCTATCCGCAAGTCCGAGATCGGCACCTGTCTATCTCCGGCTTCGCCTCGCAGTTGCTTCCAGATCTCTATCACCTGCCCGGTACCCGTAGCACCTACGGGATGCCCCTTGCACTTGAGTCCGCCGGAGGTGTTGATGGGCTTGGAGCCATTCAGCCCAGTCAGACCTTGCTCTACCGCCTTGTATCCTCCGCCCGGCCGGAAGAAACCGAGATCCTCCAGGTGAAGGATCTCCGCTATTGAGAAACAGTCATGGACTTCGGCGATCTGAACGTCCTCGGGCTTCAACCCCGATAGCTCGTAGGCCTCTTGTGCCGCGTACCTGGTGGCTTCAAAACATGACAGGTCCTCTTTGGCGTGGAGGCCTTTGCCGCTCCCCTGTCCCGTCCCCACAATATAGAGGGGGTTGTTGCTGAAGGTCCTGGCCAGCTCCTCCGCCACCAGCAAGACGCAGCTCGCCCCGTCGCTTATCGGGCAGCAATCGTAGAGGTGCATCGGCCATGCGACCACAGGGTTGGCCTTCGGATCGCCGAGGAACTCTTTTTCGTCGCTCCACTCAGGTACAGGCTCCCCCTTTTTTCTGGCTCGTTCTATCTTCTGGTTCATGATGTCGTGGATTGAGAGGTTGAACTGCGCTTTAGGATTGAGACGGGCGTTATTGTGGCTCTTTATGGTGACATTCATGAGATGCTCACGATTGGCTCTATATCTGGCAAAGTAAGCGGTGGCTGTTGCACCAAAGACGCCGGGAAAGGTGAAACCCGCCCTAACTTCATAAGGGATAGCTGCCATCGCCAGTCCCTGAGTCACCTCTTCCGTGTTGCGTTTCGACATCTCTTCCCCTCCGCCGGCCAAAACCATATCGTATAACCCCGAAGCTATGGCAAGAACCCCCTCCCTGAGTGCCAGTGCGCTGGAGGCGCAGGCACCCTCCGTGCGCGTCGCAGGCTTCGGAGTGAGTCCGATGAGGTCTGCGATGATCGGACCCCAGTGTCCCTGGCGCACAAAAAAGTCGTTTGTGAAGTTTCCCAGATAGAGAGCATCGATGTCCCGCGGGTCTACTCCTCTATCGACGGTGGCCAACATCTCATTGAAAGCCTCCGCGAATAAGTACTTGGAGTCCTTATCCTTGAACATGCCGAATCTGGACATGCCGGCGCCCACCACTGCTACTCCTCTTCCTAGTTTCCTTGGTTTTTGCATCTTAACTCCTCAGGCACAGATTCGATTATCGGTCTTCCCAGTATAGCAAGTTCCTCAAGGGAGTCAAAGGATTATCCTGGGACGGCAATTGCCGCAGAAAGCCGACTCCTTCAGGTCGGTATCAGCCAGGCTGTTGGAGAAGTGCATCACACATTTGCTGTCGGAACAGTGTCCCAGCCCGAAGGTATGCCCGAGCTCGTGGACTGTTTCCTTGACTGCCCTCTTCAGAAGCATAGTCTCATCGGATTCCAGGCCGTAGTACTCTTGCCTCAGCCGGCATAAGGATATGATCGCTGCTCCGTGGCGTACATCAGCTTCGCCAAACACATAGCTGAGCCTGGGAACAAACAGGTCAACCTCAGCTATACCGACGATCCTCTCCTCTGCTTGACGCTTCGCAAGGGAGGCGAGTAGTTTTGATGACGAGTATTGACCTCTCCTGGGATCGTAAGCCTGCGCCAGATCGCTAATAGCTGCTCTTGTTTCTGTGGGGCAACCGAAGACACAACCGATTCTGTGCTGCAGTGCCTGGACTATCTCGTCATCAATGCTGCCTATTGGATGAAACGCGATCTTCACTCAGCCCTTTACGTGTGCCTATCTCCCGAGGAGTGTCGTGCTATTCTAGCACAGACTGAGCACGCCGTAACGTCTAAGTAGTATAATCAACCAGTAGAGAGGTGACCGGTTGAACTATCACGAGGCAGAGGAGTATCTCAATAGCTTCATCAACTATGAACAGATTCCCGGCATATCATATGCGGAGCCCGGTTATAGCCTGAGGCATGTAGAGGAACTGCTGAATCGTATGGGCAATCCCCAGCTTGCAGCCCGGACGGTTCACATCGCAGGAACCAAAGGAAAGGGAAGCGTGGCAGCCATGGTGGCCACGGTGTTGACTGCTGCAGGCTATAGGACGGGGTTGTATACCTCGCCTCACTTTCATAGCCTGCGGGAGCGCATAAGTGTCAATGGCAGACTCATCTCTGAGGGTGAGTTCGCTTCCGCCACGGTTAGTATCAGGCCTTTCATTGAGTCGATGAGGCAGGACTCTTCCTTCAGGCCTTTCACTTACTTCGAGGTGCTCACCGTGCTGGCATATGCCTTCTTTAAACAGGAGAGGGTTGACTTCCAGGTTCTGGAGGTGGGATTAGGCGGTAGACTGGATGCCACCAATGTGGTGAAGCCGGATGTATGCATCATCACATCTATTAGCCTTGACCATACTCAGATACTGGGTAATAGCCTGCAGGAGATAGCTCGCGAAAAGGCAGGCATCATCAAGCCCGGCTGTTCGGTCGTGGTTTCTCCCCAACCGGAAGAGGCGGCCTCGGTGATTGAGGAGATCTGTCATGACAAGAAGGCGGATATGATTCGAGTGGGCAAGGATGTCAAATGGCATAAGCTGGGGGGCGACCTCGTGCACCAGTCACTGGTTATAGAGGGAAGAAAAGATAAGTATCACGTCAAGATTCCTCTTCTGGGCGATTATCAGCTTGAGAATGCCGCTGCTGCAGTTGCTGCTCTGGAGATATTGATGTCTGCAGGCTATTCTATCTCAGCAGTCGACATTGTTCAGGGGCTTTCCGGCGTAAGATGGCCGGGGCGCTTTCAGATAGCGGGGCAGGAACCGACGGTGCTGATTGACGGAGCCCATAATGTGGCATCGATGAGAAGACTGGTCAGCAACGTTAGAGACTATTTCCCGGGCAAACGGGTAGTCCTTGTCTTCGGGACGTCCGGCGACAAGGACGTCGCCGGAATTGTGGATGAGCTAGTATCGCTCTCGCCTCAGGTGATAGTCACCCATGCATCACAGTCACGAGCGGCTTTGACTTCAGCCCTGGCAGCTGAGTTCGGCAGACACGGAGTTGAGGCAGAGATTTGCGAGACTATACACGAAGCTCTTTCGCGAACTCTGATCAGAGCAGACAGGACAGACCTTGTTTGCGTTACCGGCTCTCTGTATCTCGCGGCAGAAGCTCTGGATTTCTACTCTACGAGCTGAGCTTCCATGGGAGCGACAAGCGCCTCTTTGGGCAGCATGTCGCTCAGGATTTGCTGTAGCGCCATGGTGTGGCTGCAGATCTGCCATTGAGAGAAGAAGTTGCAGGTGCAGTGCCACTTGCCGTTGGCGTAGCTTAGCTCGTGGTCGTCGTTCTTGCCACGAAAGACAGCGGTTAAACCGGAGAAGGTAACACGATCTGGTTCCTGGGCATACCCCTTAGCTTTTTCGATCTTCCCGATTAGGCTTGACCGCATGTCGATTACTACTTCAAGTATACACCAGGGGGTGGAAAAAGTCCACCATGTGTAGCATAGTTGAGGATAGGAGATCCGTCCTCCGACTAGCCGGTCAGAAGGAGACACTCCGGCGTGCGTGTTAGCTGGTAATGGTTGCTTGCTGGAAGGAGACTCGATTATGCTATTATAGGGGCTGCTTGAAGAAGAATTCGATGGCCTCTCAGTCGCAGTTCAAGATACTCATCAGCCGCGATGAGATAGCCAGAGCTGTGATTCGGCTGGCCCGGCAGATCAACAGAGACTACAACGGCAAGGAACCCTTGCTGGTGGGTGTCCTTAAGGGGTCATTCATCTTTATGGCAGACCTTATTCGTCAGCTTGACTTGCCCCTGGAACTGGACTTCGTCAAGGTCTCCAGCTACCGCGCAGATAGGGAAAGCTCGGGTAGGGCCAGGCTGGTGCAGCGGATGAACATGCCCGTCAAGGGTAGAGATGTTCTCGTGATTGAGGACATAGTCGATACCGGCATCACCGTTGCTTCCGTACTTGATTACCTGAGGAAGAAGGAACCCGCGTCTTTGAAGCTATGTTCACTGACGGACAAGCCTTCTCGGCGGAAGGTGTCGGTTTCTATCGACTATCTGGGCTTTACGGTGCCCAACCAGTTTGTTGTGGGATACGGACTGGATCTCGATGAGCGGTTTCGCGATTTGCCTGATATATGTGTAGCGGAGGATTGAGAGATGAACCTGAGGACACTGATCTCGGTAGCTAAGGGCGATACGGCCGCTGATCTTCTCTTAAAGAACGCCCGCATTGTAAACACGTTCACCGGAGAGATAGAGCAAGCCGACGTTGCCATCTATGATGGCAGAATCGCGGGCGTAGGCGACTATAGCAAGGCGGAGGAGACGATCGACCTGCAGGGTCGATGCCTTGCCCCGGGACTGATCAACGGTCACACGCATCTGGAGAGTTCTATGCTTCACCCGGCAAGGTATGCTCAGGCTGTAGTACCCAGGGGAACAGTGGCTGCGGTTAGTGACCTGCATGAACTTGCCAATGTTTGCGGTCTGGATGGAATCAGATTCGTTATGAATTGGGCGCGCAGGCTCCCGCTGGACATGATATTCATGGCCCCCTCCTGTGTGCCGGCCACCCATCTCGAGACATCGGGCGCTCAGGTTGGCTTCGAGGACATAAGAAAACTCCTGGCTTACCAAAATGTAGTTGGACTGGGCGAGATGATGAACTATCCCGGTGTGGTGGCTGGTGATGAAGGGGTTTTGAAGCGGATCAGGGCTGCCAAGGGCAGGGTTATCGATGGACATGCTCCGGGCTAGGCCGGCAAGGAACTGAATGCCTATCTGTCTGCAGGTATCGGGTCCGAGCATGAAGCTACGAGTCTGGAGGAGGGTAGAGAAAAGCTTCGCCGGGGGATGCGTCTGATGATACGGGAAGGCTCTTCGGAGAAGAATCTGGATACACTTCTGCCTCTGGTTACCGATAACACGTACAAGAGATGCCTCTTTGTAGTTGACGACTGTACATGCTCTGACCTGCTTCTTAACGGGGATATCGACGCCGTGGTGCGAAAGGGCATCAGCAGAGGACTGGATCCGGTGCGGGCAATACAGATGGCAACGATTAACACCGCCGAGCATTTCAGGCTTCATGATAGGGGGGCGATCGCCCCGGGCTACAGGGCCGACCTGATCACTGTTGATGACCTGGCCAGACTAGACATAGACATGGTCTTCTACCGGGGCAAGCTGGTAGCCAGGCACGGTACTCCATTATTCTCTGTGTCTCGTGTTACTCCTGAATTGACAGGTACGGTGCGCATCAAGCCGTTTACAATGGAGTCGCTGTCACTGCGGGCTAGGGGAGACGATCCCGGCGAAGAAAACTACCCTGTCATTCAGATCGTCCCGGGACAGATAATCACTAGGAAAGAACGGGAGAAGATGAGAGTTGTAGGTGGGGTGGTTATGCCTGACATCGAGAGGGATATTCTGAAGCTGGTGGTTGTTGAGAGGCATAACGCCACGGGCAACATCGGATCGGGGCTGGTCAGGGGATTCGGGCTGAAAAGGGGAGCACTGGCCTCTTCGGTTGCTCATGACTCCCACAATATAATCGCTGTTGGAGTTAGTGATCGAGATATTTTGAAGGCGATCGAGGAAGTCGAGAGATTGCAGGGTGGCCTGGTCGTCTGTGCTGATGGCGAGATCCTTGCCTCTCTGCCGCTGCCTGTTGCCGGACTGCTTTCCCCCGAGCCGCTAGATGTGGTGGTGTCTCAGCACGATCAGGTAGAGCAGACCGCCGCCCGGTTGGGTAACCTGCCTCCGGCGTCATTTTCCATTCTCTCGTTTCTGGCGCTGCCCGTGATCCCCGAACTCAGGCTGACCGATCTTGGCCTGGTGGACGTCATTGAGTTCAAACTGGTTAGGTAGTACAGGGCTTGATCTCTTCGGATCCCCGGTGTCAGTTCTGTGCGGTGCTGAACCCTATTCACTTCACGGTCTCCACTTGGATGCAGGCGCTTCCCGGCATGAGT
>PWZA01000074.1 GCA_003567655.1 Dehalococcoidia bacterium
ACCCATTGTGGGTGATGATGGACTCGAGACGGCCAGGGCTCACTATGTCATCGTAACGGAAATCCTGAAGTGTCCATGTATCATTTTTGGGGGCAATTATATGACGGCGTTCCTGCCACCATCATCATGCTGGATAGTATGGGATAAACGGGAAGATGTACCCTCTAATAACTTCGCTGATTGCGAAATCGCTTGGGCATCTTTCACCAAGCCCTCTCGAGTATATCACCATCTTTGGAGTGGGCTTCTAAGAAAAGGGGACAGAAAGTCGGAGTTAGCAAAGCGTGTACATCCTACCCAGAAGCCCGTGACACTCTTTGTCGATATGCTTGGCGATTTCTCACAGGGGGGCGCAATGATCGTGGACGGCTTCGGCGGCTCAGGCTCGACCCTCATAGCCTGTGAGAAGCTAGGCCGCAAGTGTCGGATGATGGAGATAGACGAGCACTACTGTGACGTGATAATCCAGAGGTGGCAGAACTTCACGGGCAAGCAAGCTGTCAAGCTATGAACTGGACAACCACCAGGATATACGAGGAGAACACGGCAGCGTGGTTATCAGGCAAGAGAAGAGCGCTCAATGAAGGTGGGACAGCTTCGAGTAAGACTTGGAGCATCCTTCAACTCCTGGTGCTGATCGCCAGACACACCAAATCCCCCCTGCTGATCTCGGTGGTCAGTGAGTCCTTGCCGCATCTGAAACGGGGAGTCCTGCGCGACCTTTTCAACATCCTTGACGAGTCGCCGGACGGCAACCCTCGATATAACAAGACCGAGAACTGGTACTCGTTCGGGAAGGGACGAATCGAGTTCTTCGGGGCAGACGAGGCTGATAAGGTAAGAGGCCCCCGTAGGGACTTCTTATTCTTAAACGAAGCTAACAACATCCCCTGGGAGACTGCCAGAGGGTTAGACATACGAACTAACAAGTTTACCGTCGCGGATTGGAATCCGACTTCAGAGTACTGGTGTCATTCTAACTGGCTAGACAAGGATGCGGCGGGCAATATCATAGGTACGGCAGAGAATGCCTACATTCATTCAACCTACAAGGACGCTGAGGTGATACTGCCTCAGAGTGTAATCGACAACATCCTCTCGACAGCCGAGAGGGACCCGAACTGGGCGAACGTCTATCTACACGGACGGATCGGGAAGGTTGAAGGTCTGGTCTATCCGGTGTTCGAGCAAGTTGACGAGCTACCTTCAGGGGATGTGTTCTACGGATTAGACTTCGGGTATTCAACCGACCAGACGGCGCTTCTTAAGTGCGTCATTCAAAATGGGACTCTATATTCTCAGGAGGTACTCTTTGAGAGGGGCTTAACAAATCAAGATATAGGCCAGCGAATGAGTGATCTAGGGATCAAGCCGAGGCATGATGAGATATTCGCTGACTCCGCCGAGCCGAAAAGTATAGAGGAGATTTACCGTCTAGGGTATAACATCAAACCCGCCCCAAAGGGGCCTGGGAGCGTCGAATTTGGCCATCAGCTAGTAAGGCAGTATAAACAGGCATGGACTAAGGATTCAGTCAACGGAATCAAAGAACAACGCAACTTCAGGTACATACCTGACAAGAACGGGAACCTGACAGAGAAGACGACGCATGAGTGGAGTCATTTACTTGACGCGAGAAGGTATGCAGTGGTGGGGAAGCTAGCGCCCCGTGAGAGAGAAGAGATAGTGATTGTGGATACGATGAAGGACTTTGGGTTAGACCACATATAGGAGCAACTATGCTGAAAGAGTTTGACGAGATTCTGAAAGAGGCAACCAAAGAGGTCGAGGACATTCTGGCCGCCGAAGATAAGGGCTGGATCAACCTGTCGCAATTATCTAGTGAGGTGATCTCCGGCCAGAAGAGGATAGAGACGGTCAAGGAAGCTCGATACTACGCTCTGACCGATCCTCTGGGGACGAGGGCTATCCGGTTGATGACCGACTATTCATTCGGCACGGGGATAAACTGGAGCATGGAGGACGAGCGGGCGAGCGATGTATTGTCTAACTTCTGGGACGCGTCGATCAATCAACCTCTCTTATCAGCAAAGGGGCAGCGGAAGAGTTCAGATAAGTTGCTAATAGACGGTGAGATATTCCTTGCTTTATTCTTGGGGCAGGAGTCGACCATAAGAAGAATCAACCCTCTAGAGATAACCGAGTTCGTGACCGACCCCGACGACATAGAAAATATACGATACTTCAAGCGGGAGTGGACGGACACACAGGGTAAACCCCACACTGATTACTACTGCTCATTCTCAAATCTGAAGGACAAGGGCTGTCCGGACGCAATGGGTAAGACCATTCGGAAGACGCAGGATGCCTTTGTCTACCATATAGCGATCAACGATTTGGGACAGCGAGGGCATTCGTATCTGGCCCCTGCATTAGACTGGATCAAGCTATACAGAAAGTTCCTCGCTTCAAGGGTGGCGATCATGTTAGCCCTTGCTAAGTTCGCCTGGAAGATGAAGATCAAGGGCGGCTCTGTGGAATCGACAAAAGGCATCTACCATGAGGAAGAGATAATGCCCGGCTCGATGCACATTGAGAATATGGCGGCAGACCTTCAGCCGATCAAGACCGACTCCGGGGCGGCTCAAGCCTATCAGGACGGGAGACAGCTAAAACTACAGGTCGCCGCCGCAACAGGCTGGCCGGAGCAATACTATGGGGACATATCGATCGGCAATCTGGCGACTGCTAAGACTGTCGAACTGCCCGTCAAGCACATGTGCGAGTCCTATCAATCCATCTGGACGGGGGCTTATCAGGACATATTCTCCCTGATTCTGAACGATAATGGAGTCAAAGAGACCTATGTAGATATCGACTTCCCGAAGGTGTCTGAGGACGCTATATCCGCGGTCTCCCATGCCATACACCAGATGTGTCAGGTCTTCCCTGAGTTTGCTACTTCTCAGGACGTACAGCAGATGGCATTGATGGCTTTGGGGATAACGAACGTCAACAAGGTTCTGGAGAATCTAACCCAGGAGGCCAAGCGGGACCCGAATGTTCAACTGGCAAAGGCGTTGAAACATCTAAGGGAACACGTAAAGGAGTAACATGGAATGCCCCGAGTGCAACGGACTGGGATACCGGGAATATCAAGCAGGACTGATTCGGTTACCGTGCCGAGCCTGCAAAGGACAAGGACATGAGCGTGTTGAACGAGTTAAACGAAACTATAAGACTACTGGAAAGGGAAATACCGGCAAGCCCAGAAAGAAACGAACGGCTCGAAAAGCGCCTGCAGAAGTCAATGGCTGAATACTTCCACGAGCTAGAGGACGCTATCGACTGGGACGCGCTTGATATGATCTACTACAGGAACGTGACTGCATAATGGCACTAGCAGAAGACGTTAACAATTTCATCGACCCGATCCTGGCGGCGTTCAGTGATAGCCTAAGATACAGACTCAACGGGTTTATCGCCTCGGCTTATCTAACAGGCAGTGCTCAGATGGTGGAATGGGGCAGGACGAAGCTAGAAAAGCCCATCTTCTACGAGGGCCCTCCGATGAGGGATGCTATTGACTACGCCAATACTAAGACGGCCAAGTTAGTTAAGGGTTTAGACGACGAGACGCGGGAGCAGATGCAGAAGGTTATAGCGGATGCTGTCAAGGAAAAGAAGGGCGTTGACGGGTTGGCTAGAGACTTAAGAAAGCAGTTTGACGACATAGGGAAGTATCGTTCTAAGATGGTGGCTCGGACAGAGACTGCCGACGCATTGGAGCAATCATTCATAGATCGGGCGCACGATATGGGTATAACAGGGAAGGAATGGGTGACATTCGACCCGTGCGAGGTTTGCGAACCAAACGACGGAGTTGTGGTAGGGATAGACGAGACCTTTCCCAGCGGGCACGACCGGCCCCCTGCACATCCCAACTGCATGTGCGCTCTAGCGCCGGTGATGATTGAGTAAGGAGGTAACCATGCCATATGACAAGATAACAGAATTACCCGACTCGACCAAGAAGCTACCCAAAGAGGCGAAGGAAATATATCAGAGCGCCTTCAATTCTGCCTATGACCAATACAAGGGTGAAGAGGGCAGAGAGGCTCACGCTCATGCTACGGCCTGGACTGCCGTTGAGAGGAAGTTCAAGAAGGACGGCGACAAGTGGGTAGCGAAGGAATCGTTCAAGGAAGGCATGAGCGATGACGACAAAAGGCGGTTGATACAGGGGGAACTTCAGCAAATATCGCCAAGGCCTGTAGAACCAATAGCCGGCGGCGCCTGGGTGCGAGACGTTTATGACGATGAGGTTATCTATGAGCTGGATGGGCAGACATACAAAGTCTCGTACAAGATAAAAGATAGCGCCGTTACCTTCGGCACTCCGAAGAAGGTCGTAGTGACTACGGTCTACAAGCCTGCTGAATCACTCCGCAAACTCTATTCACAGATCATCCAGGAATCAGGGCGGCGCAACGCCTCAAAGGACGCAGGCCGGATCAAGGAGATTCTCAAACTCTGCCAGGAACTATTAGACAGCGAAGACGAGGAGAAGGTACAAGAGGCCATCAACGAAGCTAACGAGGTTCTGGAATGGCTGAAACTTCAAGAGCTGGTCAAGACCGAGGACGGCGAACAGTATCCTGCTAGAGCGTACGCCTACGCACCTGAAGATGGCGAATGGAAGCTGAGATTATGGGAGAACGGGGAAGTCTCCAAGAATCAGTTAGCGAAGGCCGCTGCCGCCCTTTCACCCGGGGGATTCAGGGGAGAGAAGTCAGGCATACCCAAAGAACACTTGACTGAGGTCAAGCGCAGGATACGGGAAGAGTACAGGAAGCTCGGCATAGAAGAGGATATTCCGCGCTGGGTTAGAGAATCAGAGTCAAGGTTCTTACTCGACAACTACACTTCACTGGAAGAGGCCACAGTTGGGAGTAAGGGAATTGCCAGAGTGGTTGTTATCAAACCAGGCTTCGGGAATCCTGTTGACAATCATTACTACCCTTCTGAGACGTTAGCGAGGGACTTTTCAGTCTTTGAGGGTGTGAAGATGTACTCTGACCATCAAACCAACGAAGAGGAGAAGCAGCGTCCTGAGGGGTCGATCCGGCAATGGGTAGCAAGTCTCAAGAATGTCCGGTTTGAGGAAGGCGTAGGGATAGTCGGGGATGCCGTTGTTATTGAGCCGTGGTTGCAGCAGAAGTTGGCCACATTACGGGACCAGAATCTTCTAAGCGAGATGGGCATTTCAATACGAGCCGCCGGTGTTGGAACGAAAGGCAAGGTTAACGGCGAGGATGCCAATGTCGTCGAGAGGATTATCAAGGTACGCTCGGTTGACTTTGTTACCGAGGCCGGAGCCGGTGGCGGGATTCTGCTGTACGAGACTGAGAAGGAGTTCGACATCGACATTGTTACGTTAGATGTCTTCAAGGAACGCCGACCTGACCTTGTTAAAACTATTGAGAGCGGGGTCAAGGAAATACTGACGAAGGAGGTCAAGATGACACAAGAATTGGAAGACAGGATCAAGGAACTGGAGGAGGAGAAGGGCACTCTCATTACGGAGAGGGACGAGGCACAGACTAAACTCACCGAGGCGGAGACGGCGCAGAGGAAAGCCGAGGCCAAGTCAGTGATAGACGAAGCTATAAGCAAGTCCGAATTGCCGGAAGCTGCCAAGACGAGGATAGTCGAGAAGTTCAAGGGCGCCGAGAGTTCTGACGGGATAGAGGACGCTATCAAGGCCGAGGAAACCTATATTGAAGCCTTGCGGGAGTCCAACAAGGTCAAGAATCTTGGCGGGTCCAAGCCCGACCCGGAGACGTCTCACGAGGCTCTGCGGGATTCCTTCAGGTCACTCGGGCTGAGCGACGCAGAGGCGGAGATCGCCGCCAAAGGCAGATAGATCAAACAAATAGGAGGTAAAGACAATGCCACAAGGAGTATATCCAGAAGCGAATGCCAAGACCGCTGGATGGGAGATATCCAGCACCTATGAGGGTAGGCACGTAACCCTCGAAGAGTCCTTACTTGTACATCCCTCTACCGGGGATGGATTGGTAGACAAGGGGCAGCCAGTCGTTTTCGGTACAACGGGGTTGCAGGGAGTCGGCGTGGCCTTCAAGTCGGCGGCTGCTGCTACTGACCTGATTGCCATAGACACTGAAGGGATTTGGGTTCAGAGCGTGTATGCATACGACGACACGACCGGCTCCAACGTGAGGGTAGGCGACCCACTGTACATCAACACCACGACTGCTGTTATCAGCAAGATAAATGCCAGGGCAACGCAGATTCTGTTCGGCTACGCTCTTGGTAACATCTCGGCTGGTGCGACACAGACTATCGCTGTCAAGGTTCACTGGGGAGCGATGGTAGGTGCAGAGCAGGTAGACGGAGGCCAGATTGTTGACGGTGCTGTTACCGAGGACAAAATCGGGGCACTGGCTGTTACCGAAGGGAAGATAGGCGCTCAGGCGGTCACCACAGCAAAAATAGCTGACGCTGCCGTTACTCAGGCGCAGACAAAGACCAAAGCCGTGATAACGATAGGCGACACCAGTGAAGTAGCTGCGGCAGCCGAACTGGTGGACAGTGGCATCTTTGCCTGCACACCAGGCGAAGCGAGAACACTCACCACCGATACCGCCGAAAACATTGTCGCTGCATTGCCTCGTGCTCAGGTGGGCACGTGGTTTGATGTTGTGGTGCTCTCACTGGCTGCACACAACGTAACGTTTACCGCTGGCGCTGGTGTCACTGTCACAGGCGGGGCTGTGGCCAACAACGCATCGGCCACGTTCCGAGGGTTGATAACCAACATCGGCGCAGGCACTGAGGCAGTAACGTTCTACAGAATGTAGAACAAACTAACTAAGGAGGAAAACCAAATGCCAGAATTAATGCAACTTATGGAAGATTGGAAGGGCTATCAAGCCCTTTCAGAAGTGAATAAACCCGAGGGCTATGAGCAGCGGTTGAAGGAGACCATCGACCTTTTGACCAACGCCCGGGGAGTCGCGCCGCACAGACACGAGTTTATGATGAGGGAAGCTCTCACTACGTCCGACTTCCCCTATCTGTTCGGTGACGTGCTCGACAGACAAGTATTGGCGTCCTACAAGGCCGTCGATCCTGTCTGGAAGCCTATTGTTAAGATGGCTACCGTGCCACGAATCTTCCCACAGATCGGCGGATACCGATTCGCCATAACCGGGGGAGACCAGTATCTAGACGAGGTCGCGGAGAAGGGCGAATATCTCGCCTCAGAGAGGGCGGAGACCCGCTATCCTGTGTACGTCAAGAAGTACGGCCGCCAGTTTGACATAAGCTGGGAGGCTCTTATCAACGACGACTTGGGGGCCTTGAGGGACACGCCTGAGAGGTTTGCCCGGGCTGCGGTGAGGACTGAGCACAGACTGGTTTCAAGCCTGTATGTGGGCGACCTGTTAGCGGGCACAAATCTCTATACCGATGCTCAGGGTAACAGGAACACCCTGGCCCTGACTATCGGGAACCTTGAGACGTGCGTAGAGGCCATGCAGGCGTTCACGGATGCCAACGGCGAACCGATACTGAACAGGCCGAAATACCTTGTAGTCGGCCCCGGGCTTGAGATGACCGCTCGGCAAATCCTGACCTCGGCCACTAAGATGTGGCTGACAGGCACGACTGACGCTGGTGTTGCGTCTTCGACTCCGTATCCGATGACCAACGTCATCTCCCAATATGGACTCCAGCTTATCGTTGACCCCTATCTACCGATATACGTCCCCAACAACCTGAACAGCTGGTGTTTGTTTGCCGACCCGAAGGACATAGCGGCAATGGAGTTCGACCACCTGGCCGGACACGAGAGGCCCGAAATCTGCATGAAGGCATCTGACAAGGTAACCGTTACGGGTGGTGGTGAGATAAACGCCTTTACCGGCGACTTCGCCACTGACAACGTGTTCTACCGCGTCAGGCTGGTTGCGGGTGCGAACAGGCTGGACTGGAGAGCCACTTACGGCAACCTGGTTGCCTAGCAATGGTGAGGGGGGCGGGTAACTCCCGCCCCTCTCCCTAAGAGGTGAATATGGCGAATCTAAGTAAGCATTTAGAGGCATTATGGTTACAGGCGTTGAGGGATGAGACCACCTATGTCGGGCTCGTATCGAATGTGGCTAACGAGGCCGAACTAGAGGGGGATACACCTACGGCCAACGAGATCACGGGATACACAGGAGACAGGAAGGCGATTACCTTCGGAGCTATAAGTAAGGCTGGGACTGATCCGAGTCAAATGCAGGGCCCGGCTCCGGCGGTGATCGAGTTTGAGAATATGCCTGCGCCTGCAGGGAGGACGGTTCAATACTTCATCATCTGCGACCACGCAACTGTCGGGAATGTTTTAGGCTGGTCGGAGG
>PWZA01000128.1 GCA_003567655.1 Dehalococcoidia bacterium
TGTAATGCTGCGACTCTGGTCGGGGTGAGAGGACTTGAACCTCCGACCTCATGGTCCCAAACCATGCGCGCTACCACTGCGCCACACCCCGCTTACACGTGCTGCCCGCCTGATATTGGGCACCACGAAGGCAGCCACCCTGCCATTCATTGTAGATGGAAACCCCACCGGTAGCAAATCGTACGTATGCCCTTCTGCAGGATAAGCTCGCAATCTTTACTTTGCAAGAGAGCGAGGGCTTAAGGATTGCCCGCGAGGTAATCATCAACCGAGAAGCCATCGAAAACCACGAAATCGGTTTCGGACGGGATCTTGCCCGTGGGACACAGGTTGAAACAAGCCTGACAGGTGAGACAAGCCCTAGCCTTCTCAGGGAAGAATACGGGCCTCCGTTCGATTCCTCTACCCATAAAGCCTATAGCGTGTTGTCCGACAACCTCAGCACAGTAGCGCACGCACTGTCCGCAAAGAATACACCTGGTCGGCTTGGCTCTGAACCTGGATTCGAATCTGTGGATATCAGCACCATACTCCTTTGCTGCCTTCTTCATCTCACCCGCAACCTCTCCCTCGACCATCGTCGTCAGGGCAACCAACTCCAGTATTACCTTACGTATCCTATCCAGTCGGGGAGAGCGTGTTCTGACTACCATGCCATCTTCCACGGGAAAGCCACACGACGCCACAATACGAGTCTTGCCTTTCCTCTCCACTTCCACACTGCAGATCCGACAAGCACCGTAAGGTTTCAGTTTATCGTGATGACACAGCGTCGGTATCTCTATGCCAGCCTCCCTCGCCGCCTCCAGCACAGTCATGCCTTCACTCGCCTTTACATCTTTCCCGTCTATCTGTAGGAGCATGGTCATCGGAATTCACCTCTTCTTATCACGTACAACCTTAGTCCCGGGAGCAACAGGTGGTGGCAGAAACTCCCCGGAAATTCTTCTCACAGCGCTGAACCTGGCAGGACAAACCTGGAAACATGTGTCACACTTAATGCACTTTTCCTGCTCGATCCAATGAACCAGATCCTTACCGCCATGGATCGCTTCAGTAGGGCAGTTCTTGCTACAGATCATGCAGGCGGTGCATTTGGAGGGATCAATGTAGTAAGCAGTAAGCGCTTTGCAGGCTCGCGCAGGACAGCGCTTCTCCTTTATATGAGCCTCATATTCATCTCTGAAATACTTCAAGGTGGTCAGGGCCGGGTTTGCGGCAGTGTTTCCCAAAGCACATAGAGAGGCATCCTCCATCACATTAGCTATATCCTCAATCGCCTCTATGTCTCCTTCCTCACCTCTCCCCTCACAAATATCGGTCAGAATCTCGCGAAGCATGCGCAATCCCTCACGACAGGGAATGCACTGCCCGCAAGACTCGTCACAACAAAAGCTGACAAAATATCTCGCAGTATCCACCATGCAGGTATCCTCATCCATCACCACCATGCCCCCGGAACCCATCATAGAACCGAGTTTACTGAGTTCATCAAAATCAATCGGAGTATCAAGGTACTGCTCGGGAATCACCCCTCCGGAAGGCCCTCCCGTCTGAACCGCCTTAAAGCTCTTTTCTTTCGGTATCCCACCACCAATATCGTATATCAGCTGCCTCAAGGTCATACCCATAGGCACTTCCACAAGCCCGGTGTTGTTCACCTTGCCCACTAGGGAGAAGATCTTGCTTCCCTTGCTTCCTTCAGTGCCAACAGAACTGAACCATTCAGCACCCCTGTTGATAATGACAGGCACGTTCGCCCAGGTCTCCACATTGTTCAAACACGTCGGTCTTCCCTTGATGCCGCTCACCGCAGTGTGAATGTACTTCATCCTTGGCTCGCCCACTTTCCCCTCGATAGCACTCATCAGAGCCGTTGACTCTCCAGAAACAAATGCACCTGCCCCGCGATGGACAACCACCTCGAAGTCAAACCGCGACCCGAGTATGTCCTTCCCCAGGAGGCCATACTCCTTTGCCTGCTCTATCGCCAGCATCGTGTTCTCGTAGGCAATCGGATACTCCTGTCGCACGTAGATAAAGCCTTTCTCCGCCCCTATGGCATAGGCACCTATAATAAGCCCCTCCAGTACAGCGTGTGGATTTCCTTCCATGATAGACCTGTCCATGTAAGCCCCGGGATCCCCTTCATCACAGTTAACCACCACGTATTTCCGCCCCCGGGAGGCGTTCCTTGTGGTTTCCCATTTCGTCCCTGCTGGAAATCCTCCTCCTCCCCTGCCCCTCAAATTGGACTTCTTGACCTCCTCCAGAACCTGCTCCGGAGTCATCTGGAACAAAGCCTTCGACAGTGCACTGTATCCCCCGAGCGCTATGTAATCATCTATGTTTCCGGGGTCTATGTACTGGTTATCGCCGAATATGATGCGCATCTGATTACTGTAGAAAGGAATATCGGAAGCCTTGGCTATCTTCTCTCCTGTTACGGGATCCTCATAAAGCAGTCTCTCTATCACCTGTCCCTCAACGGCTGTGGCAGAAACCACTTCCGGCACATCTTCCAGCTTCACCTTCACATAGCAGATCTCCTGAGGAAAGATAACTACAACAGGCCCCTGCTCGCAGAACCCGTGACATCCGGTGGCCTTGGCCTCTACTACGGAACCCTGCAAACCCTGCTTCTTGATCTCATCGGCGAATCTCTTGTAGACCTCCAGTGAACCATAGGCCTGACACGCAGTACCAGTACATACGGTAATAACGGGCTTGTCGGACTCTCTTCTCGAGAGTATTCGCTTTCTCAACTCCTCGAGCTCTCCTGCCGAGGAAATTCTCTTACTACTCATCTCTTTCCTCGCCTGCCAGCTTCGAAAGCCTCCCTCAAGTCTGAGGTTGATGGTTTGCTATGGTATACACCATCAACTGCAACCACAGGGCCCATGGCACAACAGCCAAGGCAGTTCACCGTTTCGAGAGAAAACTGCATATCCGGGGAGGTTTCGCCTGGCTTCATGTCAAGCATCGACTGGGTTACATTTAAAAGCTGAGGCGAACCGCGCACCTGACATGCCGTACCCATGCATACCTTCACGATATGCCGCCCCTTGGGATGAAGGCTAAAGGCCTTATAGTAACTCGCAATCTGATAGATCCGCGCAAGTGGCACATCCAGTTGCTCGCTCAACTCAGTCAACACCTCTTCCGACAACCACCCGAACGCGCTCTGCAGATCAAGAAGTGCCTGGATTAGCATGTCTTGGTCTTCCTGATAGGTGCCAACAGCCTTCCTGACCGCCCTGGAAACCCTCGTTGATTTCTTTCTCATTACTCTTGAAACCATTATCTTCTATAACTTCAGTTCACTTGGGAAAGGCCGCCACTCTCTCCTTGAGCAGATCATAGTCTGCGTTCACCATTTGCTGTATCTGTGCAATGTCCGGGTCTGTCAAATGTCGATATCGCCCCTGGAGCTTCAGGTACTCCTCAACAGGTCTCAGTTCAAGTGGATCGGCATTCAGAGTATAGCGTCCATCCTCTATCTCATAGAGTGGGAATATGCCTGTCTGTACCGCAAGCCGTCCTATCTCAACCGTAACATCACCTCCATGCCTCCACCCTGTAGGACAGGGAACCAGGATATGCACATAAGCCGGCCCCTTGATCTCAGCACCTTTTCTAACCTTCTTCATAAGGTCGAGTCGATAGCTAGGACTGGCCGTCGCCACATAAGGTATGCTATGCGCCGCAGCAATAGCAGGCATGTTCTTCTTACGAGTGATCTGTCCGATACTGAGCTTGCCTGCTGGCGCCGTTGTGGTAGCAGCTCCATAGGGTGTAGCGCTCGACCTCTGGATACCCGTATTCATGTAGGCTTCATTGTCCAGACAGATATAGAGGAAGTCATGGCCTCTTTCGAACGCTCCGGAAAGGGCCTGGATTCCTATGTCGCTCGTGGCACCGTCTCCACCCATGGCTAATAGCTTAACGTCTCTCTCCTGTAACCTGCCCTTCTCAACTGATATCTTCAGTCCAGCCTCGACACCCGAAATCACAGCACCCACATTCTCAAACAGCGTATGCATCCAGGGGATTCGCCATGACGTGTAAGGCATTGGCGTAGTGCACACCTCAGCACAGCCCGTAGCATTGGCCATGATCACGTTCTCACCCAGAGCCTTCAGAGCCATCCTGATCGCAAGAGACTCTCCACACCCGGTGCAGAAGTTATGCCCTTCGGCAAGAAACTCCTTGGTCGTCACCAGCCCTTGGCCAAATCTAACCGTGTCCCTTGTCATTCGTTACCCCTTTGTACCTGCTCAAAACAGTTTAGCAGCGCATCGCTGTCATCTAATTCCTACCGTCTCCATCATCCTGTCGGAGCCCTTCTCAGCTATCTCCTTGCCTCTGCTGATAACACAGTCGAAGTCCTCCTCCGAGACATCTCTGCCTCCCAGTCCACCTACAAAACCCACCACCTTGGGTCTGGCATCTTCATCGTATAGAGCCGATCTAACCTCGGAGAAAACCGGCCCTCCCATACCAAACGAGATACATCTATCGAAAACGATCAGCACCTTGGAGTCTCTCACGGAGCCCCTGAACTCATCGAACGGAAAAGGCCTCCACAGGCGCACACTGATGAGCCCTACAGCCTCACCCTTGTCTCTCCTTTCATCGATTACCAGCTTCGCTGTCTCGGCGTAACTGCCCATGACAAGAAGCAGTGTCTCAGCATCTTCGGCTCTATACTCCTCAACGGGGTGATAGAAGCGGCCGAAAATGTCTCCGAACTCCTTCCAGCCTTGGATACTCGCTCCCATCGACTCCCTCAACGCCATCTCCTGGGCCAGCTTCGCTTCAGAATACATCTCAGGCGGACCAAGAGCTCCATGAGTCATAGGCCTATCGGGGTCTAGCGCATAAGGATACTGGAACTCCGGAAGGAATCTATCTACTTCACTCTGCTCCGGAAGGATCATCGGTTCCACAACATGCGACAAGGTGAAGCCATCCAGATGAACCATGACCGGAAACAGTACATTACGATCCTCCCCGACACGAAACGCCCAGAGGGTAATGTCGAAGGCCTCCTGGCTGTTCTGACAGAAAGCCTGTATCCAGCCTGTGTCTCTGACAGCCATGGCATCCGAGTGATCTCCCCAGATGCTTATCGGGGCAGACAAGGCTCGGTTAGCCACGGTCATGATTATCGGCAAACGCATGGATGAGGCGACATACAACACGTTGTGCATGTACTCCAGTCCCGGTCCTGCCGTGGCAGTGAAGGTTCTTGCCCCGATAGCGGCCGCTCCCAGACACGCGCTCATCGCCGAGTGCTCCGACTCCACGGGAACATAGGCCGCCTTCAACTCACCATCAGCCACCATCTCAGCAAGCCGCTCCGGAATGTGTGTCTGTGGAGTTATAGGATAGGCGGAGATTACATCGACATCCGCCATCCTCACTGCCTCAGCCACGGCATGTGATGCTTCCAGTGCGACTCTTTTGCTCATTTCTCTTCCTCTTCTATCCTCGTTATTGCTTCCACAGGACATATCTCAGCGCAGATGCCACAACCCTTGCAGTAGTATAGATCAGCCTCGTAATAACCGTCATCGCCGGGCTTTATGGCGGCATCCGGGCAGTAAATCCAGCACAAGGCACACTTAATGCACTTGTCCCTATCCAATACCGGCCTCTCTGTCCTCCAGTCACCAGTCCTGCGGAAGCTGGCATTCCCTGCATCAGCTATGATGTTACCCACGGTCATATTCTTCCAGCTTGGTTGATCCGCCATCGCTCAGTCCTTAAACGCGGTCTCCTTGTGAGCCCTCGTCATTGCTTCGATGTTACCCTTAGATCTCAGTCCAAAACGCTCCTGTAACTGCGTAATGAGAGACTCCATTCCCACGACCTCGATCACCTTCGACAAGGCACCGATCATCGCAGTATTCGTTATAGGCAAACCTATGGTTTCTCTTGCAATCTTTGTGGCATCGACAGCGGCTACGGGCCACTGATAGCCAAACTCTGACTTCAATTCGGCAGGCGACTTCCTCGAGTTGATTATGATCTTCCCTCCACCTTTAAGCCCTGATGTCACATCAACGGCGTGCAACAACCCCGGATCGAGCACTACCACCGCATCAGGCCGGTAGATGGAGGTCCTTATCCTTATGACCTCATCGCTTACCCTGAGGAAAGCAATGACCGGAGCCCCTCTCCTCTCCGGTCCAAAACTGGGAAATGATTGAGCATACTTGCCCTCACTAATGGCGGCACGAGCGACCAACTCCGCTGAGGTTACTGCCCCCAATCCACCCCTGCCATGCCATCGTATCTCGATGAGTTCAGCCATATATAAGACCTAACTAAATCCGGAAGACTGCCCCTGAAGGGACTCGAACCCTTGCACCTGGCTCCGGAGGCCAGTGCTCTATCCTCTGAGCTACAGGGGCCGCTCTCTGTATCCCTTAGAGGCGGACATCCAACGGTAACAATCTACCACAGACCCGTTCCTGATGCAAATAGGGCATAAGCACCAAAAACGTACAGGGCAATCAGAACAGGCGCATACCAGCTGACTACTCCCAGTAGTTTGCGCTTCTGTCGCAGCAGGAGACCTGCAATAACCACCAGACTCATCATCACTGCCGCGAAGGCAGTGATGTGACCACCCGTCACCGACGAAAGGACGAAGCCCGGGCCATGAGCAAGATCAACTGCGACGATTACCGCCATGTTGAGCATATTGGCACCCAGCACATCACCCACTGCCAGATCTACGGCCCCCATGCGGAGGGCAGTGAAAACAACCACCAACTCAGGCGCCGAGGTCGCAATCGCCAGAAACAACGTGCCAACAAAGGTGCTACCCCAGCCGGTGGCCAGGCTGATTGCATCTCCGATGTGTGACAGCGCTATACCTGCAGCAATGACTATTGCCGCCGCTAGCGCAAATCCGGTATACACCGTCTTGCTATCCAGATTTGCATACTGAGTAGAAGAGTAAGGCACAGAATCGACCCTATCCCTGCGCTCGGAACGGAACATCCACCACATCACCACCAGGTAGAGCATGAGGATAACGACGCTCGGGATACCCAACCACCCCAGAGCAACGGAGGAAAGCCTTTCACCTCTCCATATACTTACGCCGGCGATACCGATGAGCACTGCTCCCCAGCCAGCGGCTAACGCGTGCCTCCGGCTGGCCACGGATAGAACTGGTGTACGCGAGTGAAGACCATCCAGCAAGGCCAGGACGAGAAGGTTGAAACAACAACTCCCCAGGAGGGTACCGAGGGCAAGGTCAGGTGAGCCCACCAGTGCCACGGAGCTTACTGAAGTGACCAGTTCGGGCATGGTAGTGATGACTGCAATGAGCACCAGCCCTATCCACATCCGCCCTAGACCCGTCTTCTCGGCGATAGCATCGCCGTACCTGGCAAGCCTTGTTCCGGCAAACAGTATAGCGGCCAGGCAGAGAACAAACCACACCCAGATCAAAGCCAGTCCCTACGCTCAAGCAAAGTATGGCAATCATACTACATAGAAAAAGACCGCGCCAACGATCGTGCAATCACAGATACCCTGTGTGTTATAATGGCGACGCGATGTGGGAGAGGTGGCCGAGTGGCTGAAGGCGCCGCTCTCGAAAAGCGGTAGGCAGCAATGCCTCGTGGGTTCGAATCCCACCCTCTCCGCCACTGAGAGGCCACCCTTCGAGTGGCTGTCGACCTGGACAGGTTGACATAAACTATCGCTGCGCCGGAGAGGTGCTGGAGTGGCTGAACAGGCACGCCTGGAGAGCGTGTGTCGCCTTTGGCGACCGTGGGTTCGAATCCCACCCTCTCCGCCAGTAGCAGGGATTCCTATTCCTCGCACACCGTGTTGAATGCGTCAGGTGCAGACCATATATAATGTACTGACACCTTGTACCCCAAATCACAGTGACGTCATCCCGTGAGAGTTGGCGGTCCTCAAGAACCGCGATTGCCGTTGATATCTACCGTCATATGCAGAACGCGATATAAGGGGCTGCTCTAACATGGTCTGAACGACCTTTTGCATAGTTCGAAGCTGAGATAGAGTATTATGGCAGGGTATTACACGATGGAACCGAGTTAGAAGTCGGGGTGAGAGGATTTGAACCTCCGACCACCTGAACCCCATTCAGGTGCGCTACCAGGCTGCGCTACACCCCGTCGCTTTGTCCTGAACAATATGTTATCATATCGGTCACGTCAA
>PWZA01000190.1 GCA_003567655.1 Dehalococcoidia bacterium
CCGCCAGCAAACCAGAAGGAGAGGAGAACTGCTAGGCTGAACGTACCGGTCACTACATCGAAACGGGTCTTGGCGCGGAGGTACTCTTGAGATCTGCGGTAGTCCTCGGGTTTGTACACGTCCCCAAGGGCTGGAGGTAGTTCTGTGCTCAAAGATTTGAGGTTAAGGAGATTTGCGATGAGTCCCAGTGCATACTCAACAAGAAGGGCGGTAAGGATGACTATGAAGAAAGTATTAGCCATTGCCGGACTCGTTATTCTACAGTCTACTACAGGGTTGAGGGGCTATCAAGAATCGCGGACACAGCAGTTGCAGCTATTTGAACGTTTTTGTCAGGTCGATCAAGGTTGGTAGGTTACAGTCGCACATAGAGTCCTCTGTCAGTTGAATGAACAGATGATAGTAACGCCTGGGGGCATCTGGCGGTAAGGGGCATGGTATACTATCGGCCATGTTCTTGGAGAGCACACTCGGCTATGAGATGAAGAGCGGAGGGACGTGGTATCTGCTCTTCACTACTCCTCTGCAGTGAAGGAAGCTAGGAGGGAGGCACGATGACAATCATACAGAAACGATTGCTGTATACAGCCCTCGCTTTCGCCACTATCTATATTGCTTCATTGGTAGTTACCCCGTATCCCGGTCATTTTGCGGTTAAGGCAATACCAGCGATATCTCTGGCTATCCTGGCACTGAGGGCGCTAAGCGGAATCACAGGCAGGCTCTTGTTCGTGGCATTCCTGTTCTGCGCAGCCGGCGATGTCGCGCTGGCGCTCCGGGGTGATCGTTTCTTCGTCATCGGTCTGGTGTTCTTCCTGATAGCCCAACTCTTCTTCATAGCCACGTTCTCGCGGGGCCTGAACACGCGGAAGTCCAGGCTTCCAGTCATCATTGCTCTGGTTATCTATGGGGCGACGATGTCTGTTGTGCTGAAACCTCATCTGGGTGAGTTCATGATACCGGTCTTCCTCTATGTCGCTGTGATAACAACGATGGGAGTTTTCGCCGCGCTGAGGGCATCAGATAGCAAGCTTGTACTCTACGGTGCTCTATTTTTCATCGTCTCCGACTCGATAATCGCCCTGAACAGGTTCGTCGTCTCGATACCGGCGTCAGGCTATCTTATAATGATCACCTATTACTCAGCCCTGTTCCTGATAGCTTATGGATGTGTTAGAGATGTCCGCGCATTGGGTGTGCCTTGACATTGATTTCCGGGTGGTGACGGTGGCTGTTTCGACTGTTCTTTTCGGAGGTGTACCATGGCCAAGGTGGAGACTGAGCGCAAAGGTCGCTTGATCATCGTGACACTCAACCGTCCGGGGGTTCGGAACAGCGTGGACGGTGAGACTGCGCAGTTACTCTATGAAGCCATCCGTTCGTTTCGCGAAGATCCGGCTCTTGACGTTCTTATCCTGACCGGGGCGGGCGATGTGTCGTTCTGTGCAGGGGCAGATCTGAAGAGAGTTGAGAGTCTGGTGGCTCGGCCCGGGGTTGATGAGTCCGGGCCAATGGGCATAAGCCGGATCACTGACCTTGACAAGCCCACCATTGCCGCTGTGAACGGCTACTGTCTGGCAGGTGGACTCGAACTGGCTTGCTGGTGTGATTTCCGCATTGCCTCGCGCAATGCCAGTTTTGGCAACCCTGCTCGCCGATGGGGTGTGCCGTTGATCGATGGCGGCACGCAGCGCTTGCCGAGAATCGTCGGCCTGGGTAATGCGCTCTATCTGATCGAGACCGGCATCGTGATCGACGCCGACCGTGCGCTGCTGATGGGACTGGTGCAGGAGGTCGTCCCTGATGGAGAGGCCCTGCAACGGGCGGTGAAACTGGCAGAGATTATGGAGGGATATCCCCGTGTCAGTTTGAAGAATGACCGAAGGGCAGTATATGAGTCACTATCGTTGCCGCTGGCAGAAGGGGTCAAGCTGGAGGCGGACGTCCATCGGAGCAGTCTTACTGATCCGGAGATGGCGGAGAGATTGCGTCAGTATGGAGCCGGAATACGTCCGCCCTTTCCCCGTCCGCCGGATAGCTATCAAAACAAGGTGTAGAAACGGCAATGGCTTCTTGTAGTTGACTGACCAGTCTGCACGTAGAAGGGCATGTAGGACTCGGATCAGCTGAGGGCCAGCCGGCCTGCGTGAGCGGAGGGGTAGGAGTCATGCTGCCGATTGTGCAACTGCGGGCGATGTTGTATTCTACTGCTGATCAAGGGGGTTCACAGCTATGAGGTTTGAGAGTAGTATAGATATCGATGCCCCTGCTGATAGAGTCTGGGCGCTAATAGATAGGCTCGAAGAGTGGCCGCAATGGATGCCATCGATCAAAAATATAGAGAGGGTTTCACAGGGGCCTCTGGCATCTGGATCGCAGCTTTCAGTCACAGCCAGGGTGAGCAGGATCACGGTCAGATTGCTGATGACGGTGGTTGAGTTCGTCCCGGAACGGACCGTAGTTATGAGGGGCAGTGCTCTCGGTACTAACCTGACCCGCTTCTACAAACTGGAACCTGTTAACAATGGTACGAGGGTCACTGTTGGCGGAGAGGTATCGGGAGCCCTTGCATTGCTGGCACGGCGTGGCGGGCAGGCGATTTCGGCAGAGATCGCCCGGGCAGCGAAGAAAAGAGTGGAGCAGTCGGAATAACAATGTGTTCAACCCATTTCTCGGTCATTGCGCTTGATGGATGGGGCAACTAGTGGAGCGCCCGCTACATGCTCCCGTTTCAGACTGGTATGTGACATAAGATGACGAGCACACTCGCTACGATTCCGCTGAATTGCGTGGACAAATGCCTTCTGGCTCTCGATGGCATCGATGAGCCTATGCTCATCTACGGGATCGTCAGGGTTCAGGGTGAGGTGGATGCGGAGAGGTTAGGCCGGGCCATCTCCATGACGCAAAAGGCGCATCCCGTAATGAGGACAATTCTTCGTACCAGGAGGCTTAGGCCGATTCGAGAGATACAGGAAGACACAGGAAGGGGAGTGCTGACGGTGGCAGACCAGGTGCATCTCAAGGATACTGACCATGACATGTACATCGCGAACTGGATGAACTTGCCCATGGATCTCAGCACTGAGTTCCCGGTCAGGGTTCTTCTGTTAAGAGAGAGCGAGACGGAGTCGAGACTGGTCTTTGCCTTTCATCACTCCTCAGCTGACGGTCTCCGGGCACTCAGCTTTATAAGGACGGTTGTAGAAGACTACAACCGCCGGGCCGGCGGCGACGGTGACACTGAAGTCGCGCCTCTGGCTGCTCCTGAGGAGATGCGCATCAATCGCAAGCTAGACGAACTGCTGGGATTCGCAAACAGCCAGAGAGCAAGGGTCAATCATTACTATAGAAAGATACTGTTCAGCCTCTTTCATCGATTCGTTCTTTCTGCGCTCAATCCTCCGACAAGGGTGTTCCATGACAGGTCCGGACAGTCACGAGAACTCCGTTTCTGTTTCGCGTTTATCGATCCCCAAGAGCTGGGGCGGATTCAGTCTAGGACCAAGCAGGCGGGTGTCACGCTGAACGACCTGCTCTTGGCAGCATGCTATAGGGCGGTGGAGAAATGGAATAGCATGCACGGGAGCAGGAGCAACACGATTCGTGTAATGACTCCTGTGAACATAAGTCCGAAAGGCTTCAGTGGTGTCGTCTCGAACCAGGCCTCGTGGCTTTCTCTGGCAACCACGCCCGGTGATAGATCTGATGCCGCGAGGTTGCTCAAGAAGGTAAGAGCTGAGACTTCAGAGGCTGCGGCAAATAGGATGGCCTTTGCGCTTGTCTATTACTTCTACTTCTGTTCCCGCTTCCCTCTGTTCGTAATGAGACTTGTGTGCCGGTTTCTCATGATCACCAGGACATACGTAGACACTATTGTGCTCACCAATGTGGGCTCTGTCTGGTCGGAGCCGCGCTCCGAAGAAGCCGCGGTAAGCGAGATGGGAGATGCCAGAATACTCAATGTTATCGGCTCGGCTCCTGTCGTGAGCCCGATGGGACTCAGCATCGCCGCTAGCACCTATAACAGGAATCTCAACCTCTCTCTCACCTACAGGCCTGCCTTTTTCTCAGAGGAGAAGGCCCGGGCCTTCCTGGATCTCTATACTGATGAGATCACGAACTACGAAATCGGAGGCCGGGACGCATGACAGTATCGCTGGTCAAATATGATGGCTCGCTGGATTCGATTCGTAGCGCAATCGACTTGTGCCGCGGATTTGAGAAACTGGGCAGGAGCCACAGTGTTCTCGTGAAGCCTAACAACTGCTTCCGGCACAACACGATGCCTCCCTACGGCATGGTGACCACTACGGCGATTGTGGAAGGGGTCGTGCAACTGCTGCTCGAACATGGCTGTCGGGACATCTCGATCGGCGAAGGCTCCATCATTAACATATTCGATGAGCTCGATCCGTACACCAGGCGTGGTTTCAGGGGCACTGGTGTCGATAGAGTGGCGCGGAAGTACGGCATCAGACTGGTCGATTTCAACCAGGGGCCGTTTCGCGAAGTTGACCTGGGGGGAATAAGGGTCAGAGTTGCCAGAGAAGCCCTGAAGACGGACTTTCTCATCAACCTTCCCGTTCTCAAGACCCACTTTCAGACAAAGGTATCTCTCGGTTTCAAGAATCTCAAGGGGTGCCTCAGCCCCGATTCAAAGAAGAGGTTCCACACCAGCAAGCGGCTGGACAGGCTCATCAGCCTTCTGAATGAGAACATCAGGAGTGACCTCGTCTTGATCGATGGCATATACATGCTAGAGAAAGGGCCGGAGACCCTGGCCGGTACGGCCTATCGCAAGAACCTGATGATAGCCGGTACGGATGTGTTAGAGTGCGATGTCGTGGGTGCGACGATACTGGGAGTTGATCCCGCTGAGATCGACTATTTGACGGACTTTGCAGGGCGACATAATCTCTCATTAGACGTAAGCGGGATTGAGACTGTTGGAGAGAGCCTGGAATCGCTACGGGAAGAGCTTGAATGGCGGTTTGAGCCGGACAAGGAACTCTTGGGCCCGACTAAGATAACGGGCCTATCCGCGCCCCATCCAGGGCAGACTCTCTGTTCGGCTTGCGGTGCCACCCTTGCCCTGGCGCTCTCGATGCTGGGCAAAGACAATCCCGAAACCGACTTTGGTGGTGCAGAGCTATACTATGGGCTGGCATTGAGGGCGGAGGCGCTTAGGAAGGAGGGTGCTGGTTCCTTGCCTGCCAGGATCTTCCTCTATGGCGACTGCGCCATCAGGAACAACAAGAGTCTGTTGAAGACCGTGAGCGAAGCAGCTCCTAGAGACCCCGGAGATTCGGGTGCCCCGCGCACGGCAACGGTCGTCAGCATAAGAGGCTGCCCGCCTACACTGACCAGAACCCTGCTTCTACTGATGAAATCCCTACTGGGAAGACCCGGGATGGCCAGGATGCTGTTTATAAGAACTCTTAAGCTGATTGGAATAAAGCTGAGGCTCTATCGTGAGGTGTTCCCTGGCTGGGAGCGGTACCGATCTGAGGGATTCGACATGAGCCACTTCCGATGAGCGAAGGCAAGGTGCGATCAGGGGCACTGGTTGTTGAGCAGTACCCACTCGATGTCGTTGTCGCCCTTGACCACGGCGATGATGTGGTTCTTGTGCCGTAGTTGCTCGACCAGGAAGGAATCGCCCCTGTAGTCCAGAAATATGTGCTTCTCATCGGGCACGGCTGTTACGCGGCAGGCCTTCAACCCGCCGATGCCGATCCCGATAACCTTCAGTGTCGCTTCCTTGGCCGTCCAGTAGCGGAAAAACGTGTCCCAGGACTTGTCGACTAGCCCCCACTCCCCGTCGCCCGCCACATAGGAGAACAGCGGCTCGGTGCGTGGTTTCATCTCCTCGACGTCGATCCCCACCCTGTCCCTGCTCACCACGGCAGCCACACAACGGGGTTTGTGCGAGAGCGACCAGTAGTTGCCAGAATCAGGACACGGCCTCCCCTCGTCGTCCTTGAGCAATTCTCCCAGGTTCACTCCGCTCCTCTCGGCGCTCATCCTTAGCGCTTGGCGGGCGAGTTCGCTGAGGCGGGTCGATAACTCTCTGCCAGAGAGGTTGTCGGTAGCTTCCTTGACTGGCATGACCACCGGATACAGAGTCATCCGCTTAGGTCCTGAGGGACTTCTTGATGATGTCCTTGTCGAAGTAGTTGATCGACATCCCGGCATCCACGATGATGCCCTGGGCGTTGATGCCGCTCGAGCGGGGGCTGAGGAGGAAGGCCGCTGCGTTGGCCACCTCCCTCGTAGAGAGAGCCTTCTTGCGCAGCGTCAGTTCTTCGGCGAACATGTAGTAGTCCAGGTACCCCGGTATTCCAGCCGAGGCCGAGGTCTTGAGCAGGCCGGCGTTCACGGAGTTGAAACGGATCTTTGAGAAAGAACTGAAGGACTTGGCCAGGAAGCACACTGTCGAGTCCAGGGCCGCCTTCACCGGGGCCATGAAGCCGTATGGTTCGGCAGCCGTCTTCGTTGTCGAGATGGATATGGTTACCACCGACGCGTTGTTGTCCAGCAGTTCCTTGAAGGCATTGGCGATGGCGATCAGTGAGTAACAGGAGATGTCCACCGCCTGCAAGAAGTTCTTCTTCTTCGTCTCGTGAAACGGCTTGAGCCCCTCCTCGTAGTTGGCAAAAGCTATCGAATGTACGATGCCGTCCAGCTTCCCGTATTTCTGTGCGATTCCATCCGCCAGTTCGTCGATGTCCTGCTCCCGCTCCACGTCGCATGCGAAGATGTCGGCGTCGGGAAGTATCCTGGAGACGCTCTCTCTCGCTTCCTCCGACTGCACACTGTATATGACGTTTGCACCCGCCTCCGAGAGCACCTCTCCCACGGAGAAGGCCACGCTCTTCTTGTTGGCCACGCCGAAGACGAGGAAGGTCTTGTCCGCTATGTCCAGAAACTCCATGTGGCTCTTACCATTATATCTTCCGATACCGGGTTGTTCAATCTGCATTAGATGTAAGGCTAAGGAGACTCTTGAGACCTCCTCATCGGTCGTCTGCAGACCATCCACTGAAGCGAGCAGGTACAGATATGAGTAACTCGGCCGTCTGTCAGGGCGCCTCTCTGACTACGGTAACTGTGAACTCGACTGTGACTGCGGTCTTGCCGCCGACGGAGGCCCTGCCCTTCATGTAATGGGCGTTGCTGACCTTGTCCACGAGCTCGGCCTCGATGTCCAGCGTGCTGCCGGGCCTGACTATGCTCTTGAACCTGGCGTTGTTGATCCGGGTGAGGACGGGGACGCCTTCGGTGATACCTCCCATCAGCTTTGAGAGCAGGACCGCGCCTGTCTGGAAGATGGATTCGCAGATGAGCGCTCCGGGCATGATCGGTTGTCCGGGGTAGTGTCCTTCGAAGACCGGGTCATCGGGGCTTATGTCTTTCGCCGTTCTGATCTTCGTGTCGTCCAGTTCCACGATTCTGTCGATAAACAGGAACGGCGGGCGGTGGGGTATGGCATTGAGGATCTCTTCCATCTCACAGTCCCCCGGCCACCTCGAGTAAGGAACCGGTGACGTACGAAGCTTCCCTCGAGGCGAGGAAGAGAACACAGGCAGCCACCTCCTCAGGTTCTCCGAATCTCTTCAGCGGAATCCGCGCCAGGTAGGCCTCGCGCAGCTTGTCGGGCAGGTCGTGGATCAACTCGGTGGTGATGAATCCCGGTGATACACAGTTAACCGTGATGCCCCGGGTGGCGACCTCCTTGGACAATGACCGGGTTAATGCAACCAGGCCCGCCTTTGAGGCTGCATAGTTCGCCTGGCCTTCAAAAGCGTATCTCTCCATGACAGAGCCTATGTTGATTATTCGTCCATAGCGTTTGCGCATCAGGCTCATGACTGCGAGTTTACACATGTAGAAGATTCCGGTCAGGTTGACGTTCATCACGTCATGCCAATCCGATTCCTTCATCATCGCCAGAACTGAGTCCTTTCGGATACCGGCGTTGTTAACAAGGACTTCAAAGCTCCCGTATTCTGTCTCTATGTACCTGAAAAACTCCTCCACTTCTTCATATCCGGTCACATCAAACTTTCGGACATCAAGGCTACCGGCAAACTGCTCGTTGTCCCGTTTGAACCGGGCTGCCGCAGATTCGTTGGTTGAATATGTGGTGATAACCCTGGCACCTGCCTTGAGGAAGGCCTCGGAAATACCCTTGCCTATGCCTCGCGTTCCTCCGGTGATGATGATAGTCTGTCCCTCGAAATCAAACATTTCCTTTACCTTATGAGAGATATTTGTCTACGTCGTTGGCCACTATTACTCCATAGTTAGCTGCACCCAACCAACCGGACATAATGATACCCACAGAACCCGTGTGAAAGAGCCCCGGTATCTCTTTGGGGAGCCCCATGCTTATCTTGAGTCCCTCGAACTTTGTGCCGAACGAGGCACCGTTCAGGTGAAGGGTGTACCTTTCAAACGTTCTTGGAGTGGCCGCTTCCAGGTAATCAACCTTGTTTCGAATGTCAGGTATGTATTCCTCCAGAGCATCCATCGTTCTCTGTATCAGGTCTTCCTTTGAGGCACGGTACTGCTCATCAGAGAGATTTGACCAATCCTCGTAGTTGGCGTTTGACGAGGCAACAATGGAGTACATGTCGAAGCCCGGCCGGGTCTGTGGATAGTAGACCGAAAAGGTGCGGCTTGTAGTATTCTTGCTGCAAAGCTCGTGAGAGTCGAATCTCTCCGCCCTCGATGTAAAGAGCAAGTCCCCTATGTAGTCGATCTTCTCACCCTTCTTGATACCCATATAGACCTGACAACTGCTGTTGTTCAAGCGCACTCTTCCGGCCTCGGCAACGAAGTCTTCCGAGAAGTGCTTGTTGCCCACCAGGCTGCTTATGGTTGATAGAAGGTTGCCGTTGGACACAACGGTCCTGCTCCGTATCCGCCTTCCATTCGCTACTACACCGGCAGTCTTGCCATCTTCGATCACAATCTGTTCCACCGGGCACTTCGTTCGAATGTCAACGTTGTTCCTTAGGAGCTCCTCCCTCATCTTCCCGATGAATTTGTCTGTCCCCCCCCGAACTGTGTAAACGCCCTTGCTCATGAAGTTCGAGAAGACGATCCCGTAGCTTATGGCGGGATCGTCCAGCGTGGACCCGTTAGCATAGGTGATGGGTTCCATTAGCATACGGTGAACATCATCGCGGCCGGGGAAGAACCTCTGAAAGAGATCTCTCGTGGTCATGGTCTGGTCATCGTAGAAGTTCATGTTTCTTGCTGTGTCGAAGAAGCCGTCGATGGTATCCTGAGATATGCTGAACCGCTCCCGGAGTATTCGCGTGAAATCTTCTCTGTCGTAGGTGGTAGTGAAGGAAAACTGGGGATTGTCGAATCTGATTCCCTTGAGCTGGACTATCATGTCTGCGATCTCGGAGCTCCAGTATTTTCGGCAGGTCTTGATCATGCCGATCGGGAATCCGTGCAGGGCGACGTCGAAGACGTGTCCCTTTCTCCTGAACCAGGTAGCCAGGCCCCCGAGATTGTGGTGTTGCTCGAGAAGTAACACTGAGCGGCCTCCTCTGGCCAGCATGTTGGCGCAGGTCAAGCCTGCCAATCCGCCACCGATAACGATGGCGTCGTACTCCGCCCCTGTTTCCTTTAGTCGATCCTGGTTCATACCCGTCACAAAGATTCTGCTAGGTCTTCTGAAGAACGTGAAGGTTTGCCATCGATATGCCGCTTAGCATCGCTCCTACGATTCCCAGAAATCCCTGATCGGTGCCGCATATAAAGAGATTCTCCAGGTGAGTCGTTCCCGTCTTGATCTTGTTCGGTGTCCCGTAGACGGCACCGTTTACGCGTCCGGTAAATCTGTTTATTGTTTTGGGAGTAAACATATCTGTTAAGACAATAGAGTTGCGAACATCCGGCACATGAGCAACCGACTCCTTGAGTATGTCCTGTAGCCATAGGGCTTTGCTCTTTCTGTACTCTTCTCCACTCAACTCGGTCCAGAGTTCGGGGTTGGCCAGGTTTGTCATTCTGATCATGCCCTCTGGCAGCGGCTGCTCCAGTTGAAAGTTATTCGGGCAACAGATTACCCCGCTAGAGACATCAACCATCTCTGCAGGCTTTCTGTAGTTCAATCTATCCAGATCACTGTAAAAGGTGATTGTTGTATTATAGCCCATTTCAGCCGGTTCTTTGTCCAGAACTAAAATGGACTCCACAAATGACAGTTGGCCCGCCTTGTACTCAGTATCCGGTGGCTGACAATCGCTCAGTAGTTTCATTGTTTCGACGTAACCGGCAGACGAGAGTATCGTGTCGGCCGTTAGGATCTCACCGTCTTCAAGCAGGACAGATGTTATTCTGCTGTCGATGCACGCCAGGCTCGTTACCGCGCACTTCATCCTCAACTCTCCGCCGCAAGCCCTGTATTGCTTGACCAGCACATCGAGTATCTGGCGCACACCGTCTTGAGGACGGGCAAACCCTTCGCAGAAAATGCTCTTGAACATGATGACGAATTGCCCGAAATCCATGTCGTCCTCCTGGGCATTCCCGTAGAACATGAGCGGGCAGAGTATCATATCGCTGAGGAGCGGGTCGGAGATAACCGAGCTCATCACCTGGCGAGCGGAGATCGGTTCGGCATACAGGTTGAGTTCATCATGTTCAAGCACTATCTTTACCAGCTTCCGGAAACCGTCGGCTTGATCCGGAAAGGTGTCGATTACCTCCTGTACAAAGAAGTCGAAGTCGTTGTTGAATCTCAGGGTCTTGCCCGGAAACTTTATCACTGACAGCAGTTGCGGGCAGAGGGAGAAGTCATCAGCCTTCAGCTTTAGCTGGCGCAGGAGCTTCGGCAATGGCCTCAGTCTGAGGTTACTGGGGACATAATTGGTCATGGCATGAAGGCCAACATCTAGTTTGTGTCCCGCCAGGTTGTAGTACGAGTTGAGTCCTCCAACACGGTAGTGCTTCTCAACGATACAAACGCTCTTGCCGTAGTAGGCCAATCTGATGCCGGCGGCAAGGCCAGACATTCCGGCGCCGATGATCAGAACATCGTAATGCATGGTCAGACTCTCTTGGAGATCGAGGCTTGGAGGAATCTTCAACCGTCAGGCAGATGCGGGCCGAAAACTCTGCACTTGGCCTGACAACACTGCCTGTTAGAGGTTCTTCATGCGTGGCTCTAGATAAGCTGCAGAGCCATCAAGCGTAGCTAGCTCTGTGTAGTCACTCTCAGGTACTTCGATACCGTAGCGCTTCCGGAGTTCCATGATGATATCCAGGAAGTCCATTGAGTCGAGTTCCACTTGTTCGCGTATTGCGACATCACCTTTGAGGTTGCTCAGGTCTTCGTCCGGTATGATCTGGGCTATGATCTCCAGAATCACATCTTTGATCTGTTCCTTGGTCATGTACCCCCAATCTAGCTATTCGAGAATGCTGTCAGCCTATGCCTCGAATCTCCTTACAATAACGACAGAATTGATGCCTAGCATTCCGAAGGAATTATTCAATATATAGTCAACCTTGTCAATTCTCTTCGGCTCGTTTATGACCAGGCTGCCGAGATCACACTTGGGATCCAGTTGGTCCACGTTGATCGTAGGATGGACGATATTGTCCCGGAAAGACGGAAGGTTTCCTGCCAGTTCCAGGGCACCGGCAGCACCCATGGCATGACCGATGAAGCTCTTGGTGTTGTTAACAAAGGCGTGGGGATTCTTGCCAAAGACCTCTCTGATGGCCTCGCACTCTACAGGGTCTCCCTCCATGGTGCCCGTGCCGTGGCTATTTATGATATCTACATCTTCTGGAGATATGCCGGCTTTGCCCAGAGAGAGCCTCATACACTCAACCTGTCTTGCTGCGCAGGGGAATATGAAGTCAAGCGCATCCGAGTTGACGGCATAGCCTGCTATCTCCCCGTAGATTCCGGCCCCTCTTTTTTTCGCGTCACTCAACCTCTCGAGCACAAAGACACAACCGCCCTCGGCAACAACCACGCCGTTCCGGTCTTTATCAAACGGGCGGCTGGCCTTCTCAGGGTCAGGATGATAGGCCAGGGCTCCTTCGCTTTTGAAGCCGGCAAATATGCCGAAGGAGCTCGAGCTTTCAGAAACCCCGCCGCTCAGAGCCACGTCAACCTCTTTAAGCAGGAGCATCTGCAAACCGTGTATCAGTCCCATGTTACCGCCGGCACAGGCTGCCCCCAGGGTGTAGTGCGGTCCGGTGATGCCCATGTTCAAGGTCACTTCGCCCGCGGGATTGTTTGCCACTACCCTGGGGTTGTGATGGTGGGACCAGTATTTCACATCGTAGTCGAATTGCTTGATCTCGTAGATCTCGTTTTCGGTTTCCACTGTGCCGTGCTCAGTGATTCCCAGGTAGACGCCGACCCTCGACTTGTCGAGGCAGTCAAGATCCAGTTTGGAGTCTTCGATCGCTTCACGGGCGCAATAGATAGCTATAGAGCCTGCTCTTGTCCCGCGGCGCAGGTCCTTCTTCTTCTGATACTTGAGCGGGTCATAGTGGCAGATACCGGCCAGTACTTCTCCCATGTACCGGATCTGGAATCTCTCCACCCCTGATCTACCTTCGAGTAAACTCCTTCGGAAGTCGGCCAAGTTGTTCCCGTTGGGCGCCGTCAGGCCGACTCCCGTGATTACGACTCGTGTTTCGTCAGCTTTGTTCATAGCCATACGGCAGAACTCCGGTAGAAGACATAGTCATCAGTGCAAGCCGTAGAAACAGGTCTGCGTTGCAGTCTTAAGATGAATCCTCCCGAGCCGCGCTCGGCGGGGCGATCAGCAGTTGCTACCATTCTAGACCCAGCATAAGACAAACCAGGCCGCTGCCAATCCCGAGCGCAGCAACCCTGTCGCCGGTGCTCAGTCGACGCTGCTCAGCGCCTATAGCCATAGTAATGGGAAGCGAAACCGACCCGACGTTTCCCAGATATTCCAGGGTGGTGAAATCCTTTGCGACATCCAGCCCCAGGGCCTGGAACAGTAGTTTGCTATGTGACGCGCTGACCTGGTGAGTGAAGAACCTATCCACATCGGAAGCATTCCAGTCGAGCTCCTTCTTGATCGCCTCCCAGGTGACAGGGGCCAATCTCAGTCCGTTCTTCAAGATGCCTTCGTAGTCTGTCCGCATATCGGGTAGTTCCTCCAGGTCGAGATAAGAAGCATCTGCTTCTATGCGACAGAGGCTGTTATGCTCTGAAGCAGCGCGAGTGACCCCTCCGAGAAGCCTGTGCCCGCATCGAGAGAGCGAAGAATGGGTCAGGACAGCTGCTACTGCCCCCGACCCTAAAGTGAGAGTGGCAAAAGCGAGTTTAAGCTTGGACCTTGTGATATCCCGGTCTTTCAAGAGCTTATCGATCGTTGTGTCAACGAGTCGTTTGCTGTTCTCGCAACCAACCACTATGCCCGCTTTTACCTGACCCAACTCAATCATGTTTGCCAGGGTTACCATGCCGTTGATGAAACCGAGACAGGCGTTGGATATGTCGAAGATGGTAGCGGCCGGAGGAAGGCCCAGCGAATCATGTACTACAGTGGCTGTTGCTGGCTCGAGGAAATCACGGGATACAGAAGTATGTAGCAGGCACCCTATATCGTCCTTGTTGATTCCCGATTCGTTGATGGCTTTCTCTGCCGCTCTCATGCTGGCCTGACTGGGTGTTATCTCATCATCCCAGAATCGCCGCTCCCGAATCCCGGTCAGCATCTCCAGGCGCCCGTAGTTGAGGTTCAGCTCTTCGTATATCGGGGCCAGCCGTTTCTCGAGGCTCAGAGATGTGACAGCATGCTCAGGCAGTTCGTAACCAAAGGACTCCAGACAGACCTTTTCGTACCGCATTCAATCCCGCACTTCTTCCTCACCGTCACCGTGAGGTGCTACTGCGAAGCCAAGTGCCTCAACTCTGTACGCTCACTCTTTTTTGCCCGATACCAGCTTGGGGATGTGGAGTTTAGTCTTGAGATTCTCCCAGGTTTCTGCAGACTCCGGCGGTATTATCTCGTCCGGAATGTACTTCCCGACCGCAGCGATCACTGTACAGGTCTTCCTCGAATTCGCTACCGTGTCGGGGACGTATTCATCCGCAACGGCAATAGCAGTAGAGCGCAGCCTGCGAGGCACCAATCTTTCAACCGCGTTAATCGCGAAAGTTATGAGCCTGTTGGGAACACGTTTGTCCAGGAAGTTCAGGGCAAAGAGCAGCATCCTGTCTGGCGCATATCTGTCTACCAGCCTGACAAAAGCAGAGAACCACCGCTCTGCCAGAGATCTGATTATCGAGTCAAGCCTGGTCCTCTTCTTCTTCGATGCCATGTCTTCCTCGCCAAGTCCTATATTGTTATCACATCCTGCGGTTCGCTGTCAATCATGAGTGTTATCTGTATATCTCAGCCTCCGCATCATGGTCGTGACTGAGCCCTGGAGTTGAAGGCGGTCCTTTATGAAAACTCTTCTACCTCCAGTGCCCGCAGTTCAGGAGAGCGGTGGATATCATCGGTTATCCAGAACATCTCATTCCGGCTGGTATGGAGCTTCTGGCAATTGACACATCGGGGTAATCGAGGTAAAATGCACGTTGTTCTGAAATGGCTGACGTAAAACTGAATTCAGGCGAGAGTTTCGAGGCCCTGCTGCGCAGGTTTAACAGGCAGGTGCAGCAAGATCGTATTCTAGCCGAGGTGCGCCGCCGCAAGCACTTCGAGAAACCGAGTGTGGAGAAGAAGAAGAAAGCGGCAGCAAAGAGGCGGAAGAGTTCTAGATAGCCAGAAGATGGCACTGAAGGACAACATCCAGGAGACCCTCAAGCAGGCACTCAAGCAGCAAGAGAGAACCGAGGTTTCCACGTTGCGGATGGTGCTGTCTGAGATAAGGAATACTGAGATTGCGCAGCGGAAGCCTGCCGACGACGGCACGGTCCTTGATGTGATTACCAGGGAAGCGAAACGTCGCAGAGAGAGCATAGAGGCGTTCAATCGCGGGGGGCGTGCTGATCTGGTGTTACAGGAGGAGGCGGAGTTGGCGATCCTGATGAAGTATCTTCCCGAGCAGATGAGCCGAGAGGAGATCATCTCTGCGGCACGGAGGGCGGTTGATGCGGTGGGTGCCAGGGGGCCGGCAGACAAGGGCAAGGTGATGTCGCAGCTTATGCCTCAGGTCAAGGGCAAAGCTGACGGTAAGGAAGTCAGCGAGGTAGTTTCGGAGTTGCTGGCTGCCTGCTGAAGTCGGCGGTGGCCTGATCGTTGTTGTCGTCGCAAAGGATTACAATCATCTATCTCACCCGCGGCAGAGCCTTGCTTATGGCTTCTAAGACCGACCGCATGTCATCCTCACTGACAGAGCCCAGATGTCCGATGCGCAGTATCCTGCCTGACAGTCTCTCCTGCCCTCCGGCGATGACCACATCATACTCATCCTGCAACAGCCGGATAAGCTTGGAGGCGTTCACCTTATCAGGGACGTTAACCGCCGTCACGGTGTCCGAAGCATAATTCTCGTCAGAGAAGAGCGAGAGCCCGGAAGACTTGACCCCTTCACGCGTCAATCGGCCCACGCGAGAATGTCGGGTGAATATGCTCTCTAGTCCTTCGTCCAGCATGAGATCGAGGGTCTTGTCCAGGGCATAGCAGCAAGAGACTGCCGGTGTCCAGGGTGTTTGCCCCTTCTGCAGGCAGTCCTTAGCTAGAGCGAAATCCCAGTAACAGCGGGGCATTTTGGCCACGGCATGTGCCCGCCACGCCTCTTCGCTTACGCTAACCATCGCCAAACCGGGAGGAACCATCCATCCCTTCTGAGAACCGGTGACCACTACATCACAGTGCCAGTCATCTATGGGCAAGTCGATGCAACCCAGGCTTGATATGGCGTCAACCAGGAGAAGCTTGTCGAAAGACTTAACCGTAGTGCTTATCGCCTGGAGATCGTTGGTCATACCTGTGGACGTTTCATTGTGGGTTACCAGTACCGCTTTTATGTCGGGATTGTCCCGCAATGTCCTGTCTACTTTACCTGCATCAATCGGCCTGCCCCACTCGAAACCAAGCGTCACAACCTCTGCGCCATATGCTATTGCTATATCGGCAAAGCGTTCGCTGAAGAACCCGTTGCTTACGGACAATACCTTGTCACCGGGTGACAGCGTGTTGACTATTGCTGCCTCCATGCCGCCGGTGCCCGAAGAGGTGAGCAAGAAGACATCTCCTTTGGTCTGGAACACTAACTTTAGCCTTTCGGTTATTGACCGTATCATCTCGGCGAATTCGGCGCCTCGATGATTCATCATCTGCTGCCCCATTGCCTGAAGAGAAGAGGGAGGGCAGGGTGTCGGTCCGGGGATACGTAACTGCATCTTTACCTCCTGATCAGGCTGTATCTTTTTCGGCTCGGCGAATCTCAGAAAGACGGCGCTTGCCTACTCTGATCTTGTCACCGTGAGCGAGTTCGGCAGTATCATTCTTGACGACCTCACTCGTTCCATCTTTCCGGATGATCCGAACGGCCCCCTGAGTCAATAGCCTCTTAGCCTCGCCAATGCTGTTTGCTAGTCCGTTGTCCATGAGCCACCTCGGCATGCCCTTGTTGAGAATAGACACCGTATCGGCTCTTATGTCGATCGTATCTGTCACCTCTATCTTGTGGAGTTCCCGCTCTTGATACCGCCACTGAAAGTACTCCTCTGCCTTCTCCGCTGGCTGACTGCCGTGGAACTGACTCACGATCTCATAAGCCAATCGCTTCTTCAGGTTCATCGGATTGACCGATCTATCCTTCAACTGCTCCCTGAACCCGGCGATTTCTTCTTCAGGCACATCGGTCACCAGTTGAAAATAGTCCAGGATCAGAGCGTCGGGGATGGACATCACCTTGCCGTATACTTCATGGGGAGGCTCGGCAATGCCGATGTGGTTTTTCAGGCTCTTGCCCATCTTCTGCTTGCCATCGGTGCCAACCAGGAGAGGAACAAGGAACACCTGCTGAGGAGGCTGTCCCATGCTTTGCTGCAGTTCCCTGCCCAGAAGGCAGTTGAACTTCTGGTCTGTGCCGCCGAACTCCACGTCGGCTTCGATAGCCACCGAGTCGTAGCTTTGGAGAAGGGGATAAAGCATCTCCGTAAGTGATATGGGATTGCCTGAGCTATACCGGCTGCTGAAGTCCTCTCTGGCCAGGAGTTGGGCAACCGTGAATCTGCTCGTAAGTCCGATTACCTCATCGAGGGTGAACCCGGAAAACCATTCGCTCTGCCATCTTAGCTCAGTCTTGTCCTTGTCGACCACCTTGAAGAACTGTTCCATGTAGGTTTGAGCATTGCTCTTTATCTGATCTGGAGACAACATGGGACGGGTGGCCGACTGGCCACTCGGGTCGCCGATTCTAGCTGTCCAATCGCCGACGATGAGGACCACCTTGTGCCCCAGCTCCTGAAGCTGGCGTAGCTTCCGAAGGCCGACTACATGTCCCAGGTGGATGTCAGGAGCACTGGGATCGAAACCCTGCTTCAACGTCAGAGCCTTTCCTGAGGTCAGCAGCCTTATCAGCTCGGACTCAACAATGACCTCGGTCACGCCGCGTCTAAGTATGGGGGCGAATGCTGGGTCCGTCATCTTGCATCTTCAGACAGAATTGCCTCTACCTCCCGCACATCCTTCTCGATCTGTGCCTTCAACTCCTCGGGCGAGGGAAATCGTCGCTCATCCCTCAATCTCTCTACGAACTCGACCTGCACCTGTTTGCCGTAGAGATCGCCTTTGTAGTTCAGTAGATAGGATTCCACCGTCTTCTTCCCTTCTCCGAATGTAGGGCGGGTGCCTATACTGGTCGCTGAGGAGAATCGCTTGTCTCCTACCCATGTGATTGTAGCATAGATACCGTCGGCTGGTAATGCCTGTTGCGGTCTGATCTCCAGATTCGCGGTGGGGAATCCCAGAACCCGCCCGCGCTTATCGGATTCGATCACCCTGCCGGCAATATGGAAGTAGCGTCCCATCAGCTTGTGCACCTTTCCTGTATCTCCTTCCGCCAGCGCTTGCCGGATAAGGGGGCTGCTCACCACCTCGCCGTCTATGGTATAGGGAGAGACAGTCTCCACACTGAACTCTAGTTCCTCTCCCAGCTTGCGCAGTAAGGCAATAGTTCCCTCTCGTTGTCGTCCAAGCATGAAGTCAGACCCCACCATCATGCCACGCATCTTAAGATGCTTCTTAAGAAGGGATATGAACTCGCGGGCACTCAGCTGGGCTACTTCGGGAGTGAAGGTCAACACTGCTACCAGGTCTACGCCTAGCTCTCTCAGTTGCCTAACTCTTTCTGTGGTGGCGCTCAGCCATGGCAGTTGACTATGCTGGTTCAGTACGGATTGAGGGTGAGGGTCAAAGGTAATCGCTACGCTAAGCAGAGATCTCTCTGCAGCTTGCGACTGCAATCTTCCCAGAAGAAAGCGATGTCCGACGTGGACGCCATCGAATACACCTATGGTAAGAATGGTCTCTGTCTGCGGAGCTATGCTGGCTAGCTCTTGCTCGATCGGCATGACCTCAGGGGTTGACCCTCACGGCTGCACTAGCTAGCCTTCTGCCCTTGGCTTCAGCTATGGGAAGCAGCTGAGACATCAAGAGGCGGAAGTTATCAAAGGTAAGTGATTGAGGACCATCGGCGAGTGCAAGGTCAGGATTAGGATGGACTTCTATGAGGAGTCCGTCCGCTCCGGCAGCTACCGCTGCCAGTGCCAACGGGGGGACCAGATACCATTTGCCTGTGGCGTGACTGGGGTCGGCGATCACGGGCAGATGGCTGACCTTCTCGACAATAGGAATGGCGTTGATGTCCATTGTGTTGCGGGCGTAATTCTCAAAAGTTCTGATACCGCGTTCACAGAGAATGACCTTCTCATTCCCCTGTACAAGAACATATTCGGCGGCGAGCAACCATTCCTGGATGTTTGCCGACAATCCGCGTTTCAGCAGAACCGGCTTTCGTGTTCTTCCTACCTCATCGAGCAGAACGAAGTTCTGCATGTTCCTGCTTCCTATCTGGAGTATATCCGCGTACTGCGATACCAGATCAACGTCGTCTGGCGCCATGACTTCGGTGACTATGGGCATACCTACTTCCTCTCCCGCCTGCGACAGAATCCTGAGTCCCCTCTCGCCCAGTCCGCGAAACTCATAGGGAGAGGTGCGCGGCTTGAAGGCGCCACCGCGTAGGATGGAGGCCCCTGCTGCTTTGACTGCCTGAGCGGTAAGCAGCAGTTGCTCCTCGCTCTCGACTGCGCATGGTCCGGCCATGACGACAATCTCTTCACCACCGATGGTTACTCCTCCCACCTCAACTACTGTGTCCTCGGGATGGAACTCCCGGCTGGCGAGCTGGTAAGGTCTGCTTACCGGTATAACCTGATCGACACCGGGCAGCGATTCCAGCGCACCGCGAAGCCCGGGAAAGGATTGTCCTACAACACCGATAACCGTACGCTCAACACCGTGCGGCATGTATACCCTGAGACCCGCGTCTACGATCCTGTTCGTGACGCGGCTGATTTCATCCTGGCTGCAGCCGATTCTCATGATTACAATCATGTGTTGCCTCCGATTGATAGCGATGTTTCGTTCTTCAGCCTCTTCGCCTCTCCTAGGTAGACGTGCGTGATGTCGTCAGGTCCCTTCTCAGTATTTATAAGCATCAAGATTCGCAGGCAGCGAGATAGGTCGTGAGGTACGTTCATCTCGTGTCCGCAAAGCAAAGCCAAACTCGGCGGCCAGCCTAGCTCCCGTGTGGCCGCAGCAGGAAACTCAACATTCAGATCTGACGTTGTGGTGAAAAGAATGGCGGCTATATCCTCAAATCCAATACCGTTTGCCTGTGTCATCTCCACAAGCAACTCCTTGGTTGCGGCTAATATGCTCTCCTTGTTGTTTGCTGAAACCGTGATAGCACCTCTGATGCCACGGCACTGCAATTTACCATCTCCTCTTTTCAGACCTGGGTAACAGCCTATACTAATACTATTCGTCCTCCTTCGTCAAGAAGGCTCACCTCGATGAGTGGCAAAGCTATCATCCATTATACATCGTGAACCGAGGTATGTCTAGTCCCATGTCGATTTTCTTGAAAAAAAAGCCGAATACTAGCGTAACGATCCGTCGCCGCCTGTTTGTGTGAGATCAGACTTCCGTGCTAGATTGATGTCGCTAGCAGGCTGCCGGAGCGGCCACTGATACTTGTGGGCATGGATCGCGAGAGGTTTGATATTCTTGTGGGGCAGGCCATTGATGATCTGCCTCCTGAGTTTAGGCTCAGATTGGAGAACGTTGATATCGTGGTGCAGGACTGGCCGACGCAGTTTCAGATTAGAAAGGCTAAGGTTGCCAGCATGCGACAGCTGCTGGGGCTCTATGAAGGAGTACCCCGAACCAGGCGAGGCAGGAGCTATGGAATGGTCCTTCCCGACAAGATAACGATCTTTCAGAGGCCAATAGAGGCACAGTGCAACTCGGAAAGAGATGTGGAGGCAAAGATAGGGAGGGTTGTTCGCCATGAACTGGCCCACCACTTTGGCCTCGATGAGAAGACCCTGCGTCGGATAGAGGGCAGGAAGCGGCCCCGCTGAGCTGAGGTCTCCAGATTCCGTTCAGTTCAGTGTCGAGCGGTTGCATGGCAAGACCGAGTGGCACAATGCTCTGGCCGTATATATGTCGATGACCGGCAGGTACCGAATGGACAGCCTGATAAGAAGAGCAGTCGATGACTTGGCAGCAAGCGAATATGCCATTGCGCTAACCGGGGCAGGCATGTCTACTGAATCTGGCATACCTGATTTCAGGGGGCCGTCCGGAATCTGGACCACCAACAGAAAGGCGGAGGCGCAGGCTTATCGAAGATACGAGTTGTTCCTCAACGATGCCAGAACCTATTGGGAGGAAATGCTCGGGATGAGAGGGACCTGTGGGATGTTCTATGAGGAGATAGAGAAAGCTGCACCCAATGCGGGCCATCATGCCCTTGCTGAACTCGAGGCATTGGGCGTACTGAAGTGTGTTATCACCCAGAATATCGATGGTCTGCATAGAAAGGCAGGAAGCAAGAGGGTCTTAGAGTATCACGGCAGTGTCCATGCACTGAGATGCATTTCCTGTAGGTCGAGACATGCCCGGGATGACGTTTGCCTGGATGTACTGCCGCCTCGCTGTATCTGCGGTGCTGCACTGAAGTATGATGTGGTGCACTTCAATGAGGCGATACCTTCAGACGTCATGAAGGAGTCAGAAGCGGAGGTTCTCAGATGCGACCTCATGATTATCTGCGGAACTTCAGCGGTGGTTCATCCGTTTGCCAGCCTACCCGGGTTGGCAAGATCGCGCCCTTACAGGTCACTCCCAAACAGCGGCATCCCTGGACACGAAAAAGGAGTCACGATAATAGAGGTGAATGATGAGCCCACCCCGCTCACGCATGGGGGAGTGTCCGACTGCTTCATCCGGGGCAAAACGGGTGACTTATTGCCCGCGATCGTCGAAGAGGCGAAGCGAGCACGTTCAGCCCTTGCTACTGAGCACGATCCTCTCCTTCGTGATTAGGCGGGAGAGGAAGACCGCCGCCAGGGCCATCACAGCGGCAACTGCCAGCGAGGCATAGACAATGCTCCATGGCGCAAAGCCGAGCCCGAATAAGCCGTAATTGAGGGCAACGATTATCACTGCCAGCAGCCCTGCCAGGACAGCGTTTATCCACTGTATCCTGGTGATTATCAGCTGTAACGCTACCAGCATAGTAACAAAGAAGAAGAATATCAGAGGGACGGCACCCAGGGTGGCTACTAGTGATGCTGCACCGGGCATGACGGATTGTCCTACTTGAGGAGCTAGCAAAAGCTGATTCGCGCCGGCTACTGTAGCGAAGGCAAGCGACAGCCCCAGGACGAGACAGGGAAGAAACACTGCCAGGCTCTTTCCCAGGTGGATCTGCTTCAGGCTGAGCGGGGTACACAGCAGAGACTCGAGCGAGCGCTTTGTCTTCTCCATGGTAAGGTTGTGAGCGTTGCCGAACAGGCAGAACAGCATCATGAACTGCAGGGAGAGCATGACGAGAATAGTGCCCATAACCGGTTCTATAGCAGAAACTACCTCGGCCGGTGCCAGTCCCTGCTCTAACAGGGTGTCTATCTGTCCTCCGATTACCCCACCCAGCGCTCTGACACCGACGACCACCATGATGGCTACAGCGAGGGCCATGTAGGTATAGAAAGCCCCGGTGCGCAGAGTTTCCCACAAATCCTTCTTCACGATCACCATCGCCTGCCTCATCGGTCTCCACCCCCGGTCAGCTTGATGTAGGTCTCCTCCAGTGACAGCCCGTCGCTTCTTACCTCATCTACCCGGCTGCACAACTTGATCTCCCCCTTGTCTATCAGAGCAATGCGGTTGCATATCCGCTGCACTTCATCCAGGTTGTGAGAACTCAGAAAGACGGTCTTGCCCCGCTCTGCGAGATCGAGAATGGTCTGCCTGACCTCTATCTGCCCCGTAGGGTCCAGGCCGGCGGTGGGTTCGTCCAGGATAAGGAGGTCGGGCTCATGAAGCATGGACCGCGCCAGTGCCAGCCTCTGCCGCATTCCCTTGGAGTAAGAAGATATCTTGTCCCTTGCTCTGTCGCTTAGCCCGGCCATGTCCAGCAGTTCGTCTATTCTCCTGCCTTTGGAATTTGAAGACAGTCCGTAGATCTGAGAGTAGTAGTCCAGGTTCTCGTAGGCAGTCATGTTTTCGTACAGTCCGTCAGCCTCCAGGACAAAGCCAACGCTTTGCCTGGCGTCGTCGGACCCGGCGTTCTTGCCTAGGATGAGTGCCCTTCCTGAGTTAGGTGGGAAAAGCCCGAGCATGACCCTGATGGTGGTGGTCTTGCCCGCTCCGTTGGGCCCCAGGTAGCCAAAGACGTCCCCCTGCTCAACGACGAAGCTGATGTTCCTGAGGATGGGACGGCCACCGAGGGCCTTGCTGACGTTGTCGAGTGCTATTGCTGCTTGTACCATGTGAGCACTCACTTGCCGTGGTTCTTGAGGTGACCTAGATGGTATTATACTCACATATGATTGTCAACTATCTATGAACCATAGCCCGTCTCTCAGCGACTATCTATATCACCCTTCTCAGTCTGGGGTTGGGGGTGATGCCGGGCATTCTTCCCCTCTTGTCGATGGGCCTGCCGTCCACCTCGTGGAGATCGGCGGTGAAGTTTGTCGGCTTAGCGTCGCCTATTTGGCTGCCGACGGCGAAGACATCGGCTGGAGCCCCTTCCTCGAGAGAGCCGCGGAGCATGTCCGTCACCGGCACTACTCTGGCCATGGGATCACCAGTGGTCCGGTTCAGGAGTGTAGCCCTCCTGCATAAAGGTTATGTATTCATCCAGTACGGTGACTGCCTTCTCATCATCGTCTTTGAGGTGACCCAGTATAGTGTGAAGCATCTGTATCTCATGCTCTAAGCGAGGAGCCAGACCGCAGATGTTGCCGCAACAAGAACCCCACTCCGCCCTTGCCAGGATCGATTCCTTCGTCGCTATCATGTTCTCGACATCGTTGATACAATCGGCTGTCTTAGGAGGGTCACCCAGCTTGTCTTTGAGTGACATAATGCGTGACATAGCCTCTCTGCTTATCATGAACATCGGTTCTATCAACCTGTGTGGGTTACATGGGCCGAACTCGGACATCCCGAACTTCGTATCGGTCGGGATCAGTGTCGGAAGTGTCGGATGCCGGTGAATACCATGGCAATGCCCTGTTTGTCTGCCAGTGCGATGACCTCCTTGTCTCTCACTGAGCCGCCGGGTTGTATGATCGCGGTGACCCCGTGCTTGATCGCCAGTTCTGGCCCGTCGGTGAAGGGGAAAAAGGCATCGGAGGCAAGCACGCTATCCTTGGTCCGGTCGGCAGCACGTTTCAGGGCGAGTTCAACGCTTGTTACCCGGCTTGGTTGTCCGGTTCCCATGCCCAACAGTGTCCTATCCTTCGCGATGACTATGGCATTAGACTTTAGGGCCTTTACCGCCCTCCATGCGAAGAGCAAGTCTGACAACTCGGAATCTGTAGGCTGGCGCTGCGTCACCGTACGCGGCTGAAGATCCCCCTCCGTCAAGATGTCCGGTGACTGGGCCAGGAACCCGCCTCGGATGTGGCGTAACTCTAGACGTGATTCAGAGGGGAGAGGCTGACAGTAGGGGGCAGCTTTGATCAGGCGCAGGCTCTCCTTGCGCGCCAATAAGCTCAAAGCTTCTGTCTCATATCCCGGAGCTACAATAGCGTCATAATGCGTCTTATCTATCTCCCTGGCTGTAGCCACATCCATGTCTCTGTTACTCCCGACTACGCCGCCAAAAGCAGCTACAGGGTCTCCGGTTAAAGCCCGTCGGTAAGCCTCCGCCAGATCATCGTGGCAGGCAAGCCCACATGAGTTGTTGTGCTTCATTATGGCTACTGCAGGTTCGGCAAAGTCACATAGAAGGTTCAGGGCAGCATCCAGATCAAGAAGGTTGTTAAAGGAAATCTCAGGCCCGCCGAGTTGCTCCAGAGACCCGAGGCCTTCTTGTTTCTGCCTCACACTGCGTTCTGTGTAGAACGCCGCCTGCTGGTGGGGATTCTCCCCGTAGCGGAGGCTGCGCTCCTTCTTCAGGGCTATTGTCATATCCTCGGGAAAAACCTCTTCGTTCAGATACTGAGCAATGGCCGTATCATACAGTGCCACGTGCTGGAAAGCATTCTGGGCCAGGCCCTTCCTGTATCCCGGATCGACGGTGCCCTTGCGTATATGTTCCAGTACCGTATCGTAGTCCCGCGGATCTACTACCACGAGGACAGACGGATAGTTCTTTGCTGCTGAGCGAATCATGGTTGGTCCGCCGATATCAATGTTCTCCAGCGCCTCATCCACAGAGACGTCAGCTCTGCTTACGGTCTCTACAAATGGATAGAGATTTACGACCACCATGTCAAGGGGCTCAATCTGGTTCTGGCTTAGCTCAGATAAGTGCTGGGGAAGGTCACGCCGTGCCAGTATGCCGCCATGGACTGCCGGATGCAACGTCTTAACTCGTCCGTTAAGAATCTCAGGGAAGCCGGTCAACTGCGAAACGCTGTGTACAGCTAGTCCGGCGGCCTGCAGTGATTTCTTGGTTCCGCCGGTGCTGAATATCTCAATCCCCAACTCACTCAGCCCGCGGGCGAAATCGACCACCCCTGACTTATCGGATACACTGATTATGGCACGCACGTAGCCTCCTTCAAGCCAATATCACTCTTTCGCCGTTTTCTGGCTTGGCTATCTCGCCGATGATCCTGGCCTCGGTTACCGTTTCGGCTATGCTGGTTGCCTGCTCAGCCGAACAGACAACGGTTGCTCCTATCCCCATGTTGAACACTCGGTACATTTCTGCTTCTTCTATGCCGCCGTTTCGCCAGATAAGGGTGAATATCGGCGGTACGTCCCAGGAGTCTTTGCGCACGCGGGCTGCAAGACCGTCGGGCAGAATGCGTGGTATATTACCCTCAAAGCCGCCGCCGGTAATATGAGCTATGCCTTTTACCAGCGGCAGGACCGGCTTGAGTTCACGATAATAGCAGCGGTGCACCTGGAGCAGTTCTTCACCCAGGCTCTTTCCCAGTTCAGAATGGAATTCACCCAGGCACGATGGGTTGGCATCTATGTCAAAGACCTTGCGCACCAGCGAATAGCCGTTAGTATGCAGGCCGGATGAGGGCAGGCCCAGGACGATATCGCCGGGCACAATATCACTGCCGTCGATAATACTGCCTCTTTCCACTACCCCGGCTATAAAACCCACCAGGTCGTATTCCTGTTCCGAGTACATCCCCGGCATTTCAGCAGTTTCCCCGCCGATCAAGGCGCAGCCGACCTCTCGGCAGGCTTGAACCAGACCGGACACTATGGACTCTACTCGACTGGGACTGAGTTTACCGGTTGCAATATAGTCGAGGAAGAAGAGTGGTTCGGCTCCGCAGCAGAGAATATCGTTCACGCAATGATTGACAATGTCAGCGCCTACGGTATCGTGTTTGTCAACAAGCGATGCGATCTTGAGCTTGGTGCCCACTCCGTCAACGCTCGATACCAGAACGGGCTCATCATATCGTCTCAGTTGGTACATGCCGCCGAAGAACCCTGAGCCCAGAACCTCCGGTCCATATGTAGACCGTACCTGTTCGGCAACGGTCTTCTTGACTCGGTCACCGAGATCGACGTCTACGCCGGCGGAGGCGTAGGCCTTGCTGTGATGAAACTCAGGATGCTTAGAGCTTGATTCCACTCAGGTCCTCCTCGGGAAGTGCCTCCAGAGCCAGCTTATCCATCTCTATCTGTACCGGAATGGGATACGTGCCTGTGAAGCAGCCCAGGCAGAAGATGTCCTTGGGTAGACCCACCGCTCCAACCAGGCCATCGAGGCTCAGATAACCCAGCGAATCGGCACTTAAGTACTCCTTTATTTCCGGAACGGTCATTTTCGCGGCGATGAGTTGCCATCTCGGGGCTGTGTCTACTCCGAAGAAGCAGGGGTAGCGTATAGGTGGGGCGCAGATTCGGAGATGAACTTCCGCGGCTCCTGCCTTTCTTAGCATACTGACTATCTTGGGAGTGGTTGTGCCACGAACAATGCTGTCGTCTACGACGACCAGTCTCTTTCCGGCAATCACACCGGACAGAGGATTGAATTTCAACTGCACTCCTAGCTCGCGCATCCTCTGGTCCGGCGCGATGAAGGTTCGTCCTACGTAGCGGTTCTTGAGCAAGCCCTCACAGTACGGTATGCCGGACGCATTCGAATAGCTGATGCCGGCTGCAGTAGCTGAGTCGGGGATACCCATCACCAGATCAGCGTCAACGGGATACTCGTGAGCCAATGCTCGACCCATAGCTTCCCTTGTGGGGTACAGCAGCTTGCCCTGGATTATGCTGTCGGGACGGGCGAAGTAGATATACTCGAAGATACACAGGGCTTTCCTGCCATCCTTCTTGCCGAAACTCTGGACTCCATGACCGTCAATGACTACGATTTCACCGGGTTGGACTTCTCTCACAAACTCAGCACCTATATGGTCTAAGGCGCAACTCTCCGAGGCAATGCTCCATCCGTTGTCGATGGTTCCCAGACATAGCGGACGAACACCAAAGGGGTCACGTACTCCTATCAGCTTATCTTCGGTCAATATAACCAGGGAGTATGCCCCCTGAAGGCGGTTCATGGCGTATTCTATTCGGGTCTGCCAGTTTTGACCTGGGGAAGCGAGGATCAGGTTGGCAATGACCTCGGAATCAGTGCCCGTGTGGAAGTTAAAGCCCCGTTCTTGGAGTTCATCGTGGAGTGGTTTGGAGTTGATGATATTGCCATTGTGCGCCAGCGCGATGGTCAGACCTCCTGACTTCGCGATGACGGGCTGGGCGTTCACAGGTCTACTCGATCCTGTGGTGGAGTAACGGTTGTGTCCGATGGCGATCCTGCCTTTGAGCATGTCAAGGTCATGCTCTGTGAAGGCTTGGGAAACCAGGCCCATCTTCGTATGTACCTTTATGCCGTCGCCATCGGTAACGGCGATGCCTGCACTCTCTTGACCGCGATGCTGCAGGGCGAAGAGGGCATAAAAGGTAGTCTGAGCTACATTTATGCCTGAGGCATAAACTCCGAAAACGCCACAACTTTCGTGCATAAAAGTTGTCTTTACGGGTCAATTCTAAAGCATCTTCAGCCCTTGGTCAATTTCTATACAAGAGTTTTCTGTCGTGTTATGATATACGACATTGCTAAACTAAGTGAGGGAGTTAACAACAGTGGAGAAGGAGAAAAAAGGGGAGATCATCACCCAGTTCAGACGCAAAGAGAATGATACGGGGTCTGTCGAGGTTCAGGTAGCATTGCTTACCGAGAGGATCAGTCGTTTGACTGAGCATCTAAAGGCATATCCGCAGGATAAGCATACCAGACACAGGCTTCTCAGAGTGATAGGAAAGCAGAGGCGTTTTCTGGCTTATTTGAGACGGAGCGATTCTGATCGGCACTATGCTCTTATTAAGAGACTTGGGCTGAGGAAGTAGTATGTCTGATCTATGCGATCATTCATTAGGCGGCAGAGAGCTGACTCTCCAGGAAGGTAAACTGGCCCGGCAAGCGGGTGGAGTTGTTACTGTGCGCTACGGAAGTACTACTGTACTGGTCACGGCCTGTTCCGGCGCTGAGCCCGGGAAGGGATAGATTTTCTTCCTCTCGCGAGAGGAGGTCGGTTCTGTCATACTGACTGACATCGTAGGCATGGAAGATGCCTTCGGAGAGATGGATCTTAAGGTTGCCGGTACAACTCTAGGGTTGACAGCTTTGCAGCTTGATATAAAACTCGGCTAGATGGACTATGGCGTATTGGCCAAAGCATTGAATCAGGCGTGGGAAGCACGGTTGGAGATATTGGGGAAGATGGGTCAGGTTATCAGCAGCAGTCGCCCCGAGCTCAGCCCCTGTGCTCCCGGGATGTACAAGACAAGGATTGACAACTCAGGGAGAATAAACCTGTTGTGCAGGGAGGTATTCGAGGGGCTTTCCCGGCGCCCCGGTGCCGAGGTCAAGGACTCCTCGTCTCCCGGACATGATCAGAGAGAGCCTTTTCATTCTCATAGTAAGGGCTCACGATGCGGCAACTACAGGTAAATAGTCTGCGCATTGCGCTGGAGGACATGGCATGGAGTTGATAAGGGTGGTTGTTAACGGTGCTCTAGGTCGCATGGGGCGGGAAATAGTCGAGGCCGTTGTTCGTGAGCCCGGGTTGAAGGTGGTTGGGGCTGCTGAGAGGGAGGTAACTCAGCGGTATCTTCCCATAGCCGAAACTGTAGAACTGGTTCCGTTTTCTTCTGATTTAGGCTCGCTTCTGAAGAAGTCCAATGCTGATGTGGTGGTGGACTTTACGGACGCCGAGGCTTCAATCGCAGCCGCTCGTGTCGCCATCAAGCAGAAGGTCAGCATGGTGATAGGTACGACGGGCCTTTCCGAAGCTAACTTA
>PWZA01000223.1 GCA_003567655.1 Dehalococcoidia bacterium
AGTAGCGGAAGCCCCGCTCCATCCATTGTGCCCTTTTATCTTTGTTCTCCCTCGGTATGTCCATGGCCCTGAAGAGTTGCTTGGCGAGATCGACCTGGCGTTCGCGATAGATGCTCTCTTTAGGCCAGGCTACTACCTCATGGTCGGGGTTGGGAGGAGTCCCCGCTCTGAGTCGCTCAACATTGGCGTTCCTCACCCGGCCCAGTACATCGCCGCTGAGCACGGTGAACTCCCAGGGCTGCGTGTTCATTGCCGAGGGGGCACGGGTTGCTATGTCGAGTATCTGCTCCAGGATCTCCCTGGTTACAGGATCGGGCTTGAAACTCCTTATGCTCCTGCGGGTCTTGATCGCTTCGATGACTTCCATTGACTGCTCCTTTCCTGTATCAGCTCGGATTCAGGCAGAGTGGCGGCGTGGCTGTGTCGTCGGGCTTGTCCCTGACGACTCTAACGCCTCACGCAGAGGCCGCAGTCTCTGCGGCTGGTTGTTCTGTGCTATCGCCCGGATCGGCGGCTGTGTCGATTTCGATGACCTCGTTCAGTGCAGATATGGCGGCCTCCAGTTGGCTGTCATCCGGCTCCCTTGTGGTCAGAGACTGCAGCATCAGGCCCGGGGCGATGAGAACGCGAACCAGAGTGTTCTTGACATGCCCGGCTCCGAGCTTCATGATCTCATAGCCGATGGCTGCGATAAACGGGATAAGGGCTATGCGCGAGAGCATGCGTATCCAGAGTGGCGGCCGACCGAGCAGAACATCGATGAGGGCGAAGACCAGTATGGCTATAACGAGTACGAAAACGATGAATGATGTGCCGCAGCGGGGATGGGCGGTGGGGTAGTTCCTGACCGCTTCCACTTCCAGAGGGGTGCCTGACTCATATGCATTGATCGTCTTATGCTCGGCTCCGTGGTAGGCAAATACGCGCCTGATATCAGGTACAAGCCCTATCAACCTGATATATGCGATGAAGATGCCGATGCGGACGAGTCCCTCAAGGGTGACACTCAACAGGGCGGAATCGATGTAAGGATCAATTAGATAGCGGGTGGCAAGAAGGGGGACCAGGAAGAAGAGACCAACAGCAAAGGCAAGGCTTAGAGCCACGGTTCCCCCCAGAAGGGCGGGGTGTATCTTCTCCTCTCCCTCCTCAGCCGCTGCGATCTCAGCGGAGCGGAGCAGTGCCCGGGTACCGAGGACCATGGTTTCACTGAGAGAGATCAGCCCCCTTGTGAATGGCTTGTCTCTGAGGCGTCCTCTGTATATTCTGGCCAGAGGTTGTTTTATGGTGTTCAGGCGGCCGTCTGGCTGACGCACAGACATAGCCAGGCCTTTCTTGCCCAGCATCATGACACCCTCGATGACTGCCTGGCCGCCGTAGTGAAAGGGTTTCGGCATCAGCTATTAAATCTCCTTGCCGCCGACCGGTTGCTGTCCTGTCTTAAGGCGAGCACGCACTGCCTGCATTATGACACGAACGGCGGGAAAGATAAAGCACGAATCCTGAGGCAGTTGTGAATTACGAGTGTCCCGTTTGTGTCGGTAGACTGACAGGGGAATGCTGCGAGGAGCCGGGCAAGCCCGTCTATTTCATCTTGTAGCGCTGCTTGAAGCGCTCCACCCTTCCCCTGGAGTCGACTATCCTTTGCTCACCGGTATAGAAAGGGTGGCACTGACTGCATACCTCTACCCTGATCTCCGGCCTCACCGAGCCGGCGACGAAGGCGTTTCCGCAGAGGCAGGTCACCTTGGCTTCTTCATTGAACTTGGGATGGATCTTGTCCTTCATGCGTAGATGCTCACCTTTTTCTTGTACTTCGTTGCCGGTTCGTATTTGACGTTGCCGTCTATCAGAGCAAAGAGAGTGTAGTCCCTACCCAGTCCGACATTGTTCCCCGGCAGTATGCGGGTTCCGCGCTGCCGGACCAGGATAGTGCCCGCGCGTACCTGCTCGCCACCGTATCTCTTCACGCCCAATCGCTTGGACTGGCTATCGCGCCCGCATCTTGTACTGCCGCCACCTTTTTTGTGTGCCATGGTTGTTCTCCTAACTCCTGACGATCTCGTCGATCAGTATCCTTGTGTGTATCTGTCGATGTCCTCTCTTGTTCCGGTAGCGGCGCTTCGGTTTGTACTTGAATACGATAGTCTTATCACCCCTGGCTTCTCCCAGAGAAGTAGCAGTCACCCTGGCTCCCTTGATTGTGGGGTTTCCTACCAGCGTATTGTCATCTTCACCGATGAATAGCACTCTCTCCAGCTCAACCTTGTCGCCTTCCGGGACATTAAGGCGTTCCACCTCTATCGTCTGCTTCGGTGCTACCTTGTACTGCTTGCCGCCTACTTCGATAATAGCGTAAATGTTGTCACCCCCGTACAAACAGAGAATTCTAGCATCCCCGCTCATAAGTGTCAAACCGAATACAGGGTGTATCGGCGGCGCATCAGAGTGCGCCATATCGAGTGCTGTACCTGTACAGGTTGTATAGCGCCTTGATCGAGGCGCTGAGTGCCGGATATACAGGGAAGCGCTCGGCTTCGAAGGCCTTTTTGGCCATCATGTGATATCTCCTGTCCTCCTCGTCCTCCGAATAGGCATCGAGCGAAACGCAGACGGTGACGGCCCTGCCCATAGTGTCCCGGGCATACTCGCAGCCCTCCACCATCACCGGGATGAGCTCCTTGAGCAGATCCTCAACTGCGTCTCCCAAGATGCGCCTCAGATAGGCAACCTCGTCGAAGTGCAGGACTATTGAGTGTATATTTGTGTCGTGAGAGAGGATTCTGATGGCATCGGCCAGTGTCCCTGACTTTCCGGGCAGGTTATAGTATATCGGCCAGGCGTCAAGGGGATTGCTTATGCTCGTACCCGCCAGGGGCACCATCTTGCGCAGTGCGGCAATCGTCTCATCGGTGAACGGGGGAACCTCCAGTCCCGCCTTGACGCACAGGTCGGTTTCCAGCACGCTGAAGCCGCCCGAGTTAGTGATAATGGCGGTGCCCTTTCCTGCAGGCAGGCGGGCACAGGATAGTGCCAGGGTGGCGTCCAGCAGTTCTTCGAAGTTATCTACCTGGACGACGCCGGTCTGGCGGAACAGTGAGTTCCAGACCTGCGCGGAACCGGCCAGAGATCCCGTGTGAGAGGATGCCGCTCTCCCTCCCTGGACGGTGACTCCTCCCTTGAGCGCTACAACCGGCTTTAGCCGGGCAGCCTGATTCATGGCTGCTTTGAGCCGTTCACCGTTCCTTGTCCCCTCAATGTACAAGGCTATCACCTCTGTTTCCGGATCGGTTGCCAGGTATTCCAGGAGGTCGGGGCAATCCAGGTCTATCGCGTTGCCGTAGCTGATGACCTTGCTGAACTGCACATTCCTTAGCTGGCCGACGGAGAGGAATTGCTCGGCAAAGGTGCCGCTCTGTGAAACGACACCAACAGGCCCTGGCTCTGTGGAGGCATCGGGGATAAAGGTCAGGCCGGATCCGGGGCAGTGTACTCCCATGCAGTTGGGGCCGATCAGGTTGATCCTGCCTTCGGCAATCTTCCCGACCTCTTCCTCAAGAGCCCTCCTCTCCGGCAGGCCGGTCTCGCTGAAACCGGCGGTGAAGACGTGGGCAGTCTTCACCCCTTTGGCTATGCAGTCGCTCAACACCCCGGGGACATTCGGCGCCGGCACTGCGATGACAACGTACTCGACGTCATCCTCGATATCGAGTATGCTGGAGTAACACGTTCTGCCGTGGAGTTCGCTGTACTTGGGGTTGACCAGGAACAGGCTGTCTCTCATCCGAGTGCTCATCAAGGCCTGTGAAAAGCCGTCATGATCGGAGGCACCGATTACGGCGACCGTTTTCGGATGAAAGACATGCTCCAGGATTCTCTCTTTCAATGCAGGACTCCTGACTGTGCTGTGAATCTAGAAAGGGCTGGTGGCATGTCCGAGAACTGACATTCCTCCAGCCTTCTGGACGATAGCATATGCGTCTGGATCCGTATGTTAATTGGTCGCCGGGGATTTGTCAATGTGGCAGAGGAGGGCAGTGAGTAGTTATTCCTGTCGTGCCGGGTATATGAGGCAGGGGACGGGCCCAAACCCCGCCCCTGCCGCTGAGTATCGGAGTTACGGGTACTGCCAGCCCTTTCCCTCGTTGGCTATGGCGCTTGCCAGTTCTGCATAACCGGCAGTGCCTGAATCGAGGTCGTTCATGAGAAGATAGTTGTCGTCCGGATTGTCCCGGACGGCATTCAGGTCATCCTAATCTGCAATCAGTTGACCCTGGAAGAAGTTAGTGGTGACGGTTAAATCTTGAGCCGGCATGGTGAAGGTAGTCTCGGTCGCATACTCGTCATCGAACGTGCCCGCCGGCGCCGTCCAGCCGATGAACTCATAGCCTGCTGCGGCCTCCGCCTTTATGCTTACGGAAGCGCCTGCCGTATAAGGCGAGGAGCCGGTCAGGTCGGTCGCCATGCCGCCAACGCCGGGATTTGCTAGCATGGTCAGGCTATACTCAGTAGGGGTAGTTCCATCATCACATCCTGTCGGTAGTGCGATCAAAACTGCTGTAATCAACAGGATGCCCAGTATTCTCGCGTTGAGATGCTTGTCCGGAATCGGTACTCTATTCACAGTATCCTCCTTTGCAATACGCTGATTGCGCAACGTTTCATTCATCTCAGGTCATCCTCCAGCCGTCACCGGCCCATTACCGGTCCCTGAGGAGATTGCTTCGTCCCACCCGATGGTAAAGGGCAATGAGGTAATAGTGAGATAATCGTCAGCGCTTACGCCCTCCGTTCCTGGGAGCACACAGGATTCGGGAGCCCCGAGTCGCAAACTGATCCTGGCTGTCACCTACACTACTTCTCCGTGAAGCCCTCAATAACCCGACAGATCTAGCAGGCCCACCGCCATACGGCCCTGGGTCGCAGAAGGGGAGCGGATCAAATTTAGGCAGGATAGAATACCAACCCTGACCATCAACCTGGAATCAACCCGCCAGGGCTGTTTCTTAGCTATGATTTCATCATACTATCTGTCCGGCGACCTTTCAACAGTGACCTCGGGAGTGAATTGCGTTGCCGGGCAGTTCCATGCGCATCCTGTGTCAGGCGTTGACACCAGGGAGGCATAGATATGTCGTCGGTGTTCTATGACGGGAGAAAGCAGCACTGAGTGCACCGGTCCTTTTGTATGATCTCTGGAGCAGGATCCGCGTCGGCCCGGCATCTCGTGCAAAACGGCTCTGCTGAGAGGGAGTATGAAAAGGGCCTAGATCTCGAATGTGTCCCTGGGTCTGAGGGTGATAAGGCTGTCCTTGATCTTGTCCGTTGCCTGCAGCGCCTCATTGAAAGCCTTCCGGTTGGCCTCCACCTTAGATGAGGGCAGTCGTTTTGCCATGACCTTGATCAGGGCATCGGCCGATACGATGGGGCAGAGCGCTGCCACAGCACCCAGGGCCGCCATATTAATCGCCCTTGTCTCACCCACGTCCCTGGCTATCTGCTGAAAGGGCAGACGTGCCACCCTATCCCAGGGAACCCAGCGAACGAGGTATGAATCCGCGATAACGAGGCCGTCCTCTTTCATGGAGGGCAGGTTTCGGACACATGCCTCCTGCGTGAGGGCAACCAGCAAGTCCAGTTTCACGGCCTGCGGGTAATCGATTTCCCCATCGCTGACAATCACCTCAGATATGGAGTTGCCTCCCCTGGCTTCGGGCCCATAGTTCTGGCTCTGGGCGACGTATCTGCCGTCCAGGATGGCTGCCTCGGCGAGCATTATGCCGGCAAGGACAATGCCCTGGCCCCCTGAGCCGGCGACTCTCACCTCATATCTGGTGTTCTTAGTTGAGAAGCTTTCTGTACTCATCGTCGTAGACCTGTCTTTGCCGGTCCGCCAGAACGCCAATGATCACCTTATCGGCTAACTCAGTCTCGTTCATATCTGCTGCCTTGTCCACAGTGACCGAGTGATCCCTCTGCCATTCCATCATGTCAACCGGGGAGTTGAGTCCGAGCCAGCGTCCGGAATAGGTCACACACTGCGCCAGCACTTCAACCATCGAGAACCCCTTCCTTGTCAGGGCCTTGTCTATCAGCCGATCCAGCAACGTAGTATGATAGACGGTCGATCTGCCGACGAATACCGCTCCTGCTGCTTCTACCAGTCGGGATATGTCGAAAGGCGCCTCGAGGTGGCCGTAAGGTGCGGAGGTGGTCTTGGTGCCACAGGCTGTGGTCGGTGAGGACTGTCCTCCAGTCATGCCGTAGACCTGGTTGTTTATTATGAAGCTGGCGATCTCGACGTTGCGCCTGGCAGCGTGGATCAGATGGTTTCCGCCGATGGAGACAGCGTCGCCGTCGCCCATTATTGTGATCACCTTGAGGTCGGGGTTGGCCAGCTTAACTCCGGTGGCGAACGTCAGAGCCCTGCCGTGCGTAGCATGCAGTGTGTTGACGTCGACGTACACAGGAAGCCTGCTGGAACAGCCGATGCCGGATACAAGCACTACCTCGTCTTTGGTGTAGCCGAGTCTGTCAATCGCCCTTATCAGCGCATGCATGAAGATGCCGATGCCGCAACCGGCACACCAGATGTGAGGAAATCTCTTGCTGGAACGGAGATATTTATGGACCAGATGGCTGGTTTCTCTCATGAGCAAGCCTCCTCAATTGTGTGCAGTATCTCACCGGGGGTTATGGGTGTTCCGTCTATCTTGTTCAGGGTGAGCACTTCGCAGTTGCCCTGGTTGACCCTCTTTACCTCCCGGGATATGTGCCCTACGTTCATCTCAGGAACCAGCACCTTCTGAGAGCTATCGAGGACATTGGTTATCGTGCGTCGCATGAACGGCCACAGTATCTTGAGCTTGACCAGTCCCACCCTGTAACCCTTTTCTCTGGCTTCCCTTACCGCCTGCAGTCCGGCGCGGGCCACGCAGCCGTAGGCTATCACAGTTAGCTGGGCATCCTCGGTGTAGTAGGCGTCGAACCATTGTAATCGTTCGAGATCGGTTGATATCTTTGAAAAGAGGCGCCTCATCAGTGCCTCTACCTCATCCTTGCGCGTGGTCGGATAGCCCCGCAGGTCGTGATGCAGGCCCGTCACATGGTAGCGGTACCCTTCACCGAAGGCCGGCATGGGTGGAACACCGGTGCCGGGATCTGCATAGGGAACGTGCCACTCGGGAGGAACAGTGGGGTGGGGTCTGTTTTCAATCTCTATGTCTTTCTCCGATGGTAGAACTATGCCTTCTCTCATATGGGCCACTATCTCATCAGCAAGCAGGATCGTGGGAATACGGTATCTCTCGGATAGGTTGAACGCCTGAACGGTGAGTTCAAAGAACTCGTATACCGATGATGGGGAGAGGACAAGGATTGAGTGGTCGCCGTGTGTTCCCCAGCGTGCCTGCATGACATCGCCCTGAGATGGCTGAGTGGGAAGACCTGTGCTCGGTCCGGCACGCATAACATTGACGACGACACAGGGAACCTCGGCCATGCAGGCATAGCCGATATGCTCCTGCATCAGAGAGAACCCCGGCCCGCTTGTGGCAGTCATGCTCTTCGAGCCGGCGAGGGAGGCACCGATGACGGCACCCATGCTGGCGATCTCGTCTTCCATCTGGATGAAGGCTCCGCCAGCCTTGGGCAGGTCGCGGGCCATCACCTCGGTGATTTCAGTTGCGGGAGTGATCGGATACCCGGCATAGAAACGGCAGCCGGCCATGAGAGCACCCTTTACGCATGCCTCATTACCCTGCAGTAGTATCTGGTTCTGTCTTCCCTTTTCCTTTTCCCTCTTCATTCTTAGACACAACTATGGCAAAGTCAGGACATCTCATCTCGCATAGGCGACAGGCGGAGCACTGCTCGAGGTCTTTCACTGTGGGGTATGCGTCTTTGTCAGCTTCGAGGACTTGTTTGGGACAGAAGGCGATGCAAATGCCGCATCTCTTGCACCAGCCGCGGTAGATGTCTACCCTCTTCATGGGTTCCGTATTATAACACGTTTTCGGCGATTTAGTCTCCCCTGGGTTGATGTGTTGTCGTTTATCGTCTGCCCGGTCCGTTAAGCAGCCATGGATCCCCGAACCGGGGCCATAAGATGAGATATGGCTACCAGGGGTTGTTTTCATCGAAACCCATGTGCTCGATG
>PWZA01000075.1 GCA_003567655.1 Dehalococcoidia bacterium
AGTTATCTTTCAGCACCGGCGACGCGGCAAAACAGTACTCCCTGCAGATAGTCAGTCTGGGTGAAGATAACGGTGATATGACGCAGACCCTGTACAGTGTTATGGACGCCACCGTATCCTCCGGCTCTAAAGCAGCCTTCAGCGTAGACCCCGTTTCGCAATCCCTGCTCTACACGAACTACGGGGACGTGGCAGTGACATACTCAGTGGAGATCTACAGAGCAACGATTCCGACGGAGGACGCGACCCAGGGAATAGTGCAGCCCATGTCTACCTATCAAACCGAGACAGAACAGGACTGCACAGAGGGTTGCGCAGCCACACTCACAGCCACAGGCACCGGACCCAATGGACCGACGGCAGATAGCGACAGCTATCCCGAAGGCGACCTGGCCGCTTTCATCGAAGGTATTCAGATAACCGAGGTTTACACCTTCACCATTGAGCCAATGGAGAGGCACATAGTATCGCCGGAAGACTGGTCCGATCTGCCCGCATCGCAGATCGTCGTCACAAGGGAACCGGCCGCCGCTTCCAACTGGCCCTTGATCGGCGGGATAGCAGGCGCTCTGGTAATAGTAGCTATAGCACTGGCTGTTCTGTTCTCACGAAGAAGGGGCAGCACTCAAGAGGTCGGCCGGTGACCGATACCGCATACTAACTCCGCAAACCTTCGGCCGTCTTGACAGGAGACATCGGCCTGCACTATAATTCCAATGTTAGCCGCGCCTAACATCATGATGAGCAGCATCAGCGAGAAACCGACGGCGTCTCTTGAGGACTACCTGGAGGCCATCGCAATGCTCAAAAAGCAGGGCGGGAAGGTCACCGTTACGGCGCTCAGTAAGTCGGTCGGCGTGAAGAAGCCAAGCGTATACCGTGCGCTGAAGAGGCTATCCGAGGCCGATCTCGTGATTCACGAGAGATACGGCGACGTGGACCTGACACCTAAGGGAACCCGCATGGCCGATGAGGTATGTCGCCGGCACAAGGCGCTTTTCAGCTTTCTGACAGACATCCTGATGGTAGACCCGGAGATAGCCGAGCAGGATGCCTGTAGCATGGAGCATGCATTGAGCCGTGACAGTATTCACCGTCTCGAGAGATTCATCAGCCTGGTCATGGAATGTTATCCCGGCAGGCCGGACTGGGAGGACATATTCAACCACTATGTCAAGCACGGAAGGGACGACAGGAAGATCAAGGCCCACCGCGATCGCGAATCATGATGTTTTTTTGGCCCACAATGTTAGATCACGCTTACTTCTATGGATACCCGGCAGTCGGCTGGAACTGCCACCGTGCTGATTCGAGGTATCTCTCAGCCTACGCCCGACGCCGAAGGCGGATCGGGGACTAGCTATGGACAGGAGGATATAGATATGGAGAGCCTGCTATACAGTTTCCTGGCCGGCGTTTCCACCGTATTGGGGGCGGTGGTCATAGTGGTCTTCGGGAGACCGGGTCCCAAGCTGCTATCAGCCTTGTTAGGATTTGCCGCCGGAGTCATGCTGGCCCTATCCTTCTTCGACCTCATGCCTGAGGCATTAGAAAACGGCTCCGTACTCATCGCCTCGGTGGGATTCTTGCTCGGTGCGGGCATTATGTACACGCTGGACCGCTTCATCCCGCACGCTCACATGTCTACGGACCAGCATCTGGCTCTTGAAGCGATGCCGCAGAGCAGCGTAGCTAAGAGAGACCTGCTGCGAGCAGGTTACCTGGTCTTCTTTGGCCTTGCGCTACATAACCTGCCGGAGGGCCTGGCCATAGGCGCAGGCGTGGAAGCTAGCCCGGAACTGGGTCTATATGTGGCCATTGCTATTGCTCTGCATAACATCCCTGAAGGAATCGCTGCCGCCGGGATATTGAGGGCGGGCGGACTGTCGGCAGCGAGAGTGCTTCTGCTGACACTCGTTATCGGCTTGATGACACCGTTGGGAGCATTAATCGGTCTGGCCTTCTTCCGCATCTCGCCTCTCTTTATCGCTGCCGGTATGGCATTCGCGGGCGGAGCCATGGTCTACATAGCAAGCGACGAACTCATTCCCCAAGCGAACAAACTCAACAGCCATGTCTCCATCGGCGGGCTGATCGCGGGTCTGATACTGGTTTTTGCCATGACCGGCTGAGCCGGGCAAACTGGAGAACCAGGCTCAGCCAGTGTTCCAATCTCTCGTCGTCGAGAACCATGTACCGGCCATGCGCCACAGCTTGCTCAGGAGAGACCCTGCGCTGTGAAGGAAGCTCCACAACACGGAATAACGACAACACGGAATAACGATCGGGATAGTCGAATGCCGTAAATTAGGATAATATAAGTATAGGTCATAGCCATATATGGCAGGTCAGACCCGGCAGCCATGAATGTGTACCGGATCTGCGGAATGGATCAGGCAATAGTGGCGCGATTATTATCGAAGTCCAAGTATCTTTCCGGCCTGCAATGCCGCAAACTGCTGTGGACCCAGGTGAATGAGCCAACAGTCATTCCGACGGCAGATATAGTCACTCAGCATGTATTCGACCAGGGCCACCTGGTCGGTGAATATGCAAGGCAGCTATTCCCCTCAGGCATAATGGTTCCGCAGGACGGCTTCATGGAGAATATATTTGCGACAAGGAGACTCCTGGCAGAGAGGAGGCCTTTGTTCGAGGCAGGCATCCTATCAGGGACACTTTACTGTCGGCTAGACATCCTACACCCGGTCAACGATGATGAATGGGACATAATAGAGATCAAATCCAGCACATCGGTCAAGGATGTCCACATCTATGATGTAGCATTCCAGAAACACTGCTGCCGGAAGGCGGGGCTGACGATACGAGCCTGTAAGCTGGGCTACCTGAACAAAGGGTATGTGAAGCACGGCGCCATAGAGCCCGGTGAGTTGTTCAACCTGGAAGACGTCTCGCTCCGGGCAGAAGATGCCGGTACCGGCATTGAGGAACGGGTGCTTGACTTGCTCGATCTCGTCTCAAATAGAGCATGTCCGAAGGTGAGCATCGGTCAACACTGCCTTGAGCCTTATGACTGTCCGCTCCGAGCGGACTGCTGGGCATTCCTGCCCGAGAACAGCGTCTTCACGCTGCGGGGCGGAAAGCCTCGCCAGTTCTCTCTCTATGAGCAGGGCATTATGTCCATTCAGGATATTCCTGATGATTCCGGCCTCTCCAGGCAGCAGAAGATTCAAAAGGACTGCGTGACAACAGGTATCACCCACATCGAAAAGGACGAGCTTCGAGCGTTTCTCGATAACCTGAGATATCCCCTGTACTATCTGGACTTCGAGACCATAGCACCCGCTATCCCGCTGTACGACGGCATGAGGCCCTATCAGGCACTGCCTTTTCAGTTCTCCCTGCATACTGTCGAAGACGAGAAGGCACAACCTATACATCACTCATTCCTCGCCGATGGGATGAACGACCCCCGGCCCGTCATTCTCGGCGAACTGATGAGGCTACTCGGTTCAGAGGGCAGCATAATTGCTTACAATGCAGCCTTTGAAGAGAGCGTCCTCACAGAATCGGTTGAATCTTCTCCGGAGTACACAGATTGGCTTCAAGGCATTCTGCCGAGGATGGTCGACCTACTCCGTCCATTCAGAGAGTTCCATTACTACCACCCTTCACAACAGGACACGGCTTCGCTGAAGAGAGTGCTTCTGTCACTCACCGGCCAGGGTTATGAAGAAATGGGGATCTGTGACGGCATGAACGCCAGCATCGCATATGAGAGAATAGCATACGGTACCGCCACGGAAGAGGAGATCGCCAGGGTACGGGCAGACCTGATCGAATACTGTAAGCTCGACACCGAAGGCATGGTCCGGATCGTGGACGAGTTAAGACGGCTCTCAGCCCCCACCAGATAGGATTCAGCCCTAACTCGAGGCAATACGGAGGGCTTCATCTTTCAGCATCGATAACCATCAGCAGCTACATGAAAGACACAGCGTCATATGCCGGGCTCTTCCGGCCAGGGTTTCTCGCCAAGGGCAATACGACACAGATCCGTGATGAAAATCTTCGGTAAGCCAAACTGCCCGCTTGGTCGACGCAGCACCCTGTCACATACAGGGCATGAAGTTACGATGGCGTCATCTCCGCATGCGACGGCGTCCTCGAAGTTCTTCCTCTGAATGTCGACGGCCAGCTCCCTGTTAGTGTATATGAGAGGTGCACTGCAGCACAGGGCATCCGTGCGTTCATACGTCCTTCTCGGACGTTCCACTCCCACAAGCTCAAATATCTCGTCCAGAAAAGCATCATACTCGGGGATCCACCTGGTGGCGCAGTTGGCCTGATAGGCAACCTTCTTATCCAGCCTCGTGATATCGCTCCTGTTGTCTCTCAGGTAGTCACGCAGATACTCAAATAAGTGCGTGTACTCAAAGTCAACCTTGAAACCGCATTCTCTGGCTTTAACATGTGCCAGAACGAACCCCTCGTTGTGAAGGTACACTATCGGTTTGCCCAGTCCGGCCAGTCTGTCAAGAACCGTCTGACCATATTTCTCAACGAAGCTCTCGCCACCCATATGCACAAGGCCTACAAGCGACGCAATCCCATGTCCCCTCACTACTGTCATGCCCGAGAACAGCCCGCTATCGAATGTGCCCTCGGGGAAGTCTTCATAGCGGAACATGTCCAGCGATAGGACAGGCTTATCAGGGTCACCCGGGGTCATTTCAAGCGATACTGCACTGTCCTCGAGTGCGGCCGCGGATAACTCCAGCACCGGTTTGCCCACAACCACTATGGGACAGGCGCCTATCTTCTCCTGCATATTGAAGATAAGGTTGGAAGGATCGGCTCCCGTCGGACAGTAGTCGTTGCAGGCAATACAGGTAGTGCACTTACTCAGTATCTCGGCATCCTTGCCCTCGATGAGTGACTTGATATCAGCGACCGCCCTCTCCTTGTCATAATCGACATAGCGGCATTTCACCAGACAGTCACCACAGAGGTCACATTTTGAAGCATCCCACATTGTTCTTCTCCTTTCTCTCCATAGTCTAGCTTATCCCGGATCCCGATGCACATTGTACCACCCGCGGCGTTGCCGGGCTCTGAACGCCCGCCTCACACGTATTGATAAGCCCCACTCAGTCCTGCGCTGAGAGACCCTCCGTAGCTTCGCTTTCGCCGGCCCTGCCTTTACTATTATAATGTTACAGATAAGAGGGGAACATGCTTGATGTCAACGGGATTTCTAAGTCATACGCCGACCAGGAGCTTTTCAGCGATGTCAGCTTTACGGTCGGCATGAGCGACCGCATCGCCGTCATCGGACGGAACGGCAGCGGTAAGACGACTCTATTCGAGATAATTGCAGGGAGCATCACCCCGGATTCAGGCACAGTTTCGCTACGGCGTGACACCGCCATCGGATACCTCCAGCAGGATGTAAAGGCGGCATCGGGCCGAACTCTGCTGGAGCACGTTTCCGGTTCATCCGATGTCATCAGCAACCTCGCGCACAAGATCAGCATAATACAGGAGGACGTTGCCGAGGAAAAGGACGGGGAAACCGTTTCCTCTCTGCTCAAAGAACTGGGAGACCTGCAGGCCCTGTACGAGGCAAAGGGAGGCTACGATTCTGAGCACGAGGCAAAGATCGTTCTATCCGGACTTGGCTTCGCCGAATCAGATTTCGGGCGTTCGCTCTCTGAGTTCAGCGGTGGCTGGCAGACACGGATCGAACTGGCGAGACTGCTCTTCCTCAATCCCGACATCCTGTTGCTGGACGAGCCGACCAACTACCTTGACCTGGAGACGCAGCGCTGGTTCGAAAGCTACCTCAAACGATATCACGGCGCCGTTCTAATCACCTCCCATGACCGTGCTTTCCTCAATAATGTCGTGCGAAAGATCATAGCCATCGAGGACGATGGGGTCATCTTCTATCGCGGCAACTACGACAGCTACATGTTTGCCCGGGAGAAGGATATCGAGACGCGGCGGGCCACTGCACGAAGACAGGAGATGAAGATCAGCCGCCAGATGCGCTTCATTGAACGTTTCCGGGCAAAGAATACCAAGGCCTCACAGGTACAGAGCCGTATCAAGCAGCTGGAGAAGATGGAGAGGATCACCGTTCCCCGCTCGACGAAGAAGATCCGTTTCAGCTTCCCTCAGCCTCCCCAGAGCGGCCGCGTCGTAATGGAACTCAAGCACGTTGCCAAGTCTTACGGGCAGCACGTTGTATACCGGGACCTCAATTTGGCCTTAGAGCGCGGTGACCGCGCAGCTCTCGTCGGTGTGAACGGGGCGGGCAAGACAACCCTCCTGAGGATGCTGGCAGGCGTCCTGCCGTTTGAATGCGGGGAGCGCATAATCGGTCACAATGTGACCATTGCCTATTTCGCCCAGTATTACATAGAATCCCTAAACCCGCGGAATACCATCATCGATGAACTGCGAAGCGTGGCACCGGACGAATCGGAGCAGCGGCTGCGCGGCTTGCTGGGAGCGTTTCTGTTCGGAGGAGATGACGTCAGCAAGCGGATATCGGTGCTCTCCGGCGGCGAGAAGACACGCGTCGCACTCGCCCGAATGCTGACCAGGCCGGCTAATTTCCTCCTTCTCGACGAGCCTACCAATCATCTGGATATACCGTCCCGCGAGATTCTGACCGACGCATTGAATGCGTACCGGGGCACCATATGCTTTATCACCCACGATCGCACACTGATCCGGGAAATAGCCAACAAGATCATAGAGGTAAAGGACGGAAGGATCCGGGTCTTCCCCGGTGGCTACGATGACTATCTGGCCCAGAGCGCAAACTCCGATGCGGAAAGAGGAATGCTGGAGGCCCGCCCCAGCAGTTATCGGCCGAGCCGCCCAGCAACCGCCACCGAGAAGCGCCAGCGCAAGGCGAGCGAAGGTCGCCTGCGCAACGAGCACTATCGTGCCATATCGCCGGTCAACCAGCGCATTTCAGAGGTAGACAAAGAACTGGCCGCGACCACAGGCCGGCTCAAGGAGCTCGAAGCGCTGATGGCCAAACCCGATCACTATGAAGAATCTCAGAACGTAGTGGCCGTTAATCGGGAGTACGCCGAGCTAGGAGACAGCGCGGACAGACTAACTGCCGAAAGGGAAAAGCTGACGGCAGAGGCAGAGCGCTTGAAGCAGGAGTATCACAGAGCGCAGGCGGAGATAGCAGGATAGGTGTCTTTGAAGGAGCAGGGACCTCCTGACGACTGTATACTGTCCTGTTCCTGCAGCATTGTTGAGGCACGAGCAGCCGTCTCATGCCTGTCATCAACGTCCGGTCAGTGAACCTGCGAAACAGGTTGCCCATCGGAGATCAGGGTGGTAATATTCACGTTGGCTCCCTGATTGCAAGACTGCCGGGATCCGACCCTGATGACGGCTGAAAGAGGATCACAAACGCTTCCCCTGTTCGAGCGATATCCCGTGTTAAGGGAGAAGCTTCCTCACGTATCGCTGGGGGAGTTCCCCACACCCATAGAGGAACTCAAACGACTGGGAAATCAGCTAGGCATAGATCACCTCTATATCAAGCGCGATGACCTGAGCGGAGAGCTGTACGGGGGTAACAAGCCACGTAAACTGGAGTTTACCCTCGGCGATGCCGTCCGTTCAGGGGCAAAGGAGGTCATGACCTTCGGCGCCGTCGGGTCGAATCATGCCGTCGCCACTGCCGTCTACGCGCAGCAGCTGGGTCTGAAGAGCATATCTATGCTGGTTCCCCAACCGAATGCCCGATATGTCCGCCACAACCTGCTTGCCGGCCATTGCGCCGGCGCAGAACTACACCTATGTGGAGCAGTGTCCGAATCCATGGTTAACAAGCCCCTGGTCTATCTGGCAACAGTGTGCCGGTTGTTACACTGCAGGCTGAAGAACGGCCGCTTTCCTTACCTGATTCCTCCGGGAGGATCTTCGCTACTGGGAGCGATCGGCTTTGTTAATGCCGCATTTGAACTCAGAGACCAGATTGCCAGCGGGGAAACCCCTGAGCCTGACTGCATCTACGTCGCCTGCGGAACCATGGGCACAACCGCCGGATTGCTGCTCGGACTCAGGGCGGCCAAGCTCAACACCCGGGTAGTGTCGGTACGCGTAACCAGCGAACGATTCGTCAACACAGGATCGATGCTCAAGCTTGTAAGCAAGGTTAACTCACTGATCCATTCTCTTGATGCCTCTTTCCCTGTATTTGACTTCTCGGCGGCGGACATCGATATCAGGCACAATAACTTCGGAGAACGGTATGCTCTATTCACGGAGGAGGCTGTTGAGGCAGCCTCCCTGATGTCCGAGTGCCAGGGAATCGGACTGGATGGCACCTATACGGGCAAGGCCCTGGCAGCGCTGATCGATGATGCCAGGAACAGGGTTCTGCGCGGCAAGAAGGTCCTCTTCTGGAACACTCTGAACTCAAAGAAGCCCCCGGCCTCTACGTCCGATCTCGACTACCGCAATCTGCCTCGTTGCTTTCACCGGTATTTCAGGCAAGAGGTGCAGCCTCTGGACCGTGACAGCGAGAAATAGAACCTCTTCAGATCGGGTAAGTCATCCTCAAACATAAATGCAGTAGAGCGCCTAACATAGCTCGGTCAGTTTCAGGCAATCCAGATTCACCTCGTTGACATTCCTGGCCGCAAAATCTACACTTCAGGGATACCGGCATGAACACCAGGGTCTTCGCCGTCTTGCTTCTGTGCGTCTTCTGTTCACTACTGGGAGTGGGAATCGTAAGCCCGTTATTGCCGCTCTATGCCGAGGCTATGGGTGCCAGCGGGGTCCTGCTGGGTATGATCTTCAGCTCATTTACGATAACCCGAGCCGTGGTGATACCCTTTATCGGTCCCCTCTCAGACCGGCGTGGCAGAAAACTGTTCCTGCTCATCGGATTCGGCGGTTTCACGATAGCGACTCTGGGCTATATTCTGGCAGTTACTCCCCTGCACCTGATACTAACCCGTGCCGTACAGGGAGCCACCGCCGGCATGATGCTTCCCATAGCCCGTGCTTTCATCGGCGACCTGTGCCCGAGGGGCGAAGAGGGAAGGTGGCAGGGAATGGCCAACGCCGCCTTCTTCGGCGGCTTCGCCGTCGGTCCACTGATAGGCGGACCGATAGCGGAATTGTATGGATATAACGCGGCCTTCTACGTCATGGGCGGCATCTGTTCGCTAAGTTTTCTGCTGGCTCTGCGCTTCCTGCCCGAGAGCAGGGTCCGTCAGGCTGGATCAGGGCAGCCATCACTGACCGAACCATTCAGGCTGCTTCACAGCAGCAGCATGTTCCGCGGTCTCTCTTCATACCGAACGGGCCTTGCCCTGGCAAGGGGATGTCTTATGACATTCTTGCCGCTATTTGCTGCCTCATCACTGAAGATAGGCGTAGGCCTGATAGGGATAATGCTGGCGGTTCACAATCTGCTGAGGGCAGCGGTACAACCGTATTTCGGTGGCCTTGCCGACAGGTTGAACAGGCGCACCCTGGTAGTGGTGGGTGCCATCGCACACATAGTTTTCTTCGTCTTGATTCCTCGAGAATACAGCTACTGGCAGTTGTTGACGCTGGTCGCCTTCGGCGGCATTGCCGCCGCCATCGCCATGCCGGCGATGACAGCCCTGTATACCGAGCAGGGGAGAGCCTCCGGCATGGGCACAGCGATGTCCATGGAGATGCTGGCCATGGCTGTCGGCATGGGCATAGGGCCGATTGCCGGCGGGATCGTAGCCGATGCACTTAACCTTCCCGCGGTATTCTACTTCTCTGCCGCGGTGCAGGTAATAAGCATCGCCCTGTTCTTCATGTTCAGCAAGGACTACAGGACAGGCACCGGGACTATCCACCGCAAAGCGCCCGACATCCAACCGGATGACTGAGCTCAATCTAAGCCAGCATCGGTAACCCAAGCAACAATCTGAGACAGAAGCGGTTGAACCCCACCTTTGTATTGCACCAGCCCATCACACCTTTGGCCAGTTTTTGTCCGGAACCGCTTTGACAGCCAGGCTAAATTAGTATATATTCTTAACTATATAACTTATATACTATCTTCGGAATCAAAAACCGGCATGGACTCGAAGGCACGTCGAGATACTCTAGCGAAGGTGTCGATAGACCTGTTGTCTATCCCGCCGCTCATCTTCAGACAAATACGCAGAAAGGTGATCAAGACCACCTTCGGCGATCTTAAAGGTGGAGTCACCCTGCACCAGTTCGAGATCATCAGATTGCTAGAGAACGAGGGAGGACTCCACATCGCCGAGATCGGCGACAGGCTTCACATCGCCAGAGCGCAGATGACTCACCTGATAGACAAGCTGGTGCAGCTGAAGCTAGTGGAAAGGCAGTCGGACTTAACTGACAGGCGGACCACCATCATCACCCTGTCTTCGTATGGAAGAGCCGTCTGGAAAGAACACAAGGCCAGCGTGATGCACGCTGTTCAGGAGACCATGGCACAGCTCCAGGATGAAGATCTGAGAGCTCTCTCTGACACCCTGGAAAAGCTCCAGGAAATCCTGTCAAGATTGCGCTAGGCACACCCGGTGGCACCCTGGTACATAGCGGCGAGTGATGATATAGAACTATGAACAGCAACCGAAAAAACATACTCGACGACGACCGGATCGGCCATCTGATGGTTAAGCTATCCCTCCCCGCGCTTACCGGCATTCTCGTCATGACCCTCTACAACGTGGTTGACACGATTTTCGTGGGCCATTACGTCGGCCCCGATGGCATCGCCGCCCTCACCATCGTCTTTCCTGCTCAGATGATCATGATGGCAATCGGGCAGATGATGGGAATGGGAGGCGCATCACTGATCTCCCGGTCAATCGGAGCGGGTAAGGTAGCCAGGGCAGAGCATGCCCTGGGGAACGCCCTCACCGCGGCTGCCGTTCTCTCCGTGGTGGTCACTATAGCCGGCCTTTCAAATATGGACACGTTGCTCGGGTTAATGGGAGCATCGGAGACAGTTCTGCCCTACGCCCGGGACTACATGGCATTCATACTCATCTCGGTGCCTTTCAAGACGGCCTCTATGGCCTTGAACGGAATCATAAGAGCGGAGGGCAATGCCCGCGTTCCCATGATCGGGATGATTATAGGTGCCGTCCTGAACATCATACTGGACGCCGTGTTCATCATACTGCTGGATATGGGAGTCAGGGGCGCCGCACTGGGCACCTTGATAGCCTCAATAGTTACCTTAATCTACTTCATCAGCTACTATCTCTCCGGCAAGAGCTTCCTTAAGATCCACACAAAGAACCTGATCATCGAATGGGGAATCCTGCGATCCATTCTTGCCATAGGAATCTCGGCGTTCGCCAATCTGTCTGCCAGCAGTCTCACAATCGTCTTCATCAACAGAGCGCTGGCCACGTTCGGAGGTGATATAGCCATCTCTGCCTACGGACTTGTCAACCGCTTGATGATGTTCGCCTTCATGCCGGCCATTGTCATCGCCATGGGACTACAGCCCATTCTGGGCTTCAACTATGGCGCCAGGCGCTATGACAGAGCATTGAGAGCCATAAAGCTGGCGATTCTCGCTGCCACAGGGATCAGCGTCACGGTGTTCCTGGCTGTGTATTTTGTGCCGGAGGTGTTCATCCGTGTCTTCACGACCGATAGCGAGGTGATCGCCATGGGAGGCTACGCTGCCAGATACATATTCTTTGTGAAGTACCTAATAGGATTCATTATGGTCGGCTCAACCGTGTTCCAGGCGATGGGCAAAGCTCCTCAGGCATTCGTCACCGCAATATCAAGGCCGGTTCTGTTCCTGCTGCCCCTGGTGTTCATACTGCCGAACTACTGGCAACTCGACGGCGTATGGCTGGCCTTTCCGCTCACAGATGCCCTTAGCTTCATACTGGTACTCGTTCTTCTCATCCCTCAGATACGGATGTTCCGCAGGCTGGACAGGGAGAACTACGATCAAAGTGTTGCCTCCCATTCAGGCTACCCCGGACAGTAATCCGCAGGGTCCACTCTCCACCGAAGGCAAGGGCAGACCCGGCCTGATCAAGGACAGCCGTCCCTTGAGCCACATGTCACCATCGTCCTGGCATCAACTGCCCGAATGGCGGTTGTGGTCGCTGAGAGGCGTACCGGCACCCAGGGCCATCCCGGCAGGGCAGTCGTCGGACTCGATCCAAATAGGTTACAATACTCCTATGTCACGTTGGACGTCCGCACCGGAGATATGTTGAGTTGAAGTATTCATTTCCTTCTCGTCGCTCCGCGGTAATGAGCAATCTCGGGATGGTGGCCGCCAGCCAGCCCCTGGCGGCGCAAGCCGGGATAAGTATGCTTCGCCAGGGAGGAAACGCGGTTGACGCCGCTATCGCCGCTGCCGCCGCCTTAAACGTGGTGGAGCCCATGGCCACCGGACTGGGAGGAGATGCCTTTGCCCTGCTATACATAAGCGGTAGCAACCAGGTGAAGGCGCTGAATGCCAGCGGCCGCTCTCCCTATGCAACCAGTCTGGATACTCTTCGAAAACTCGGTTATCGGACGATGCCCGGCACAGGCATTCACGCAGTGACAATACCCGGGACGCTGGATGGCTGGTGTTCGATGCTCGACGATCACGGCACTATGAATCTAGCCCGGGTATTGGAGCCGGCTATCGAGCTCGCTGAACACGGCTTTCCGGTCACGGAGATTATCGGACATACCTGGATGAGGAACAGCGCCAGGTTGCAGGCCGATGCCGCTGCCGGGCAAGTCTATCTGCCGGGCGGGAAGGCACCGGAACCGGGCGATATCGTCGTGCAACCGGATCTGGCCAGGACATTGCGCAAGATTGCTGACGGTGGACGCGATGTATTCTACCGGGGAGAGATTGCCGAGGCTATAGTGGCCTGCTCCCGGGAGAACGACGGATTCATCACAATGCAAGACCTCTGCGATCACACTTCCACATGGGTGACCCCGATATGCACCGGCTATCGCGGATATGATATCTATGAATGTCCGCCCAACAGTCAGGGATTGGTAGCACTTCTAGCCTTGAATATACTGGAGGGTTATGACCTGCCATCACTGCCCCATAACTCTCCGGACTATTTACACATCCTGATAGAGGCCCTGAAGCTGGCCTTTGCCGACGCCGGTCGCTATGTGGCCGACCCGGATTTCGCCGATCATCCTCTCGACAAGTTACTCTCCGCAGATTACACCGAGCAGAGGAGAGGCCTTATTCACCATGACAGGGCAGGACAAGCGGTGCAGGCAGGCCTCCTGAACAACGAGGAAGACACCGTTTACCTTGCGGTGACCGACAGAGACGGCAACAGCGTCTCCTTCATCAACAGCCTGTATCAGCCGTTCGGTTCCGGAGTCGTTGTGCCCGGCACAGGCATTTGCCTGCAGAACCGCGGCAGTCTCTTCAGCTTTGAAGACGGCCACCCCAACTGCATTGAGCCTCACAAGAGGCCGTACAACACAATAATCCCGGCCATGGCCTTCCGCGATGGCGCCCTGTTTCTCACCTTTGGTGTCATGGGCGGTTTTATGCAGCCACAGGGACACGTCCAGGTCTTACTCAACATCATCGATTTTGGCATGGATGTGCAGACCGCTCTCGATGCCCCGCGGTTCAGATACATGCAGGGCACTGAATGCGCCTTTGAGCCCGGCGTCCTTCCTCATGTTGTGCGGGACCTGGCCGCCAGAGGACACCGAGCGATTGAACTGGATGACCCGTACTGCCAGCTATTCGGCGGCGGACAGGCCATTATGGTGCAGAAGTCAACCGGAGCCCTCATAGCAGGATCGGATCCCCGCAAAGATGGCTGCGCCATAGGGAACTTGTAGTGGCAACAGTCAGGAGGCCCGAAAACATCTGTGACCTGAATAGCGTTGATGCAACCTTTTTCTGTCGTCCGCGTTATGGTAGATACAAGGAGGAGACACTTTATGGTTAAGGACAAAGCGATAACAAGGATGCAGGGAGGTCGCTTCCTGACGGTAGGCATCGTAGCTCTGCTCCTGATTGGATATGCTTACTTCGCCGGTCCGCTGGGCAGCGCCCAGCCCCCCGGTGGCGCTCAGCCGGCAGTGGAACTGGCCAAGGCAGACCTGGCCGATCGCAAGGGCATAGATAAGGAGCAGATCACGGTAGTGTCGGTGAAAGCCATGGACTGGCCGGACGCCAGCCTGGGTTGTCCTCAAGAGGGCATGATGTATGCCCAGGTCATCACTCCCGGTTATATGATCGTTCTTTCCCACGAAGGTGAGACATATCAGTACCACAGCGACCGGGGTGTCCGCGTAGTCTACTGCGAACAGGAGTGACCGGCAGGCTACTCTCGGACTCCACGCACCGTTCACAACGCCTGGCAGCGCTCGCAGTAGTAGACGCTGCCGCCCATGTAGGACTGCTTCCTGATTGTCGTGCCGCAGGCCGGGCAGGGTTTGCCTACCGTCTTCCTGCACAGTATAGTCCTGTAACCGCCGGGTTCGCCGAAGAGATCAATCTCGGTATCCCTGCCTCCCTGAGCCACCATCGCGGAGATGGTGTTCCTCACAGAATGGAAGACACGGGTTCTGTCTTCGTCGGATAGAGTGTTGACCTTCTTCTTCGGGTGGACCCGCGCGTTGAACAGGATGTCCTGCAGGATACCGTTGCCGAGCCCGGGGATCCTCTGCTCGGTGGCCAGAAGGGCCTTCATGCTCAGCTTCTGGACTGCATCCTGGCCGATCAGCCCGTCGAAATAGGCCTTATCAAACTCCGGGGAGAGGGGAGACGGTCTTTCCTTTGCCACTCTGTAGTAGTAGTTGTCCAGTTCACCCTCGCCGAATGCCCCCAATCCACCGTACATCTGGACTGAAGCGGTCAGGGCACAACCATCGCCGAATTCCAGAAGGAGCTGGTGCCTGGCGGGGTGCGGTTTGCCCGCACCGTGGAATCTAATCCCGACACCCTCCCCCAACAGAACCCTCCTGTTCCCGGTCTCTATCTCCACCATGCTGCCCAGCGGAACGGCTCTCCCGAGAGTCCTGCCGAAAAGCAGGTCTGCGTATGCCTCCGGCTCTCCGTAATACCATGCCAGTTTATGAGGGGTGTGTCTAACCGTCACAGCGACGATTCGCTTGCCGCAGGTGGTATCATTGAGCTGACCGGCAATAGTGACAGCCTCAGGCAGTTCAATCATGGTAACACCTCCTTCTTTGAAAAGCAGGCAGTTCCGTATGCAAAGCGATTCCAGCCGACATTATAGCACTGCCTGCGGAGCAGAATGAGGACGATTGTGCCGTGTCCCAGAATCAAAGGAATCCGGTTGAACTTCCGGAATTGAGATGATATATAATGCGAAACGGCCCAGGCCTGCCTGGAGCAGCGAGATGGATACGCAGAACACATACCCGGCCCCCATGGCTCCAGGACCGGTTGCCATATTCGGTTCGGGAGAGACATCGGCCAGCGGTCGCAGAGTTTATGACCGGCTTCTGAGCAGATCTCCGCAGCCGATACGAATATCGGTACTGGAAACCCCGGCCGGCTTTCAGCCTAACTCGGCCCGGGTAGCGGGCAAGGTCGGCGATTTCCTCCGATCCCGCCTACAGAACCACCGACCGGAAGTTGATATAGTGCCGGCACGCCGGCGTGAGCCTCCCTTTAGTACCGAGGACGAAGACATCGTCTCACCTGTGCTGTCGGCAGGCATGGTCTTTCTGGGCCCCGGTAGCCCCACATACGCCGTTCGCCATCTTCAAAACAGCCTGGCCTGGCACACCGTTCTCGCCTGCCATCGTCAGGGAGCAGCCCTGGTACTGGCCAGCAGCGCAGCGATCGCTGCCGGTTCCAGAGCATTACCGGTGTACGAGATATACAAAGTGGGGGAGGACCTGCGCTGGTCTGCAGGACTGGATCTGTTCGCGCCCTACGGCCTGTCGCTGGTTTTCATCTCTCATTGGAACAACAAAGAGGGTGGATCTGAACTGGACACAAGCCGCTGCTACATGGGTAAATCGCGCTTCGACCGACTGGTGAAGATGCTGGATACGGATACAGGTATCGTCGGCATCGACGAGCATACGGCGCTCATAGTGGACCCGGCCCGGGGCAAATGCCACGTGATGGGCAGGGGGACGGTGACCCTGCTCAGGACAAAAGAAGAGGACATTATCTCCTCGGGGCAGACATTCGCCATCGGAGAGTTAGGCCCCTTTCACAATATAGATCCGAAAAGCGGTATCCCCGCGACGGTATGGGAGCGTGTTGAATCTGCCAGAGACCGGGACAGGGACATTGCCGTTATAGAGCCTTCGGACGAAGTGCTGGCACTGGTCGAAGCAAGAGAGAGAGCAAGGGCAAGCGGCGACTGGAAGTCTTCGGATGCTTTGCGCGAGCAGATTATTATGTCAGGCTGGCGCGTCACGGATACACATGACGGCCCGCGTTTGACGTCAGTTCAGCAGAGCCGCTGACCCCTATTCGGCTGCTCTCCACATTCGTCGGGTAGAAAAATCCCTCCGTCTTAGTTATAGTTGTCTCTGCCGGTGACCCTGAACCACTCGCCGAGGTGAAAAGGAGGCTAGGTTGAAAGAGCTAACCATCAGTTCTGATGCAAAGGGACAAAAGCTCTTTGTCCTGGGCAATGAAGCGATAGCCAGAGGCGCAATAGAGGCAGGAGTGCAGGTGGCAGCTGCCTACCCCGGCACTCCGTCGAGTGAGATAGTTGGAACCCTTGCCGGAATAGCAAGGGAGCTTGACATGTATGTCGAGTGGTCAACCAATGAAAAGGTTGCCTTTGAAGTTGCCCTCGGCGCTTCCATCTGCGGGGTAAGAGCCATGTCGGCGATGAAGCATGTCGGTGTAAACGTGGCTCATGACCCGCTGATGACGGCCAGCCACATCGGTGCCAGAGGAGGTTTTTTGCTCGTCTCCGCTGATGATCCCTGGGCCTGGAGTTCGCAGAATGAGCAGGACAGCCGATACATTGCACTCCAGGGCTATATACCGGTCCTCGAGCCGTCCTCTGTCCAGGAAGCAAAAGATATGACGGCCGATGCCTTCAGGCTGTCGGAGGAATTCGGGCAGCTCTTCATGCTCAGATCTGTAACCAGGATCAGCCACGGTCGGGGCGACATCGTCCTGGGGAGCATCTCCCGCGAGAGGAGAAAGGGTTCTTTCGAGAAGAATCCGGACCGTCTGGCCTATGTTCCCCGCGTGGCCAGAATCAACAAACCTCTCATGCTGGAGAGATTTGAGAGAATCAGACAGGCGGTAGACAGTTTGCCCTATAACCATCTTCACATGGCGGAGGGTGCCAGGCTGGGCATCATCGCCTGCGGGTTATCGTACAGCTATACCCTGGAGGCGTTGAAGTGGCTGGGACTGCAGGAGAAGGTCTCGATACTCAAGGTAGGCACCCCGCACCCCCTGCCGGAGCAACTGATTCTGAAGCTCCTGAGATCGGTAAAGGAGATACTGGTAATAGAAGAACTGGACCCCTTTGTCGAACTGCACATAAAGGCACTCGCGGGGGAGAACGATATCGCGGTCAAGGTCCACGGAAAGAACGTAGTGCCCCGAATAGGAGAGCTATCAACCAGGAAGGTCACCGCGGCCATTGCCGGACTGACCGAAGCCAGGCTGCCGGTCGATTTCGCCGCGCTGGACAAGCTTGAGCAGGAGGTCGCTCCGCTCCTGCCGCTGCGCCCGCCGGCCCTATGCGCCGGCTGCTCCCACAGGGCTTCGTTTCGCGCCATCACCGCTGCGGCTCAAAGAGTAGCAAGAGATTATGGCGAAGGGGTAGAGCCTATATACCCGGGAGACATCGGCTGCTACACTCTAGCGCTGACCCCACCACAGAACGCCGTCGATACATGTGTCTGCATGGGGGGAAGCTTCGGGCTTGCTAACGGCATAGCCCATGTAGTGGACGCCCCGGTGATCGCCCACCTCGGCGACTCCACCTTCTTCCACTCCGGAATACCGCCCCTGATAAACGCGGTCTACAACAAGGCGAACATAACCATGGTCGTACTGGACAACTCGGCCACGGCTATGACAGGCTTCCAGCCCCACCCCGGCACAGGTCAGACCGCTACCGGAGAGGAGGCTGTTACGCTGAAAGCGGAGGACGTAGCCAGGGCCTGCGGAGTGGAATTCGTCGAGGTCGTCGACCCGCTGGATCTGAAGTCTGCCACTCAGACCATAGAAAAGGCGATAAGGTTCTCCGGGCCGGCCGTCGTCGTCTCCCGCGGACCTTGCGCCACCATTCAGTTGAGGGAGAAGAGGCGGGCAGGAGAGAAGGTTGTCCCCTTCCGTATAGACGAGGACAAATGCGACTCCAGATGTGACGCCTGCATAAAGCTTCTAGGGTGTCCCGCGATAATAAAGCAAGGGGGTCAGACGGTCATCGACGCCCCGCTGTGTACCGGTTGCAGCCTCTGCGCCCAGGTTTGCCCGCACAAGGCCATAATACAGGAGTGAACGAGATGATGAAAGAGTTCAACATATTGCTGGCCGGGGTCGGCGGACAGGGGGTGATTCTGATGTCCGAGCTTTTGGGTCGGGCTGCGATCGCCGACGGGCTGAAGGTCAGAGGCTCGGAGATACTGGGAATGGCGGTCAGGGGTGGCTCGGTGACCAGCATCATCAGGATCGGAGAGGATGTCCACGGCCCCCTCATTCCGCAGGGGAAGTGCCACGTTCTTATAGGCCTGGAGCCTTCCGAGGGGCTGAGACACGCCAGCTATCTGTCAGAATCAGGCATGGTCATCCTCAACACGGCCCCGATCCTGCCCTTCACCGTGTCTCTGGGGCAAAGTGCTTATCCCGATCTGGACCAGATAGTGACCAGGCTGAACGGCGTCGCCAGTAAGGTGATCGAGCTCGACGCTGCCCGGATCGCTCAAGATGCCGGCAGCCTTCTGGCCACCAACGTCGTCATGCTGGGAGCGTTGTTCGGTATCGACCTTCTGCCCATCAAGACAGCGACGGCGAAGGAAGCCATCGAGGCCCGCTTCCCGTCCAAAGCGGTTCCGGTCAACATCAAGGCCTTTGACCTGGGATACGAAGCCTGCCGGCAAGCGCTGAGATAGACCCTGCGCCGCTTATTCCCTAACACCCCGACCTGTGCCGGCCAACCGAAGCCGCACTTGGAGGATGATTGATCACAAGATATCACAGGAGACATTTGCCTATGCAACACGCGGGGTGCTAGCATTAAAGAGAATAACTGCAGAACTCACGGCGTTGGCAGACAAAGGGCAGGAGGTACAGGATGCAAGAGTCTTCAATGGAGCGTAATCGCGGCCTCATGAAGGACAGCGTGCGAAAGACGGTCGATTTCTCAAGGACCGACCAGAACCTGGGGGTTGCCCCTCCACCCATCCAGAAACCCTATTCGCCCGGAGCGGAGCGAATCGATCTCACTCCGCCGGACGAGTTCCGATCGCTGCCGGGCGTGGACCTGTTTTTTGCCATAGCAAACCGGCAGAGCCACCGGCAGTTCAACAACAGTTCTCTCACACTGGAGGAGTTGTCGTTCCTGCTCTGGGCAACTCAGGGCATAAGAGAGCCATCGAATTCGGGACATGCCCGCAGAACCGTCCCTTCAGCCGGGGCCCGCCATGCGCTTGAGACCTATATATGTGTCCTCAATGTGAAGGGCCTGGATAAAGGACTGTACAGATATCTGCCTCTTGAGCACCAGCTTCTTGTGGAGTACAGAGATGAGAGAGCAGCGGATAAGACAGCCCGGGCAGCCTTCCGGCAGGACTGGATGGCAGACGCTGCCGTAGCATTCATCTGGTCAGCAATTCCCTATAGAATGGAATGGCGCTATGGCCTGGCTGCTCACAAAGCCATCCTCCTGGATGCCGGGCACGTGTGCCAGAACCTGTACCTTGCCTGCGAAGTGGCGAAAGCCGGGGCCTGCGCGGTTGCCGCTTATGATCAGGATCTGATGGACGAGCTGGTGAGAGTAGACGGGCAGGAAGAGTTCGTCATCTATCTGGCAGCCCTGGGGAAGGTGAGCTAGATGAGACCGATGCCGGGCATCCCAAAGAACCGGCATCAGCGGTACTCTCAACTCCGACGGCGCTGTCTCGGCCTTCCGGACCGATAACCGGCGCCTCGCACGTTCTCCGCCGGCTGATTTGCAGTGACTCTCGTCGACCGCACCTGCTAAGCCGTTATGACGAACACCAGCAGGTTCCAGAAGAGGATGACGGTATAGAGTGCCAGGAACACCACTGTGATAGTGAGCACGAGTCTGGGCCTGGCGTTATACCTGATCCACAAGAGCAGAGTGGCCAAGAAGGCGCCCGACACCTTTATGGCCAGGAACGCATCCTGACCCACCCAGTATCTCAGGAAGGGATTGGCTTCCAGTGCCCGTCCCCCGGTGACCAGAAACTGGGTTATCACACCGTCGGCAACTATAACGCAGAACAGCGCATAGAAGGCGTACCTGACGGTCCGGCTTTCGATGCGAAACGAATCGGGCACCTTGAACGGGTTCATATCTTACGGGCGAGTCTTAACAAAGGAGGTTTCAACAAGCTCCCGCATTCTACAGAATGACCGGGCTAGAGTCAACGACAGCAAACTGCACCGCCAGAAATACTTGCGCCGGAGCAGAGAGGAGGTTCAGCCGGCTTCGATTCTCATTGAACACCCCGCGAGTGTGACACGGGGCTGAGACTCCACTCACAGATCAACGGGAGGCTTTTCCCCGGGCACGGGATCGACGACGGACCCGATCGCCGGCGCCTCATACCAGATGCCGCTCCTCTTCTGCAGGCGGTACTCGCGGTAAAGCCATAACCCTGTCACAATGGCACCGCCGACGTCTGAGATGGGTAGGGACAGCCACACCCCGGTCAGTCCCAGGAAGCGAGGCAGGATGATAAGCGTCGGGAGCAAGAAGGCCAGCTGTCGCACCAGCGAAAGGGCGGTAGCCGTCCACCCTTTGGACAGTCCCTGAAAGGTGATGATGAACATGATGGTCGGACCGACAAGGAAGAGCGCAGAGATGAAGATGCGCATCCCGGGCACCGCTATCTCCAATAACTCAGGCGTGTCGTTGAAGATGGCGATCACACGTGGTGCGAAAATCGCAAGGAAGATGCTGGCAACGCCCAGCACCACAGCGACGATGGCCGAGCCCTGCCTCACCGCCGACCAAAGCCTTTCCCAGAGACGAGCCCCCAGACAGAAACCAACGATAGGCAGAAGGGCATGAGCAACGCCGACAACCGGGATGAAAGCCAGGTCCGCGATACGAGCCGCGACCCCCAGGGCAGCCAGTGCCAGCGAGCCAAAACCGGCGACGATCCTGTTGAATACCAGGAAGATGCCGGCTTCCGTCAGGTCCATCAGCATCGACGGCAGACCTACACGATAGATCTGTCCTATTATCGCGAGGTCAGGCTTGAGGTGGCGCAGCCTCACACGGTAGAGGGATTGCCTCCGCAGCAGGTAATAGCAGCTAAGTGCACAGGCCAGCCCTCCCGATATCGTGGTCGCCAGTCCGGCTCCGCCTATTCCCATCTCAGGAAAAGGCCCCCAACCGAAGATGAGAAACGGGTCGAGGACCGCGTTGGCCACGGAACTGACAACAGTGAAAATCATCGGCTTCATGGCATCGCCTGCCGCCTGGAAGATGTTGCGTGTGATCACCCGGAACAAGATGAAGGGTATTCCCCAGCCGAAGAAGAACAGGTAGTCTAAAGTGAGATCTACGATATCAGGCGTGGCCCCGAGTATAGCTACTATCTGCCTGCCGAAGAACACACTGGCAACGATGAAAATGGCGCCGAAGAAGACGCTCAAAGGAAAGGCCTGGCCCGCTACCCGGTTGGTCGCTTCAACATCTCTCTCACCGAAACGCCGTGACGCCAGCGCATTGGCCCCCACACCGGAGCCGTAACCGACTGCGAACACCACGATATAGAACGGGAAGATTATGGTAACGGCGGCGATCGCCTGATAGCTTAGCCTCCCCAACCAGAAGGTATCGGCCAGGAAATAGAGAGACATAGCGATCATCGAGACCATGCTCGGCACACTGAGGCGGAAGAGCAACTTCCTCAATGGTTCGGTGCCGAGACGCGCCGTAGTCTTGCTCAGTTCGCCGGGTTTCTCTGTATCCATCTTTCCTTAAGCAGGAGTCCGTAATGCAGGGCGTGACGGTTCAGCAAGACGAAATGATGCGAACAGAAGTCATATGAGAGTAGGGAGCTCTCGGGCGCTCTGCTGTTTCGGGGCTATTTTACTACCGCCTGTGACAGGAGTGCAAACCGCCGCTGCCGGGGAGAACCGGCTCACATACTACTTGCGCTCAGGAAGCATTCCCCGGGAACGGAACCATTCGACATGATCGTGAATCGATTCCTGCCACGCTCTGGTGGTAAAGCCCAGTTCCTCCCGCGCCCGGGCTGAACTGACCCGGGAGTTGCTCTTCAGAACGTCGATGGAGTAGGCGGTAAAGACCGGCTGCCTGCGTATCAGCCGGTAATACACGCTGGCAAGCACGCCGGCACTGCGGGCTACCCGAGCCGGTATCTCATACAAAGGAGCACGATGACGTATGTTGAGTTCCAGTTCCTTCATCAACTCCGGGACCTGAACCTGTGCACCTGAGAGAATGTAATGCCGCCCCGATTGTCCTGTCTCGGCAGCGAGAATCAGACCCCGGACGACATCCCGCACGTCGACAAAATCGTAGGCCCCCCTCACATACGATCTCAGGTGGCCGCTGGCGAAGTCGATTATCATCTGACCGATATTGGATACTTTGTAATCCCACGGTCCTATAATGCCTGTGGGACAGCAAACAACAGCATCAAGGCCTCCCTTCTCGACTTCGCCAAGAAGAAGCAATGTGGCACGTGCCTTACTGCGGGCATAATCACCGAGAACTCCGTCCGGATCGAAGGGTAGCGACTCATCTATAAACGTACCGAAGGGAGGCTCGACGATAGCGTGGACGGAGCTCGTATAGACAAGACGACGGACACCGGTCGCCCGGCAGGCATCGATGACGTTGCGCGTACCCTTCACGTTTACTGCCTCGAGCAGCGCCTTCATGCTAGGCATGATGGTGACGACGCCGGCAAGGTGAAAGACCAGGTCGGCTCCGGCAAAGGCAGCCGTCAGGCTTCCTGGATGAGTTACGTCTCCGTAGACAACCTCCGCCTCGAGACCTTCCAGAGGGCTGAGATCATCGGCCGGCATGACCAGAGCCCGCACAACCTGCCCCCGGGCGAGCAGTTCACGGACGAGAACATTGCCGATGTGCCCTGTAGCTCCGGTAACGACTATCATCTTCGCTTACTCTGTTTGTCATTCTAGATGTTCGGCAGACGATTTGCAACGCTGTTCACAGCGAGCATTCCCCTGGAGCCAGGTGGCGAGGCTAACTGTACATGCTGCGCATCGTCTCTGAGACACCCTACGATCATCGGCGATGACCGTTTAGCGCGCAAACTATGCTAAACTGGCGAAGAACGGAGGGCATACCATGGCTGGAATAGTTTTCCTCAAGACAGAGGACCTGGCAAAGACCGTCGCATTCTATACCGGGACGGTCGGTATGCGGGTGTGGCTGGAACAGCCGGAGATCACGATTCTCCGTCATGAGAACCTTCTGATAGGTTTCCAGCAGCATAGCAGACCGGACACAGGAGGAGTAATAACTTTCTTCTATCCTGAGAGGCAAGCTGTTGATGCTATATACGAGGAGTTGCGCGACACAGCGCTGGAGCCCCCGCGCGTCAACGAGCGCTACAGTATCTACAACTTCTTTGCCCGGGATCCGGACGGTCGCCTTATCGAGTTCCAGCAATTCCTCCACGATCTTCCTGCCTGGAGGTAAGGATCCATGGCGGGCATGTACGCCCCTTTAGAGACAAGCAGCCATTACATAATCATGAAAGGGAGGACTGACTAACATTGAACGAGAGAACACTGGCTAATCCTGCGGTGGTGGGGCTTGCCGGCTTCGGAGGGACGACGTTGCTGCTGCAATTCCACAACTTCGGCTTGTGCGGTGCCAGCCCCGTTTTGTGGACGGCACTGTTCTTCGGAGGACTGATGCAACTCATGGCCGGGATGAAGGAGTTCGAGACCGGGAACAACTTCGGTTTTGCTGCCTTCTCTTCATACGGCGCCTTCTGGATGTCGCTGGGCGGCATTCTGCTCGGGACGCACTACGGCATTCTGCAGCCCACGACAGTCGATATCGGCTGGTTCCTGGTGATATTCGCCCTCATCACAGGCGTATTCTTCATCGGGGCGATAAGGATAAGCTTTGCTCACGGGCTGCTCTTCTTCACTCTGCTTCTCGGGTTCATCTTCCTGGTAATCAGCCACCTTGGTGGGCCCGCCATGTCTGTCTTCACCCTTGTTGCAGCAGTCGATCTGGTTATCTGTGCCCTCACTGCCTGGTATATCATGGCCCATATCGCTCTTACACCACTGAACGTGAGGATACCGCTCGGAAGACCATGGGTCCGCTGACAGCCACTATAGCGGTGCCCTCCGGACACAGGAAACCTCATCCCTTAGTCTACTGTTGATCAGGCGCAACTGCGGATACACAGACGTGGTTTACGTACAGCGGCAGCCTTGGCTGATTGCCTTAGTGGATGGTCCTGTAGCCAGACCATTTGAAGTAAACCCGAGACAGGACATAAACTAGACCTGTCTCGGGTTTCCCACTGCTTGCACTGACTTTCAGGGCGTGTAGCAACCGCCGACGTGCTCAGCAAGGGCAATCGGATTTGCTTGAGCCACCGCGCTGACCACCCCACCGAAGGTCTTCCCGTCAACACCATGGGCTGCGGGCATGCCACCGGGCGCTGCCAGAGCAACTGCACTTCCAGCTACAAGAGCAACCACCACAACCACCATGACAACAAGTAGCCTTAATGTAGTCTTCATATCTATTCGATTCCTCCTTTCCTACTCTTTTGAACCTCATGATGCAACCGACCACGCATCCGGATGAATCACCACACATCACTGTGCTAGCTGACCCGAGGGGCTGAGATCCTCTTACTCAAATCGCTCACAGCCATCTCCGTTGTAAAGCAGACCAAACATACTTAAGGGGCCTGAATACCTCCGGCCCTCACCGATGATCTCATGTGCGCATGATATAGTATTGCCCTGTATGTGTATGTGATCTTTGTCACACCAGGAAGAAAGGCCTCCCACAATGCCCCCTTGTCTCTTCTATTATATACTTCAATGGCGACTGAAATCAAGATGAGCTATATTAACTTTACTTACCATATCATACCTCTGACATTTGCAGGCTGCTTCGCCAGCTATCCGTACTCATGGTAGAATACCCTCGTAACCAGAAGAGGGAACTGCGACAGTGGCACTCGCAGCCATTAGCTCCGGGTGTGTCTATGAACAGATATATTCTGAAATGGGAACTATTCGGCATCGTCTTTATAATTATTATAGGGAGTGCTTTTCATTTTATCTTCGATCTGTCCGGGGGATGGCGTCCTCTTGCTATCATCGCTGCTGTAAACGAGAGCGTATGGGAGCATTTGAAACTCGGGTTCTGGCCGGCTCTGATATACGCTCTGATAGAGTATCGCTACATCAAAAGACTCAGCAGCAACCTCGTGTTTGCCAAAGCTATCGGTATACTTATCATACCGGTGGCCATCGCGATTCTTTTCTACGGATATACAGCGTTTACTGAGCACATTCTGGCGGTTGACATTGCTATATTCATAATAGCAGTTGTCATCGGCCAGATGACCAGCTACAAGATACTCTCAGACTCTGCCCTGCCATTCTGGACCGAGAAATTGGGGTTGCTACTGCTGATACTCCTGGTCATAGCCTTCGCCACATTCACCTGTTATCCGCTGCGCCTGCCCATATTCCAGGACCCTCTTACCGGCGGATACGGGATCCACTGAAGCTCTAGCTACACCGCCGGACTCGTCTGGCAGCGCCAGGCAAGGGAGATGCATGAAGCGACGCATAAACACGGTGCCAAGAGAGCCTGAACGGATCGGCGGGCCCGCAACGCTTCATCACGAAGACACATGAAACGCTTGAAGCCTGATAAACTGCGTACGACCTATCTGGCCAGAGCCGGGCCGAAACATCTGAGCCTGCCCAGGCGTTACACGCTAACTCATTCCGATAGAACGGGAACTCTCTTCCTGTCGATAGCCAGCGAATTCAACAAGAAGCAAACAACCGGCCTATATACCAGACTGATGAGAAGAGATGAGATTCTGGCTGAGCTTTCCGGCGAGATAGATAGTCTATCATTGAGTGTCTATTGTCACGTCAGTGGAGGGTTTGTGATAGGCACTGCCAGGTGGAGATACAACATCCTGCAGTCCCGGATGCGACTAGTTCTAGAAGCTATCAGATACGGTGACCGAGTTCTATTTGAGAACCATCCCGAGCTTGACAGCACCGCAGTTCCGGTACACTTCAAATCCACCGATCGCCGATTCAACAAGGTGGAGAACTGGGGCACCCTGATCGAGTACAGATAGTTATTCCGATACAGCTACACGCTGTGTCCTGTCAAGACCGGAGATAACATACTCACGTACACGAATTGATATGATAGCGTTACCGGGCGCTTCCACAAACCGCCTTAGCTCAGGATGTCTAGCGATAAGAAGAGATTTAAGCCTGCTATCATCTTCTGTGTCCTCATGTGCGATGCCAATCACCTCTATCGCAGTAGACTCATAGATATCGGTCGGCGCGTTCGTTCTATTATCAACTAGCAGAGAAACCTCTTGATTCTCCTGTATATCCCTGTACTTCCGGGTGTCCCGCCGGGTTACAAAGACCAGCGACCTAAGATCCTCGGTTACAGCAAAGGAGATCAAACAACTGTGAGGAAATCCTTCCCCGATGGTGTTCAGCACGGCGAAGTACTGCGTGCTCATCACCTCCCTTAGCAGCTTCTCATGACGGGGCATCTTCAACTCTTCACTCCGGCTCCGGGAAACGGTTCAACGGGCTATTTTACTACCGGTCTCCAAAGGTCTCAAACTCAAAGGCTTGCCGGAACCGGCCGTGCTAGAATTCCGGTAGTCACCGCCGCCGGCATGGGTTGCAGCTTGCTATCCGAACACCACCTTGTCTGACTGCAGTAGTTACGCCTGACTATAACGCAGAAGAGACATACCGTTGGTCGCGGTGTGTACTGGCAGATGCAATCATGCAGATGATACCATTGATGTTAACAGGCTAGTGCAGATGATGACCCTGCCTGAGCGCCGGCCGAGCCGGTGACCGTAACAACAGGTCAGGGGAAAGGGGAAAGGGGAACGCGGACGCATCTTTGCCGGCACATAGAGGGGGAGCAATGAAAGAGAAAGGTGAAAGACGGAGCGAAAGGCCCCATAAGCCAGGAAACACTCCACCCTCGCGGACCGGGCAAGAGATGAGCAACAGCGAGGCACGCCTGCGGACCCTTTTTGACACAATGGTCGAGGGTGTGGTTCTGATCGCCCCGGACGGGCAGATCACTGAGGCCAATCCCGCAGCGGAGCGTATCCTGGAATTGAGACGCCCTGATATCCTGGTTCGCAGCTACATTGCTCGGGATTGGAAGATCCTGCGCCCGGACGGGACTCCGATGCCTGCCGAAGAGATGGCGGGACCGCGGGCGATGAAGGAAAGACGACCGATCAAGGATGTGGTAATGGGAGTTGAGCGCCCGGACGGGTCTGTTGCCTGGCTCAGGGTCAACGCATCACCGCTCCTGAACGCCGAGGGCAGAGTGGACGGCGTCGTGGGCACCTTTGCAGATATCACTGCCTCCAGGCACGTAAGAGATAAGCACAGGGCAATAGTGGAGGGAGCACTCGACGGTTTCTGGATCAACGATCTGGAAGGCAGGCTGTTAGAGGTGAACGATTCATACTGCAGAATGGTCGGTTACACACGCGAAGAACTGCTGAACATGTGTATACCTGAAATCGAGGCCATGGAGAGGCCTGAGGAGACCGCTGAGCACCTGAAGAAGGTGGCCGAGCAAGGTTACGACCGTTTCGAGACCCGGCACCGCTGCAAAGACGGTAGGGTGATCGATGTTGAGATCAGCGCAAACCACCTTGATGTGGAGGGCGGGCAGCTATACGTGTTCGTGCGGGATATCACCGAGCGGATGCGAACAGATGAGGCTATCAGAGAGAGCGAAGCGAGATACAGGGTTCTGGTTGAGAGCATCCCGCAGAAGATATTCCTGAAGGACAGCAACTCGGTATACATCTCGTGCAACAGCAACTATGCGGACGACCTGGGCATTGAGCCGGAGGAAATCCCGGGCCGCACGGATTACGAGTTCTACCCAAGGGAGCTGGCCGAGAAGTACATTGCCGATGACAGAAGAGTACTGGAGTCCTCGAAGACAGAGAGATTTGAAGAGAGATACACGCTGCACGGAGAGGAGAGAGTGGTGGAGACATTCAAGACTCCTGTCAGAGATGACAGCGGTAAACCCGTCGCTCTACTGGGCATTTTCCAGGACATCACCGAGCGTAAGAGGACGGAGGAAACGCTACGGCAGAGCGAAGAACGCTACCGTTTTATCGCAGACAACACCTCGGACTCCATCTGGGCACTGGGAACTGACCTGCGCATGACCTACCAGTCTCCCTCCACCGAGCGCCTCTTCGGCTACACGCTTGAGGAGTGGCACACGATCGGCTGGGAAGACTACGTGCATCCCGACCATCTGGACGCCGTGATGGACCTCCTGAACAGCTTCCGTCGCGGACAACGAGAAGGCAGCGCCATGATACCGGTGCGGGTGAGGGACAGGTGTGGCAACGAACTCTGGGCGGAGATATCGGCCTCGCCCGTC
>PWZA01000214.1 GCA_003567655.1 Dehalococcoidia bacterium
CGGGAGCTGTGCGGCAGGGAAAGAACGAACTGGCAGGGAGAGAAGTGTTCAGGCTTTCGGACACCCACGGCATTCCTCCCGAGGTGACGGCCGAGATCGCTGCGGAGAAGGGGCTGACTGTAGATTGGGACGGGTTTGAGGCCGAGATGGAGAAGCACCGGGAGATAGCGAGGATTGGCGGGAGGTCGGAGACCAGCTCAAGGACATCCGCAGCGCTTACGATAGGGACAGGTGCCACCGAGTTCAGGGGATATGACAGGATTTATACTCAGGCCAGGGTGCTTTCGCTGACGGTCAAAGAACTGGAAGCCCGGAGTGCGAGCGAAGGGGACGAGGTCTGTGTCGTGCTCGATGAGACCCCTTTCTACGGCGAGATGGGCGGGCAGGTGGGCGACTGCGGCCGGATCTCAGGGCCCCATGGGAAGCTGGTGGTGACCGACACTGTCAGGACTGCGTCAGACGCGACAGTACATGTAGGGAAGGTGACCGAGGGCACTGTGTCTGTTGGCGATGAAGTCGAGGCCGGGGTAGATGAGGAACGCCGCCTTGACATCGCCCGCAACCACACCGCTACCCACCTGCTGCATGCTGCCTTAAGGCAGATAGTGGACAGCAGTGTCGAGCAGAAGGGTTCACTGGTCGAGCCCGAGAGGTTCAGGTTCGACTTCTCCTATAGGGGGTCGGTGACCGGGGAACAGCTCACGGCCATCCGGGCGCAGGTCAATGAATGGATAAGACAGAACCTGATAGCAAAGGCGGAGATCGTGCCCTACAGCCAGGCCATCGCCGACGGCGCAATCGCACTGTTCGACGAGAAATACGGTGATGAGGTGCGGGTGCTGCAGATAGGGGAGCCGGCCATAAGCAGGGAGCTCTGCGGCGGCACCCACGTCGCTGCAACCGGCGAGATAGGCACGTTTCTCATAACCGGTGAGAGCAGCATCGGCACAGGGCTGCACCGCATCGAGGGTATTAGCGGGAGAGTAGCCGAATCGGTGATCGAGTCCCGCCTTACTGCCTTGCATAGCGCAGCCAGGGAACTCGAGGGCTCGCTGGAGGAGGTTCCACATAAGGTGAGGTCGCTCATCGGCGAGCTTGAAGCAGAGCGCAAGAGGTCTCTTCTGCTGGAAAGGGAGCTATCCCGAAAGGTTGTGGATGAGCTTTACGGACAGGCGGAGCAGGTGAACGGAGTAACGGTTCTCGCTGCCCGGGTGCCGCCGTTGACCATGGCTGTACTGAGAGAGACTGGCGATATGCTGCGAGACAGGCTGAAGAGCGCCGTCGTGGTCCTGGCGACAGCCTATAACGGTAAGCCCGGCTTCCTGGCGATGGTCACATCCGACCTGACGGAGAGGGGGCTTCACGCCGGCGACATAGTTAACAGGGTGGCGAAGGCTACCGGTGGGGGCGGTGGCGGCAAGGCCCACATGGCTCAGGCCGGCGGGAAGGACGCGGCCATGATAGATGAGGCGCTGAGACTGGTCAGGGGTGCCGTTGCCGACCGCACTGGCTGATGACTGATTGTGTTGCCATCCGGTGTCGGTTCTGAGGTGGAATCTCGCGTCTCGAGCCTGAGAGACGTGATGAGTACCGGAGGATTGAGGCGATGTGTCCCGAGCAGGCGGAATAGTCCACAGGGTGAGCAGATGCTAGGGGTGATTGATGTGAGGGGCACGGAATGAGAGGGGAGATATGAGATGCGCAGCTTAGGTCTGGATCTGGGAGAAAGGAGAAGCGGAGTCGCTATCAGCGATCCCCAGGGAATGCTGGCAACGCCGCTCACCGTGCTGGATAGTGAAGACGAGGATGCTCTCATAGATGCGATCCTGGAGCTGGTGGAGCGACACGGTGCAGAGCGCATCGTGGTGGGTTTGCCCCGCCGTCTGGACGGCGAGTGCGGCAGGCAGGCGGGTAAGGTGACAGCCGTGGCCGACAAACTGCTCTTGCGAGCAAAGAAAAGCGGGATTGAGGATTTAGAGGTGAAGCTCTGGGATGAGCGACTCTCCACCAGGGAAGCCCAACGGTTGATGGTGGATACCGGCGGTAGGGGGCAGAAGCTGCGCTCCGGTTCGAAGAAAGGAGCCAGGCATCACAGCTTCCGGGCCAAGGCCCGGGTGGATGCCATAGCCGCCGCCGTTATCCTCCAGGGCTATCTCGATAGCGTGGGAGGTGGTTAGCAGTGTCGGGACGCATAGGTCTTATCGGATATCCCGTAGCCCATTCTATATCGCCCCGTTTTCAGCAGGCCGCCCTCGACCATTACCAGCTTGATATTCGCTATGAGCTGTGGGAGACAATCCCGGCCCGGCTTCCGGATGTCGTCGACGACCTGAGAAGGCCTGAGAACGTCGGGGCCAATGTAACCGTGCCTCACAAGGAGGCGGTGTTGCCTCTCCTCGACAGAGTGGATGGCCTGGCGGGCCTGGTCGGTGCCGTCAACACAATAGTTAAGGAAGACGGACAGCTTTGTGGTTTCAACACCGACGTATCTGGTTTTCTGGAGGCGCTGGAGCGGGAAGGACATTTCGAACCGAAAGGAAAGAGGATCGTGATTCTGGGTGCCGGCGGCGTGGCCAGGGCAGTCGGGTTTGCCCTGGTGCAAAGAAAGGTGGCGTCCCTGTCCATTACCGACGGTGTCTGCGAAAGGGCCGGTGCACTCGCCGATAGCCTGGCCGCCTATCTGGCCGGGCGTGCGGCTAAAGGAGAGGGCCTGGATACAGACGTCGGCTCCTTTCGCTGGCAGGATCTGAGCTCGCCGGAGGTTCTTGAAGGCTGTGATCTGATCGTGCACTGCACCACAATCGGTATGAGGCATGGCGATCAGGAAGGGCAATCGCCTCTGACTCGGGAGGTTATTCCCGGGAGAGCCCTGGTTTACGACCTGGTTTACAATCCATGGCCGACGCCTCTGCTGAAGCTGGCCCAGGAGGCGGGATCCGATATACTCGGTGGCCTGCCTATGTTAGTATATCAGGGGGCTGCGTCTTTTGAGCTTTGGACTGACAAGGAAGCGCCGCTCGATGTAATGTTTAGAAAGGTCAGGGAAGCATTGACATGAGTACAGAAGCAGGAAAGAAGAGAAGAGTCCTCATCAGTCTGGGCATAGTGCTCGCTGTGGTGATACTTGTTTTATCCATCGCCAGGCCCTTCGCCAGACCGGATATGGAAAGAATCGCTGTTGTCTCCCTCACGGGAGCGATCGTGTCGGACGAGGGTTCACTGTTTGCGGGCCCGAGCATTACACCGGAACTGGTCAAGGAATACCTGAGAAGGGCGGAGCGAGATGCGACGGTGAAGGCCATCGTTCTCCGTGTTGATAGTCCGGGCGGATCGGTGCCCCCGTCTCTGGAGATACTGGAGGAGATAGAGAGAGTAAAAGAGAACAGGCCTGTAGTAGTGGTGATGGAGAATATGGCAGCTTCGGGCGGATACTATATCTCGACCGGAGCGGATAAGATCGTTGCCCTACCGGTAGCACTGACGGGCAGCATCGGAGTGATATCTCAGGCAATTAACATCGAAGAACTCTTCGACAAACTGGGCATCAAGGTGCAGACCTTCAAGGGCGGTAAGTACAAGGACATGTATTCTGGATTGAGGGAGTTGACCGAGGAAGAAGAGGCGATAATGCAGGGGCTGGTCGACGAGTATTACGAGCACTTCATCGATGTGGTTTCCAGCGGCAGGGGGCTGTCCAGGGAAGAGGTGAGGGATTTGGCCACAGGGCAGCTGTATACCGGTGCCGAAGCCATGAGGTTGGGGCTGGTCGACGAACTGGGTGGCGTTGAGACGGCGATAGCCTTGGCAGCTGAGCTGGCCGGTGTCGAACATCCAGTAGTGGTGCAGTATCAGCCGCCAAGAAGGGGATTGCGGGCGCTATTCGGTTTCGGCGATGCTCTGCGGGTCAGGCTCTATGGATTGAGTGCCCAGGACATAATTCTGCTGGAGATCTTGAGCCAGAGCTATCCCCAGCCGAAATTCCTGTATCAAGGCTGATGGGTCGATTTCGTTTTCTTACTTCAGGAGAATCCCACGGAAAGGGACTGGTGGCCATCGCGGAAGGGATGGTGGCCGGGCTTCCCCTGGAGGAAGGCTACATCAACAGAGAGCTTAAGCGGCGCCAGCAGGGCTACGGCCGCGGCGGCCGGATGAAGATCGAAGATGATGAGGGGGAGGTTATCTCGGGCATTCGCTACGGGCTCACTACGGGCAGCCCCATCGGCCTGTTGATCAGAAACAGGGACTGGCAGAACTGGCAGCAACAACTGAGCGTTTCTGCGGTAGATCAGGAATCAGAGCCGGTAACCCGTCCCCGCCCGGGACATGCCGACCTGGCCGGTGTAACCAAGTACGGACTGAGCGATATCAGGCCTATTATAGAAAGGGCGAGTGCCCGCGAGACAGCCGCCAGGGTGGCTGTCGGCGCTGTGGCCAGAAGGTTTCTGGATGAGTTCGGCATTGCCATTTACAGCCGCACCGTGGCCATCGGACAGGTTCGTTGCGGCTCCACCGCATCCGGTAGTTCTCAGCCGTTGTCCGCGCCTCAGACTGAACGTAGCGAAGGCGTTGACAATGCTCCGTACACGCCCGGTGAGAAGGGCGAGGCAGACCGGCGACGGGTAGAAGCCTCCCCCGTCCGCTGTGCGGACCCCGGGTCGGAGAAAGCCATGATGGCTGCCATCGATGAGGCCGGGGCGGTGGGGGATACGCTGGGTGGTGCTTTCGAGGTGGTCGCCGTCGGAGTGCCGGTCGGCCTGGGCAGCCACGTCAGCTGGGACCGGCGTCTGGACGGCATGCTCGCTCAGGCAGTGATGAGCATCAACGCCGTGAAGGGAGTGGAGATCGGGATGGGATTTCCCCTGGCTGAGCGGAGGGGTTCTCAGGCGCACGATGCCATCGAGCCGGCTACAGCCGCGGAAGGGCGGAGGGCATGGCGTCGTCCCACCAACCATGCCGGTGGCATCGAAGGCGGTATTACCAACGGCGAGGACATAGTGGTCAGGGCGGCAGTGAAGCCGATTGCTACCCTGGGCAGCCCCCTGCCTTCCATAGACCTGGGAAGCGGGGAGGCAACCGAAGCCCACTCCGAGCGGAGCGACATATGCGTTGTCCCGGCGACGGGAGTGATAGCCGAGGCCATGCTTTCCATAGTCCTGGCAGATGCCTGCCTCGACAAGTTCGGCGGGGACAACCTGAAGGAGACCCTGGCTCATTATCGCTACTGCCAGGAAAACGTCAGCTGATCGGCCGGCCAATGCCCTCGGGTTGAGTGTGGCGGCATTGAAGCGGATAGAGGTCTGCCGGATAGGACTCCAGTGGCGCTCTTTCAGACGAGGAAAGGGTTCTCTCTTCGTTCATCGCCTATGGTAGTAGGCGGACCGTGGCCGGGATAGACAACGGTTTCGTCCGGTAAGACCATCAGCTTCTCATCGATGCTCTCGATCAGGCGCTGGTGGCTGCACCCGGGGAAGTCGGTCCTTCCTATGCCGAGCCGGAACAGAGTGTCGCCGCTGAATACGACTCCCTGCCCCAGTAGACAGAGTCCGCCGGAGCTGTGTCCCGGGGTGTAAAGGACTTCGAACTGCAGGTCACCGATATCTAAGCGATCACCGTCTTTGAGCAGCCTGTCAGGCCTGGGGGGTGACTTGACCGGGCTGAGGCCGAGGTTGGTAAGCATGCGCATGGGTCCGGCAAGCATCAACCCCTTCTCAGCCTCGTGGATGGCGAACTGGGCCCGGGTCTTCTCCCTCACTTCAAGAACCGCACCGACATGGTCGATGTGGGCATGCGTTACCACGATCAAGGATACGGACAATCCCATCTTTTCCACAGACTGCAGAATGGTTCTCGCATCGGCACCGGGGTCGATTATCATCCCCTTCCCGGTTGATGGCGAACCCACGATATAGCAGTTGGCTGCGAATGACCCGACGACCAGCGTTTCTACGATCATTGAATCCTCCCTGTGGATTCTCAACTCTGAACTCCCGGAATAGTAACACAATCCTTGCGCTTATGGCACCGTAACGAAAGGTCGGCCTGCACCCTTCGTGGCGGTGCGGAGACGTCCTGTCCATCAGTACGGAAGAGATTGCAAATATGGGCGTTTTCGGTTATAAGTACTGGTTTGATGACAGCCGTCCTCCGCGTAACTGACCTGACCAAGAAGTATAATAGCTTCACAGCGGTGAACCGTGTCTCCTTTGAAGTAAAGGAAGGCGAAATAGTCAGTCTCCTCGGTCCCAACGGGGCGGGAAAGACCACTACCATCCAGATGCTTCTCTCCCTCGTCTCTCCCACCAGCGGCGTCATTGAAGTCTTCGGTAAGAACCTCAGAGCGAATCGGGAGGAGTCCCTCTCCCGGATGAACTTCAGTGCCCCCTATTCGCTGCTGCCCTACAATCTGACTCCCAGGGAGGCACTGACTGTGTTTGCGCTCCTCTACGGAGTCCGGAACTACAGGGAGAGAGCCGCGTCCCTGCTCGAAGAGTTCAGTCTTATGGAGCTGGTTGATAAGAAGATAGGGCAACTCTCCACGGGCGAGCAGATGCGCCTCGGCGTTGCCAAGGCGTTCGTTAACAACCCCAGGCTTCTTCTGCTCGATGAACCGACATCCTCTCTCGATCCTCCGACTGCCAGACGGCTCAGGGCGAGGATCCTTAAGCTTATCAAGGAGTCGCGTGGTGCTGTTCTCTGGACCTCCCACAACATGCGGGAGGTGGAGACGGTGTCGGACAGGATAATCTTCCTCTCGCGCGGGCGGGTTGTGGCCGATGATACTCCCGCGAGGCTCAAACAACGGTTCGGACAGGAGGACCTGGAGGAGATCTTCATCACTATAGCCAGAGAACCGATCGGGGAACCGTCATGAATCACCTGCACATACTGGGTCTGTTCTACCGTAACATCGTCCTTATCAGACGGAGCGTGCCCAAACTCTTCGGTCTCTTCGGCTTTGTTACCGTGGCACTTCTACTGTGGGGATTCCTCACCCTGTGGCTGCAGACTCTTGCTCCCGGGGATGCCGTACCTGACTTCATCCTGCTCATCCTCACCGCCTTTGTCTTCTGGTCGCTGTTTGATCTATCCCAGCGGTCTTTTGGCATTTCCTTTCTGGAAGAGGTATGGTCGAGGAACGTCATCAACCTCTTCGCCGCTCCCGTCAAGCTGAGCGAGATGGTCCTTGGCTTCGTCATGGTGGGCGTTGTTCAGGCCTTGCTGGCTTTCTTCTACGTCACGGGCCTGGCCTTCTTGCTCTACGCTCTAAACGTCTGGACTTTGGGGTTCTACATCATACCCTTCTTCGTGAACATCCTTGTTTTCGGCTGGGCGCTGGGAGTGGTGACCATAGGGCTGGTTGTCCGCTTCGGACCGTCGGCCGATATTCTGGCCTTCTTCATTCCCTTCATGCTGCTGCCCTTCTCCGCAGTCTACTATCCTGTCTCCGTGTATCCTCCCCTGCTGCAGAAGATTACCTTTGTCCTGCCCACCAGGCATATGTTCGAAGGCATGCGCTGGGCGTTAAGCGAAGCGATGATCCCCTGGCAGGAGGTCTTCTGGGCGACCGTTCTCAACCTGGCCTTCGTCGTCCTGGCCTTTCTCTTTCTGTACGGGATGCTTCGCGTGGCCAGGACCAGGGGATATCTCAGCCGTCTCGTCCACGACTGATGCCTCTGTGCCGTGGGCCATCTGTTGCTACGGGCGTGGTTTTTCAATATACTGAACCGGGATGATCTGACATGGAATACGACAGGCGAATCGAGAATCTTGTCATCACCGGTTTCTCCGGTAC
>PWZA01000061.1 GCA_003567655.1 Dehalococcoidia bacterium
ATATTCGACCTCACCGGCAGCTACTCAACGGCTATACTTATCTTCCTGGCGCTGCCCGTAGCCTGTGCCATCGCCGCCTTACTCGCCCGCCCCCCACGCAGGGGTTGAGTACAGAACCCGCGTACCCGACGGCTGTAAGAGGGTTGGCAAGAGATTGACGAAGTTGATTCAGGATCATGAGGACAGGCCGATCAGCTTGCGGATTATCCAATAGGCATGGTGCCGCGGATCCCAGCGATCAGTACGGGATCCCGAAATGCAGTTGTGATCAAGGGTTTGCTGATACCTGCTGCAAAATGCCCGCAACATCAGAAGGATGCGTTGATACTGCCCACCGCCACTCACCGAACCCACCGTGTTCATTGACGGCCCGCACCCATTCATCCAGGAACTCTCGCTTTGTCCTATCTTGCTGGGTGTCCTGCCCCTTCACCTCCAGAACCAGATGACCCCCTGTCTTCAGCCGGATGAGGAAGTCCGGGCGATATTTATGGATCACACCTTTGAACACATATAGAACCTCAAAGCCAAGGTGGTCATTCTTGACCCATGCCTCAACATTGGGGTTTCGGTCAAGTTCAAAAGCCTCGGTGGCTTCCCAACGGCTGTCAAAGACGCAGAAGTTGATATGGGATTTCTTCGTATATTCACACGGTTGTCCCGTCCACCATGTCCTCATGTCGCCAGTTGACCGGATCGGGTTATCGACGTCGAAGACCGGGGCAATACCCTCCGTATTCTCGAGGCGGATTGCCTCCCAGATATGCTGTACCACCTTGTTCATATTCAACATTAGCAGTATGCGGCGCTTCAGGTCGGCCTGGTTGAAAAGCGGTGGAATCAACTGGATCTTACCCGAGGAGATAAAACCCTCAACCAGCCTTACCAGTTGTGCGAGCAAGAACTCTTTGTTGCCAGGCCATGTTGGCTGCATCTGGTCATAGACGTCTATAGCTGTGGTGAAGATAACCCTTTGCCATCGATACTTCTCACCCAGGTTTTCCAGGTCAATCTGCGAGATTCCGGTGACATCCGGTTTCCCAGCAATGATAGGGGCCAACTCAGCCAGCATTGCCGTATTATAGGCATCTAGCGTAAGTGTCTTCACCTGGCTCATATCGAGCGTTAGTCTGGGGCGATAAGTGTGTTCGATACGGATGACGTTTGGCCAGGTTATTTCGAATTGTTGCTTTTCTGCGACATGTTCTATCCGAGTTTTTGGAGACGGTGGTGGCGGTGGTGGTCCATCGTGCGCTTCATGTGGCAGGAATGTAAATGGAACGCCAAAGATGTTCACATATTCAGCATCGAATTTATCTGTCTTCGGATTAATCTCGTACGATGTCCTTCGTAGGCCTCTGCCGACAACCTGCTCGCATAGCAATTGGCTGGAGAAAGCCCGAAGTCCCATGATGTGGGTTACAGTCTTGGCATCCCACCCTTCAGAGAGCATACCGACAGAGATAACCTTCTGAATGTGTGCACCAGGTTCTCCCACCTTTCCAATTGTGTCAACCTGGGTCCGAAGCTGTTCGGCAAGATCTGTCTTGGATAGCCTGCGAATAGGTTCGTTATTCTCCTCAGCCTCCTGGGGATGCTTCTCACCCGGGGTTTCCTCCTCTTGCGATTCCGCCATTTCCAGAACCTTGGAATCGATATGAAGTATCCGCTCGGGAACACAAAGTTCATCGATACGGATTTTGCCATGGTTGAAGGCATACTCCACCCGCGCCGCGGTTTCGACCCGGTTAGCCACGGTAATCATGACTGGCGGAGTTTCATGGTTAGACTCTTTCCATTTGTTGAGCGTTTCCAGCCAATCCTTCCCCAGGAGATAGTAGCCGTTAGTGACCAAATCAGGTAGTGGTTCGTGTGCTTCGGCTTTCCTGGTGATGTCATCCTTGACCTCGGGGTCGTTGTAAATATGGTAAAGTCGGGATTTGTAGTCGCTGCTCAGTCTACCGTCGTCCCGTATCACCACACGGGGTGTCTTGACCAAGCCTGCCTCTATGGCGTCATTAAGGCCGAAATCACTGACTATCCAGGGGAACAACGCCTCCTCATAGACTTGTTTTCCTGACGGAGCGAACGGTGTCGCTGAGAAATCGTAACAGCTAAGGATGCCGCGGGAGTGATGGATTCTGTCCAGACCACCGATCCACTTCGTAGCTTCCTCGATATCTTCCTTGGACAGACCCTTGACCTTCGATTCCGCCGGTATACGCCAGGCATGATGTGCTTCATCATTGATGACAATCATTTTGTGGGCCCCTGCTATGTCTGCCAACACCTCACGAACATATGCCTCATCACTCTTGGCTCCGCGCTTATCGACGCTTCTTCTCTTGCGAAGCCGCTCCTCGGTTTCCCACTGCAAAGCATGCCAATTACGAACCAACACCTTACCTTGGCGTAGCTTCTCGCTAAGACCCGGAGGAATGATATTGAACTCATCATAGTAATTCCCGATACCGGGGGGAACTAATACTTGAAGGCGGCTTCTTACTGTTAAGCCGGGAGCCACAACGAATACATGCTTGGAGAATCGAGTGTCCTGTGGATAGGTAACCTTGTTCAGTACCTGCCAGGCGATGAGCATCGCCATGACAATAGTCTTGCCAGAACCGGTTGCCATCTTGGAGCACAGGCGCTGAAATAGGCCACCATCCGACGGGACATCAATACCAACTTTCTCGGCAGGCGGAGCTTCAGTTAGCCAGATAAGCGTTTCTATTGCTTCAAGCTGGCAGAAGAAAAACCGGCGATCTTGCCGCTCGTCCAGGTTATACCAGTGCTCCAACAGCCTCTTGGTGATGCCGGTAACGCCAGCATAGGGATTAGTTGCATGTCCACGCCAGGCTCTAACTCGAGGCCGAATCTGGTTGACCAAGGGTATCTCAATGAATACACCCGGGTCATCAAACGATTTAGAGCGTTCGGAAGCGACTACATAACCGGCAGGGCGTCGCCCAGTTTCCAAGGCAAAAGACCGGGTTTCGCGGTCATATTTCCAGTAACATCTTGGCTCTTCATAGGGGGAGTTGACAATGAGTCTATCTATCTTCCGTGCTTCTGTCATGCCGTCTCCTTGGCGTGGCTGTAGCCGCCCACTGAACAGACCAGCTTGGCTTGAACTCAGCCAGTGCCTTCACAGTTCGCTCTAGGCTAGGAGAGTTTCGTGCGGCCTCTGTGATACTCCAGTAGTTCTCGACAAAGTGGATTAGCCATCTGTTGTAATCGGGGCCCACTTTTGCAGTGCCTCCGCGCGGAGGTACAATAGCCTCGCGCAATGCTCTCTTGCGTGATCTTCTCGTCACATCAACTAGAGACTGTTTCGGATCCGCTACTCCGTCTACATTGAGAGGCATCAGGCTCTCTCTTATGCCCAAGAACGCAGCAAAGCCTGACGTGTCAGCCATAATCCAAGACTCAACTTCCATAACGGCAATACGGAACAGCAGATTCGCGTGCATCGGTACGGGCAGCCACTCTGCTATCTGTCTCGGCGGACATTCACACTCCAGATCAGCCAGAATGAGGAAAGGCGTCCCTTTGGCGGCGTTGTTGAACCCGGGTGTCGTCCGCTTGATGTAGCCATAACCCCCCCTGCAATAACAGCATCCTACATCAAAGCGAGAACGCGACTCTCGGAGGATTCTCCGTAGAACGGCCTCGCTAAGTGAGTCTTCAACAACAAGGTTTAAGGGAATCGACACTATCACTTGAAGAATCCGAGGTCCAGTTGATGAACATTGGAGGGTACGATGCGGGGCATGACCGCGTCAGCGACACTGAGACCGCCTTCCAGCAAATCCCGAACTTCTCGAACGGACGAAGCTAGTTCAACCTTGGTGCCCTCCGAATACGGCGTCAAAAGGATGACTTCCTCGCCTGCAATGCCCTTGTCCGTCAACAGATCGGCGCTGTGTGTACTCAGGATGATCTGTCGTCTCTTGTGTCGCTGTAGGCGATGCATCAAAGCAGGCAGCTTGTTGACTATGCCAGTGTTCAGCGAGAGTTCGGGCTCCTCCAACAGTAATAGGGAATCGCTCTCCAGCAAGGACCAGAGCAGACCCAAAAGGCGAAGAGTACCGTCGGAGAATTGGTCTTCACGTTGTTTTGCCCCTTTGGGGCGCCAGTGCTCATAGATTGCTTCCAAGTGCGGAGCGCCAGACGCATCTCTTGTCTCCTTAAGATTCTTCAGTTGGGGAACGGCTACGCGCAAAGCTTCCTCGATTCTGCCTAGACGAGACTGCCGAGTTCTCTCAGGAGTCTTGGCTATACGCTCTAGAAAGCTCCGCCCGAAGGGGTCTCCCTCAATTCCTGGCCCAGAAAATGCTTGTGGGTTGCGAACCAACTGAGGCACCAGATGGAGGTACAGAATGGACTCAAGGAAGTTGGCGATTGTCCTAAAGCTTTGATTGGCGCTGATCTGCTCAAGGTGCGTCTGTGTCAAACGTTGTCTGTCTCCCTCGTCACTGGTGTCTGGTCGATCGAGTAACTGCTCATTCCCTTTCCATACTCTTTCATGTCCCACGTACGGCAAGTGAAGACCATGTTCTTGCTGTTTTATCGCCAAGGAATACCTCCAGAGCGGTTCTTGCCCAGCCGACTCTGAAAGGCCTACCTCTAGCTCAACGTCAGGATGCCTTCTGGCTGCAAGGCAACGTATCTTAGATATGCCGCCACGATCTCGGACAGCTTTCTCGAGACCATCCTTTGCTATGTCGTGCAGGAACCTCAACGCATCAAGAAAATTGGACTTCCCAGAAGCGTTAGGGCCAACCAGGAAAGCACGATTACCCAATGTCAAATCCGCCTCACGGAAGTTGCGCCAATTCTTGAGAACAATGCGGGACACTATCATCAGATCACCTCCACGATTTTGAGGCTTTCGATCCCACGGTCATCGATGATCTTCACGGCTATGCGCTTGTTATCTCCCGGTTTGAAGGGCAACGAGACGGTGCCGCGGTAAGCCTCAATGAGTTCTTCATCAATCTCTGTCTTGAGATGCTTCGCCAACCTCGACCATCCTTCTTTCTCTCCCGCCATGGGAAAGAAGACCTGCCTGGGGAACAGACTCCTGCCGTCATAGTCAGTATCCAGCAGCCACATGGAAATATTGGCAGTGCCTCCAGACTCAAGAGAGCCAGTCTTGGTATTGTAGTAGTCGAAGCCGAGCACTCTTACCTGGTATTTGCCTTTGTCCTCGCCTTCGGTAATCTCCTCCAGAGTTACATCCGGCTGACCAATGAGCCAGTAACTATCACTGCTGGCCCGCTTCTTCTTCAGGTCATCTGTCAGCAGGTCAGCGTTCATCTGTGCCTTCAGCAGAGTCACGCCGGGCCAATCCGTTTCATCAATGTCCTTAGCTGCTTCAGGGTCGAATTGGAAGGCGGCAAAGACGATAATCCTGGGCTTGGGAACAAGCGTCTGCGCTTCCTCGATGGCTAGCGCCACCTGCCTCTGCTCCAACGGAGCATGCTCGGGGCCGAAAGAGATAACTACTCGTTGCGGCTGGCCAAAAGGTACCTGGGGTTCGCTTACCGAATCTGCACCTCTGTCATTGGGCTTGGTTTCAGCTTCGGCATGCAGCCAGCGTGTACCCGGCAGCGGTTCAACGCGGGAGAACAAAATGTACTGTCCTCTCTTTCCCCTAATCCCCGTCCTGAGCAGCTCATCCCTCCACTCTGCCTGGCGCAAGGTCTCCCCGGAGCGAGCGACAGACTCATCTGCAGTCGGTGTTTCTTGTCCGACATCCGCGATTGGCTTGACGGCCGGCGCGGGGACTGCCTCTACTGTAAACGGCCCGCTGACTCTTGCTCTAGAGTTGTCTACGTAAGGCTGGTCGTATAGGATCTCCTGGGCAGGCCGTTCATTGTTGGTGATAGACTCCAAAGTGATGTGAGGTGCAGTCACGTATTTGAATCCGCTTCCTACACCCTCTTCCGGATATGCCAACTCGTAGTAGTCAAAAAGGGCGGTCATCAGGCGCTGCTTAGCGAGGGTGACAGCAACCCGCGAGGTATCACAGGTTATCCACCGTCTGCCCCACTGCTCCGCAACGTAGGCAGTCGTGCCGGAGCCGCAGGTAGGATCAACAACCAAGTCGCCGGGGTCAGTGGTCATGAGAAGACACCGCTGGATGACGGTGGTTGAGGTCTGCACCACGTAGTCCTTATCTGGTTGCGGCGCAGTGTCCAGCCAGACACTGTGCAGCGGCGAAAGCGGGTGATCGTCATAGTACAGGACATACCTCAGAGTTCTGCCTGAGTGGTATGGCTCCAATCGTCCTTCTGCTGCCAGTCTTTGCATTCCTGCGGGTGAGGCTTTCCATGAGCGACCCTTAGGCGGGTTGTATGTCTTTCCCTTATAGTTGAAGGGGAAATCCCTGTCTTTGCCATAGCCGACAGGATACAGAGCTATCAACTGATATACTCTCGCGTCTGGAGGCAACAACCCATGATTGTTCACTTGTTCTTTCGTCATCTGGCCCCTGGTGCCATCCGGCAACACGTACTTGTTCCAATGTGGGTCACCTTCTGCTTCAATCTTCTTGCTGAGAGGATGATATCTCAGTTTCTCAGCATCCTTAGCATACCAAAGCAGGAAATCGTTGATCTTGGGTATAGTCTTGCCTCCCAAAGTCATGTTCCGAGTTCTGTAGACAACGATACTAATATGGTTCTTGCTACCAAACACCTCATCCATCAGTTCCCTAACATGATGAACATTCTCATCTGATATCTGCACGAATATGCTTCCGCTCTCGGCCAGCAGTTCCCTTGATAAAAGAAGCCTGTCTCTCAAGTAGGTTAGGTAGGAGTGAATCCCAAGCTCCCATGTGTCTCGGAAGGCCTTTATCATCTCAGGCTCGGCAGTCAAATCCTCGTCCTTACCGTCTTGAACATCCCGTTTATTGACGAAGGGTTGAAAGTTAGAGCCGTACCTAATGCCGTAAGGGGGGTCGATGTATATCATCTGAACCTGTCCGGCTAAGCCTTCCTTTTCTAGGAGCGAATTCATCACAAGCAGGCTATCGCCGGCGATAAGGCGGTTGGACCAGCCGTGTCTGTGCTTGTAGAACTCGATTGCCTCACGCAGTGGAGGGTTCTCTTCCACCAGACTGAAGAACGATGCCTGGCCACAATCTCTGCCATTGCGCCTGCGCACGGCTTCAATGATGCTGCGCGGGTCCATACGTTCGTGGACATGGAGAGAGACGGTAGGGACTTCAAACGAAGTGCGTTCTGCCTTGCCCGCCCAAACTAACTGCGGGTCAAGGTGCGGGTCATAAGAATGTGACTTCTTGCCAGTCTCCCTGTCGGTTTCCGGGGTAACTAAGCCAACTGGCGGATTGTTTACCCGCTGCTTTCCCTTATGGTCGTATTGCTCGATAGGTTTCTTGCCTCTAGCCATGTATTCCTCCTGCGTCTGGCGCAGGCAAGTCATTAGTGCCGCCAGCCAGCTCTATCTCATCAACTACGCACTGTACGCTTTGGAACACAATACCAATTGGGCCACGCAAAATCAAGTACTACGAGCGGGGGTCAGGTCTTTATATTTGGTCTCTGCGGGATTCCGGGGACACCATACCGATTACTGATGCAGGAGCCAGCCTTCATGCCGCCGATAACCCGCCTAACTCACGTGAATCCCGCGGGTTCTCTTAGGTTCGTGTCGCATTCCGCAGGAACACTCCGAAATCCACCGCGGTAGATTGTTGCTCTCGAGAAATCACAGGCGGGAATCCCGGGGATAATGATG
>PWZA01000037.1 GCA_003567655.1 Dehalococcoidia bacterium
CACATACATCTGTTCGGGCGCGTGATCGAGTTGCTTAAAGAACACAAGCTGGACGACGTGCAGGTTATCGGCGGTGGCATCATCCCTGAAGAAGACATCCCCAGGCTCAAGAAGCTCGGCATCAAGGAAGTCTTCCTGCCGGGCACATCCCTCGATAAGATAGTGAACTGGGTCAGGGAAAACGCAAGCCCGCGGTGCTGAAGCAGTTCGCTATCTCTACCTAACACAACCTGCCCATCATAGGCTATGCACCCGATAACTGATTCTCGGCAAGCTTGATCGGCCTGTTGTGATCCGGGGCACATGATGACATGATGGTTCGAGAGGCCTGGGTCACTTACTGCGTAAACCATGAGCGCCGGCAGAGAAGACACGCCCTCAGCCATGCGGAACTGGTCTACCCTGGCAACGAGTTTGAGATTGGCGAGTTCGATGGTGAATACAGGTTAGCACCGACAAAAGAGCACTTCGAGGAATGGGGTTGACAAGAAGGGAGAGCCAAGAGGGTCTTCCTCTTGTTGTGGCTACAATGGGCGGGTCAGTCTCATGCCACCAGTAGTCAGCCTGTCTCGTCCCGTGTAGTACTCACCCTCAAGGGTAGTCCGGTCCAATGAAAGTGTGAGTCTGGCCATCCCTCGATGTGTATGCATTGTTGACGCCGCACGATGTGTGGGTTCACTCTGGTATTCATAGGTTAGCTCAATCGCATCTCGGTTCTGGGTTAGCATCATAGCCATGACACTACAGGACTTAGATCGTTCACCCTTGAGGCTTATCGACATGCGTGACCAATTCTGGCGAATCCTAACGTCCGCGGCATACTTACTCGCCTGGTTGTCGAAAGAAGTAACTATGTATCCTTGCCAAGCGCCATTCAGATCCGGAACTCCAATAACACCCAGCTTGCGGAGGACGCCAAGACGCCAGATACGCCTATCGAACATATAGTACAGCATTCCATAGAAGCCTAGAACTGACGGTGCATCTACCCACCAGGGTATAGTTAGGTCTAGTGCCAAAAGCCCTCTATGAAGAAGCAAAGCCATTACGACGCTGGTGAGGGCAATAACCACAGGAACATACGCTCTTTCGTTGGAGTCTGTTGCGTACTGATGCATTCTACCATTCGTTCCATAGCTTCAGAAGTGCATTGATCAGCTTGATGACGTCGCTGGTCGAGCATTGCTCTGGGCTAGTTCCAAACAGGGGGACTAATCTATTCTGGCACAAGTAATCCTTGCAGTCATCTCGTCTAAGAGCATCTATGATATCACCAAGTATAGTCACGTAGGAACTCACATAACAACTGGAGAAACAGGTATCCGACACGTTATACAGAAGGCACTCCAGAAAATAGGACCGCACAAGGTCCCTGCTGATGAGTCCGCGCTCTGCCATATACATTCGAGCGTTCTTGAACAGCCGCACAGTTGGCTTATACCTGCCACCTGTCCGCTGAGGTGAGTTCTTCTCGACCCCGTTAGCATAATGCAGTTTCGGATAGTTTACGACCCACCTACAATCACGAAGGGCATAGAATGTCAACCCCTCTAGATAATCCTGATCTGCTGTGCCCCCAAATGAAATGTACTTCCGATATTGGATAGCCACAACCACGTCCGCTGACAGACTTATCGCCCCGCGGAGGATTTTGATAGACTTGTTCCCTTCGAGTACCATTGATCTGCTATAGTGACTCCTCAACGCCGCTAACACAGCCTCCCGAAAGTCAGCCCAACCATATGCTGCGTTCTGATAAGTGGCTCTATATGAGTTTACTTCACTTCTGGTTAGTAAGGATAGATCGCTTTGGAATGTCGAGTTCAACTGCACAACTATGTCAACGTCGCTGTCCCCACGGATATTCGTGTAGTTTCTGTACGAGCCCTGCAAATACACGTCAAAATCGTGACCACATATAGGTGAAGCTGTGCTGTCTAAGACATTTCTAATGGATTGGTGCGTCGCCTGAGAAGATGCTACTGCACCTTGATGAGACCATCTTTCGAGTTGTGATTCCGGAATAGGCATACTGAAAGCTCCATACCACACAGTAGGGTGTCAGTCAACATCATCTCTCTGATGCCCCTTGGACACAAGCCGTCTGCCCAACCTATGAGATTCCTCAAGAAAGGCATCTGCGGTCTTCTCCAAGTCCGAGAGTTTGGCATTCACTGATTGTATTCTGACGGAAAGCTCATTCATCTCCTCATCCAGCCTGTCTAGGTGGCTATGCCACTTGGCACGAGCCAGTGCAAACAGGCCCCAGCCAAAGCCTACAACAGCTAGTCCCAAGGCTACCATGCCTACATCCCAGGTAATCTGCTCGATCAACTCCTGGTACATGGACAGGAAGATGGTGAAGAATCCAATATAGACTATTACAGCACTGGCTATCAGTGTTGGCCACACAGAGTGCCGAAGCCTCTCGATGAACTGAGCTATGACAAAGAAGATTGCCAAAACCACAACTAGAGCAAGGGAGAAGATCGCCACATGACCAACAATCTCGGTTTTCAATATCAGTGGTAGCAGCATAATGCTCAGAGACAGGATGAACGCCACTTGTATCGGCAAATCCCTCTTATCTCTCATATTGCGCAGCCTCCTATATTCGTGTCATGCAGTAGTTATCACCAGTTTACCACATCTGCAATAGTTCGGTTCTACTCGCGAGAAAACAGAACGCAATCGTTTGCCCCGCAGCAGTGGGTGTCAATGGTGGTGCAGTGCTGACCTTCCCCCAGGCTGTTGTCTTCAGCGGCATGGTCTGAGGATGTGGCTGGATGGCAGAGGCCGGACACCGCGAGCAGGGTATTGACAACCTCCGCAGATTGTCATATGGTATAGGTATCAACACGATCCATGGGGGGGCGGGAGGATAATGAGCAAAGGCAAGCTGGCAGCTATTATAATTAGCGTTTCTGTTTTCGTAGTGGCAATGGTAATCGTGTTTTTCCCCGAACTAGTGCATCCACCGAGGGCACCAGGGGAAGCACCAAGGTCACCGGATACCCCGTCAGCCGAGTTCACGATTACAAACATGGAGCAGAGGTCACTCGGCCTTCGGGAGCTATATAGAGTGCAAATAACACTGCTCGATTTCTTGAGAGGTGAAGAGGCTTGGGCAGTTCTGCAAGAAAGGAGTGGGAATGAGCCGCCTAGCCCCGGGTTTGAGTACATTCTGGTGAATGTCAACGTCGAGCTTCTGGAGGCTTATCCGTCAGATGCTCGTTCCTTCCGAGTGAGTTCACTGTATGTTCATTCTTTCTCGGGTGATGGCGATAGATATGACAGACCCGATGCAGACCCTCCGCTCTTCGGCGAATACACACGAATGCTCGGCTCTTTGGATCCCGGTAAATCCTCTACAGCGGCGTTCGTTCTGCAGGTAGCTGTACATGACGATAAGCCCCTAGTATCGTTCGCACCTGAAGTCCTGGGATATGACGACGGCGAAGCTCAGTACGGCAGTGATGGGGAGTTCTGGTTCAGGCTCTACGATGACAGACGTAGCTCGATAGGGACGTCTGGGCTGGGTTATGATAGGTCGACGCCGGCAGGAGCAGGTCATCCAACGTCCCGCTGGGTGGATCAGTGGTGCATTGGGGGAGCACCGCAAGAACCAGTCGCTGAAGAACAGTGGTCGGAGTTTGTCTATGCCCATTACGATGTCAGGAATACGGGGGCCACTCATATCGGCTATTACGAGGTTTGGTTCACCATTACATACGACGATGGCAGCCAGTATGAGAAGAAGACCAATGGCTCCCACCTGCTACCAGGGGAGCGACGTTCAGCCCGGACGATATGTAGGCACGAGGCGAAGGAAGCGGTAAGTGTAGAGGTATCCGACTATAACCTTCGAGGTAGCGAAATACCCGAGGTCATCTATGACATCACCGGCACAGCCGAAGAAGTGTTTGTAACGTTGAGCAACGCTGAAGGCGGAACCGAGCAATACAGCTCCGTAAGCGTTCCGCGGAGATACACTTACACCACATTCCCTGCTGATACGGTCTATATATCTGCACAGAATGAGGGTGCATCCGGAACTGTACGTGTATCGATCTACCTGAATGGTGAACTCTTCAGGACCTCATCAAGCTCAGGTGCCTATGTGATAGCTACAGCTTCAGGAACGAGGTGATAGCGAAACGCTAGTGACCAAGACTGAGAAACCAGTTGAGACGTGGAAGGTCGTTGTTGCCCTCATTACACTGGGCATAGCTGCGTTTGTTGGCTATGTCGCATCGTATCCCGATAAGCTTGGCATAGTCGTTGGCATAGTGCTCTGGGTCATATCTGCTGGATGGTTCTTGTTGGGTAGGGACATCAGGACAGTATTGGATGGGCAGAAGCGGAAGATTGGGAGAGAAGAGGAAGGTTCTGCCCTGGAGATACTGGAGAAACGATATGCTTCGGGTGAGATAAGTAAGGAGGAATATGAGGAGAAAAGGGAAGTGCTGAAATCAACGGAGAAAGGAGAGTTCCAGAGATGAACAAGAAGGTAGCCATTGCAGTAGTTGTGGCCGTAGTTGCGGTTGTCGTCGCCGTTGTCGTTTCTTCGGGGTCGCCAGACCCTGTTGACATCATTGTTTCTAGTTCGTGGGATGGTGATTCGATAACGGTTCAGGTAAGTACGAACGTGCCCGATGGTGCCATCTTCATAACTTCGGTACTTGAAGGTACAGACTGGGATGACGACCATGCTGGGTATGACTCGGATTTTGTCGCAGTTGACGGGGGAGGATATTCGGTCGTATTCAACGTTGCCGACTTTGCGCAAGATGTAGCCACGCTGTCCATCACCTTTGCTCCCTGGGCTACGAACCAACCTGAGTCCATCAGCAGACTATACAGAGACGGAGCACGGTTGGAGCTTAAGGAGGGTCTTGATGCTACACTTCGCCCCGGCCCTCCAGCTAACCCAGATAGAAGAGCAGTAGACCTTGAGCGCATTATACACCGACCATAGACGCTATGAAGCGAGATGTCTGGATACTCCTGCGTGAACAAGAGAGCATCACTGTTACCGAGATCACACAGCCTATTAAGGCTTCAGCAGTGAGATTGTGACCCACTGGTTTGAACGAAAGGTGAAGCTATGTCAATGAAGCTGCTCTACGCATCAATAGTGGTCGTTATTGGAGGCCTCGTAGCTTGGGGTTCAATCACATACAATAGTCTGGTTAACACTCGGTCAGAGTTAAGCCAGCTTAGCAGTCAGATTACAGCCCTGGAGACAGGTCTAGAAGAAACAGCACATCAACTAGTACGGACTGAAGAGTACCTGACCTCGGCGAACCTAACAATCAGTAACCTTGAATCTGAGTTGGGATTGTACAGAGACCTCTGGGGGACAGTCTATACCCGCGATCTACACCCAGAGCGATATGCTGGTCTATGGCAGTATCTTGTCAACAATCCGACCGCAAGTGATCCAACATTCGCACAGCTGCTGGACTTCTTGCGCGAGGACAGAACTGACGAGAATCCCTACGTGGCTAAGCGTTATGATTGTCATCGCTTCGCCAGAGATGTGCATGACAACGCAGAACGGGCTGGAATTCGTGCCGCTCTTGTGCACGTCGTAACGTCGGCGGGTCTCAAACATGATCTCAATGCCTTCAAGACAACAGACAGAGGATTGGTGTTCATAGATTGTACTGGCGTGTACGAGCCGGAACCTGGTCGGGCCTATTGCAGAATCGTAGACCTCAAGCTGGGAGGTCACTACTCATTCAGGTTTCTTTTCCCGGAGTTAAGCGATACTATTGTAGACACGAATATTGGAACCATAACCAGGCTGGTTGTGGTCTGGTAGTCCATTCACCGCATGGCAGTGAGTCCTTCACTCGGTTCCTGCTTGCAGCATAAGCAGGGATTGGTCGAGTGTTTTGATCTATACGGTGGCGCGCGGCTGTTCAGGCTTTAGAGCTTCGCGGCTCAGTTGCTCGTAACGACTCCAGCCAATTGCCATGAGCGGCATATGACAGACATGACTACCTGTGATCGGGCGTATGCCGAGACCCTTGCCAGTTCCTGAGACACAATACTCGGTCGGGGTTGGCTTTCACTCTGCATGGCATCGCGAAAGCCGGTCTGGCTCTGATTCCTCAGCATCGCTGTTGAGATCGAGCGGACGGCGCAGGCCTACGTGCAAGTTTACCCCGCTGAGCATTTCGGGTAAAATAGATTCGGCTTTGCGGGAGTAACTCAGTGGTAGAGTTCCTGCCTTCCAAGCAGGGTGTCGCGGGTTCGAGTCCCGTCTCCCGCTCCAGACAGATTGGAGCGCCATGACAGGCAGACCGGTCATGGCCGGAATCACGGGCTCGTAGCTCAGTGGCAGAGCGGCCGGCTCATAACCGGTTGGTCGCAGGTTCGAACCCTGCCGGGCCCACCACCCAGCTAGACCATTGCCATTAAAAGAACACATCCCCTGCACCAGCAGGTCTTCCCGCAGGTGAACTGGAACACTCTCAGAAACTCGATTTGACAACAGGTCAAGCTAGTGTATAATGTAGTGTACATAGTTAGCCGATGTACTCCCAACCGGTCAGAAGCAGAGCAAAACCGTGAACTACGAAGAGCTAACACCTGGTTACGAATTTCCTCCCACAAGCTATGAGCTAAGCGCCTCGCTCGTCTCAAAGTATGTGCAGGCTATCGACGGCAAGGGCAACGGATTCGTCCCGCCGCTGGCCATCACGGCCTGTGCCATAGCTACGATGGCAGGCTCCATCCCTCTGCCGCCCGGTACAGTAGCCATTCATGCTTCGCAGGACCTGGAGTTCTTCAAGAAAGTGCCTATCGGCACGACTGTGGATTGTCACATCAAGGTGGCGCAGAAGATAGACCGCGGCAAGATGGGCATGCTCATCCTGAAACTGGACATACTTGACCGGGGCAAGGAGAAGGTGCAGGCGGGAAAGGCAACCATAGCATTGCCCGCCGAGGAACGAGATGCTTAAGGATATCCGCGAAGGGATGACTGTACCTCCGGTGGTGAAGCAAATCACCCAGGAGAGGATAAATCTCTATGCTGAGGCATCCGGTGACTTCAACCCCATACATGTCGACGAGTCTTACGCTGTCAACACTCCCTTCGGCGGCACAATTGCGCACGGCATGCTTAATCTGGCCTATGTGTCGGAGATGATGGCTTCTGTTTTCGGTCAAGACTGGTACTCGACCGGCAAGCTACGCGCTAAGTTCAAGGAGGTGGCGCGTCCCGGTGACACCTTAACTATCAACTCCATCGTCAATTCCGTTGAGAGGAGAGATGGTGTATCATATGCCGATTGCAGTTTTGACGTCCGTAATCAGAAGGACGAAGTAGTAGTCGCAGGGGAGGCAACAGTAGAACTGTCACGTGGTCAGGAGTAGAGAGACAGCCCACAACACCAGGGTAAGGGTGGCGGTCGACGCCATGGGCGGTGATTATGCCCCCGAGGAGACGGTTAAAGGGGCGGTGCTGGCAGCTCAGCGAGGAGATGTGGAGATCCTCCTCGTCGGGTCGGCAAACATCCTGGAAAACCAGCTGTCCAAATACGGTGCCTCCAGGAATTCGTCTATCCAAATTGCGCCAGCCAGCGACTTTATCGCAGAGAGCGAGTCCCCCGTTGCCGCAATACGTAACAAGCCCGGCTCCTCTGTAGCCGTAGCGGCGAAGATGGTTAAGTCTGGCGAGGCTGATGCGTTCGTGAGCGCCGGAAACAGTGCTGCCGCCTCAGTTAGCG
>PWZA01000105.1 GCA_003567655.1 Dehalococcoidia bacterium
AGCCGTAGCATAGAGCCATTGCAGAACTGAACGCTTGACCAAACAGACGAGAAGGCAGAGCAGCCTGGTATAGGGGTTGCTCTGCCTTTTTCTGTGCCCTTATCACGAGGATAGCCGAAGAGCTATCCTTTTTTCGTGCCTGGAACAGCGGCCGGTATCGCAGTGCGCTTGAGGAATCCTGGGCCCCATAGTACCGGAGGCCCGAACTGCACGATGGAGAGTTGGTGAATAGCTACGGCCGCGTAACCTCTGCGACCCCGGGCTGACCGATAACACTCGGAGAGGATTTCAGGGGCAACGACCAAAGCTAAAACTCGCTCTCAAAATCATCTGAGGCGACTTCTGACCACCACCGGGCCCGGGTTGATGGAAGGTGTGTGGCCTGCCAGAAGGAAACGGCTGACCTGGCCCGCTCAATAGGATCGTGCTCGCTCCCTGAACTCCGGCAGCAATTGACATCGTGCAGTTGAATAGCCTACCATCTCGTTCGGAGAAAGGAGGTTCTGATGCAAGCGTACTGCATGAAGTGCCGCGCCAAAAAAGAGATCAAGAACCCCAAGAGCATCGTCATGAGGAACAAGAAACTGGCAACCCATGGCGTCTGCCCGACCTGCGGCATGAAGGTATTCAGCATCGGTAAGTAGGCTACCATCGGACAGCCGAACAGAACCAAGAAGGGCTGGACTCTCCCACATCGGGATGTCCAGCCCTCTCATTTTGGCCAATCACACATTCCAAGTGATTGTGCAAAGGATCGAACGATTGCTCCTGCCACACTACCACCGTTCCGGCTCGCTATCAACCATCCGCATCCGCCTGATCGACTCCAGATCCAGACCCAGCAAATAGCTGAGGCTTACTGGCCTGTACTTCACTACCTCCGCGCTGACATTTATCGTCCTGTTCTCACCGTTTATGAACGGATGTTTGTCCATCTTGTTGTTGTGAACGTGGCCATGGATTATCCATCCGTGCCAGTTCTCAAGTTTGTGCTTCTGTTCTTGTGTCTGATGTCTGCCACGCGGATCCGGATTATGGATGAGCAAGAAGTCGTGTTTGCCCACGTGCAACTCCCTGAAGTCATGGAACTCCATGCCGGTTTGTTCTCGGTCGTGACTCCCTCGGATAGAAACTATGGTCCCTCTGAGCTGGTTCTTCCAGTGCCGCGCAGGCTTGTGTCCCCATCCGAAGGCCCAGTCACCAAGATAGTACACTGTCTCATCATCTCCGACTGTGCTGTTCCAGTTGTTCATTATGGTCTGGTTCATCTCAGTCACGCCGGAGAATCCCCTATCGCAATACTTGATTATGTTTCTGTGATCGAAATGCGCATCACCGATGAAATACACGGGTCTATCTGACATCGGTGTGCGGTCCTGAGCAGATGATGTACTCTGTAACTCTTTGAGCTTCCCGATGGTTCTTCTCCACCAATGTCTCCTCAGCGCCTGTCTGCGGGACAGGATTCTCTTCAGAACCAGATCATACTCTGCTTGTATTCGCCCCCTCTTCCCCAGCACAGTGATTCTGAGGAGATGCTGGTTGATGGCCGGGGTATGCTCTTCGCCCATGCGAAGGAGGTGCTTCCTCAAGAACCCGATGAGCATGGTAATGGGAGACACCCGACTCCGCCTGAAGGCTTCCACACTGCATTGCGTCTCAGCATACTGAGCCAATAGCTCAAACTTTGCCCTGTCCTTCGGATCATACTTGCCGATCGAGCAGTGAAACTCGTAGTGCTGACTGCGGTCGTAGGGTTTACAGGTATTCCTTGTCCTGCGCTCTGACTCCAGCAAGCTCCGCGCCAGTTCATCTCGGAGTTGCCTTAGCTCCGGTGACGGACGGATATCAAGATAGAGCCAGAGTGCGTCCCGGTTCCCAAAGTCGCCGCGCTCGACGCCAAGCCTGAACGGTACCAATGTGTACCTGCGACCTACTTTCTCGACCGCACTGATGACGTGTCGGATATTGCTTGTTTCGGCCGACCCAAATAGCGTTATATGCGGCACAAATCTGGACTCTCGCAACCTCCCCACTCCAAGCTCCTTAGCCTGCCTTGCAGTACGCTTCCTGGCCCACTCTGCGTACTTCCTGGCGTAACCCCGCAGACGGAATTCGACTAGAAACCGAGCCATTCTGATATCCTATCTATCAAACTCGTCTTCGTCTGTCTCACTCTGCTACGTTTCTTGTAGCTATAATATCTTTCGATTATCTCGCGTGTTACGCCTGAGATGCGCACTCCGGATCCGGGTTGGTAGAACGCCACATACCGTATTTCGTGTCGCGGCGTCGGGCTACCGTGTGCTTTGACCAGGCAGACCGTGTGATAGTCCTGGAAATGGCCGTGGCCGTGTGATCTGTGCACCTTGCCAACATGCCGGAAAAGGTATTTCGCATAGTACGGCTTCAGACCGGTTTCCTCTCTAAGCTCTCTCTTTGCAGCACTGGTTCTGGACTCACCCCGGCTCGCTCCGCCGCCGGGTAGTAAGAATACTCCGCGTCTACCCGCGGTCACGAGAATCCCTTGTGCTGTCTCAACGATTGCTGTTCCTCTCCGGCGTTTCCTGATACTCCCCATAGAGACTGTTTCCTTCTACTGACGGGGTGTTCCACCCTAACTATGGTCACTAATCTGCGAAGATCTCCTTCGGCTGATAGACGTCTTGACCTGCAAACTCAAGATAGTCCAGTTCGTTGAAGCTGTGAATCCGGGCCACGACGTTGCGTGGAAACTTCCTTGTTCTCTCGTTGTATTGCTGGGCTATGCGATTGTACTGTAGCCTTGTCTTTCGGAGTCTTCTCTCTACCATGGAGGCTCTTTCCATCAGCGCTATGTACATTTGATCGGCTTTCAGATTAGGATACCTCTCAAGTACAGCCTGAAGCTTGAGGTAGGTGTTTTCAACCTCGGCGGCGAGCTTCACCTTCTCATTCAGATCTGCATCGCTTCTCCACCCGCTTCTGGCTTCTATAACATCCTTAAGAACTTCGTGCTCATAGATGTCGTATTTCTTGGCTATCTGCGCCTGGGCGTGGATGTTGTCCAGTCTTTCCTGCATTATCACGTCAACATCCGCGAACTTGCGTTGAGCCCTCGTAATCCAGTACTGGAACTTGTTGTAAACACTTATCCACCCCCTGATGAGAACACCGAGGAGTATTGCAGCAATCACGCCAACCACTATCCACACGATCGTTGCTGTTACCATGGTTCACCTCCTATACTTGGGAGTAGTCCTGGCTGTCAAGCCTCTTATCTGCCCTTTCCACGCCTTGCTAGTGTTCTCTGTTCGGGGATCAACTCTTGCTCAAGCTTCTCACCGCAGTTAGTGCAGAATGCAGAGCCATCGGCTTTTTCTCTCCCACAACGAGTACAAAACCGAATACCTACACCTCCTGAGAACCCGCTCTAGTGCTTCTTGGGCGCCATCGCGACTGAGCCAGTCATGACTCGGGAGCGACCATTCAATGCACACCCCGCACCTGATGCTTAACCCTCAACCTGTCAAGGACGCTCACGTAGCGCCTCAGAATGGCTACATCATTGCTCACCACCCTGTATTCGTTTATCGATTCCGAAACCATGACATAAAGGCTCTCGTACAGGGCGCGTAAGGAATCCAGTCTGGCTGTAGTATAGTGCCGGTTGGGATGCTCGCAACGGTCTGAGTATAGGCGCTCCGCCCCCTCCAATTTGGTCTCGTTAGCGGTCAATATGGAGGCGAGTTCTTCCATATAGTTCGGTCCATGAACTTCGACAACCTTCAGCGCATCCTCGCTTCTGACTTTCTTCGACGCAGGATTCCTGTCAATACACTCAACCAGCTTCCTGAGTTCGCAGAGTTTCTTTCTGTGTATATTGACCTGTTTTCTGTAGCCAGCCAACCTCTTCGTCGTTTGTTGCTTCACGTCCTCCCATCGGGTCCGCTCATCCCACAGCCGCCCAAACCTCAATCGGCGGAGTTATCACCTTGGCCGCTACCATTTGCCGTCTATCCGCTTTGCCTCTCAAGTGCAGGTGCTACCCATTATCCAGGCTTTGTGTGAGCAACCTCAAAAACCAGTGATGGAACTCTTGACTCCAACGAAATACGGCCTCTTGCCATCTTCCGCGCGCGTGCACTAAAACCGAGCCATCATCGCACACTGACCATGGTTTAGCCTTCAAGTATGTCGGACGTGTGCCATTGAAGAAGCTAGGAAGCCGCCATCGAGCAGGCAGCCAATCATGCTCTTTCTGATACCAGGGAGTAGCAGTGAGAAGCAGGCTTCTACTCAGCCTAGGGAAGTAGCCACACCCCTGGATTGCGCTGCCATCTTTGACGGGGAACCTATCTCCAGTATAAATAGTGTTCTTGCCCTTCACCTTGCGTGCGTATTCCTGGAAGTATAGCGTGTGGGCGTGAGGGTGTCGTGAAAGCACTTGTGAGTCGTGTATATCCTCGTATTGTTGTACGACCTTCCCTACCTTGAGCCACCCGTACATGAAGTACAATCCTCGGCTAAGCTGTTGCTTGTCAAAAGAAGGAGCAATCACATTCTTTCTGTTGCGTAGAGCCTCAAACCTACTGAAGAACAGAAAGAGGCTTCCTTCACCTACCCCTTGATCGTGGAGGTGGGACTGGGAACTATCGACCTGCCCAAGAGCACCTATGTGATGATTTGAGTCTTCTGTTAGCCATGGACACGGGCCTAGCCATGGGTCCACATGTGCGTATTCGGAGCGTCTGTCTTTATCCCTTGGAGTAATCTTCAGATCCTGCATCAGTTCATCTAGGTTTTCCGCCTCACTATTCGGTAGATAGCCTCTGTGAATCCTAACATCCTTGTACTTCAGGTTGTTGCTGATGCCGTGTTCCTTTTCTGTCCTCGGAATCGGCAACACTATATAGGCGCCTGTCTCAGGGTCAAATGGCGAGTATCTTCCTCCTGCGTTGCCGCCATCGATACCTTTTCGGCTCAATACTGCCTTAGGAGTCTTACACATCTGTCTTCCTACGCGGAGTTATCCCGGTCACCATCACGCTCCCGCCGACGTCAAGCTCGTACTGCTCCTCGCCCTCCGGCGACTCGACACTGTCCAAGGGATCAGGGCGTGTTACGTGTGCTTGATGGACAAGCTAACCGAGCGGTTCGTCCGCTCCAGAGTCGACAGCCGATAGCATACTTGCCTAGTCACCCACCAGACTCCACTAGCCTCTTCGGCTGTTCCTCAAGGCCGAAATCGCTCTTACGAGCGCCGCTACTGCAAAGACGAACGCAACGACTATTGCGGCGGCTATCAGAACCCATCGTAGGGTGTTCTCATCATCAGTATGCCGTGTGTAACGTCCAATTGCAGTGTGTGTGGATCCGCGACCAATAGTGAACACGTCAGGTGGGGGCGCTTCGTATCCTGGAACCTCTCCGTATGAGACAGTGACGGTTATTATGCCAAATTCGATAGGTCCCACAGGTGCTATACCTTTATAGTCACCGTTAACCCAAACCTCACCCTTCACAGGAGTTGTGTCCACTATGAGGAATCCAGTGGTGGGGCGGGAGTCCTCAGCCGCCACGCTCGCAGCGGATACGATACTACAGGTGACAAGCACCGCAAGCGACACACCAATCAGCCATCGCATGTTCATCGCCTCATTGTAGAGCACTTTACGACATGGCCTGGATCGGCGCTCTCGAGGGTCTGTGCTCTTGTTTCATCATATGTCTATTACCGATCCTTGTCAATAGTCAGCTACCAACCCACCCAGTCTTACTTCGGCCCTATGCCATTTCACCGAACTGGCCACGTGTGATGCTCTGTGCAACCAGCATCTCTGGTAGATCCTGCCAAATGCGCCTACTACCAGCTGGATGCCGACCTCTCCACTCACCCCGCAACCGCCCAGACCTCAATCGGCGGAGTTATCTCGGTAACCGTCACGCTCTCGCCGACATCCAGCTCAAACTGCTGCTGCCCCCCCACCGACTTCACAACCGCAATGCACGCGATAGGGCTCGTGTTCTCGATCAGAATACCATCATCGACCTCAGCAACAGACACTGAGAGCGAATCGTCGGCCAATGAGATCGACAATCCGGTATCAGAACTGCGAGTCAGAACGATTGCGGCGACGACAATGGCAACGGCCAAGCAGATCACGAGTATCGGTTTCATGAGAGATTGATGATTATGATAAGGGAATTGGGGGGAGGAGTCAGTATGGTCGGCTCATGAGCGCTTTGGTTTGGCCATGTCAGATCTGTGGTGTATAGATTCTCCTGTTTGACCTTGGTGGTCCCTTTATACGTCCTCGTCTGAGAAGCCGACTACCGACAGTAATGTGGCAGAGGACAGGTCCATGAGCATCAGCGCACCATCCCCCCTATATCAAGGCCTCTCATCAATCGTGGTGACTAGAACCTTGGGAACAGCAACATCGTATACCTGGCAGTCAGGGTTCTGACAAGCATACCCAGCAACCGGATGACCCGGGCTAAACCCAATTGCCATCACGGAACCAACTCCAGATACAGGTTGGATCGTGCTATGTTCGCATGTTGGACATCGATAGTCCTCAAAGAGGGATATTGGTATATCAACGTGACATCCTTGCCTGTTGAATGTTTGTCTCAATCTTTGCCACCAATGCAGGGGCTTTTTCTGTTCATCAGGCATCCTCTGTGCCGACGCCCCCAATCTCAGACCAAGGAGCTCACCTCTTTGCTTGGTTTCCTCCGCTATGTGCTGGGCTGTATCCCAAGCCCACTCTTCAGCGTTATCAAGATAAGTACGCTCTTTATCAACATCTAATACGCATACTACCTTCCCTTGCCTATTATGCACCTCTACTTGCATGACGATACCTCCTATCGGAGTAGCATTGCGATACATCACACCTTATACAGGTCTTTGTACCAAGCTGTCCATCTATCAAGTTGTGGATCACCGACCGCCTTTGCAGCGTTGACAACGTCCGATGACGTCAACACCGAGAACTTATCGTTATCACCGATCAATGCCCTGTACTGGTTGATCGCCTTGTCCAGGTAGCCGTTCTCTGGGTGCTTGACGACCGAAAAGTAGACCCGTTTGAAGGGCAGGGTCTCATCTTCTTCTACCGCCAAGCCCAGAAGCTGGTTCCGCCACAACTGGTTCGTGCCGCCTTTGAAGGGGCATGCAGAGTAGCCCTTGTGGTTCCGGAAGAAGCTCAAGTTCTTGGCAGTGATCTCCCAGTACTTGAACTGTCTCGCTTCATGGTAGTAGCACAGATGCATGTTGCCAAGAAGCTCGGCGAAGCTCTTATCGCAGTTGGCTTTCGTTGTGTTATTAGAGCTTGTGAGGCCGCGACACTTGGTGAAGTCACTCTCGGTGAGCTTGTGCTCGATCAGCCAAAGGCACAGGTCTCGATTGGCGGTATTGTCCCTGTAGGCGATGGCGATGTCCGAGTCCGTCCCGTATAACTTGGTATGATCTCCGAGTAGTCCATTGCCATCCCTTGGTCCCCAGTACTCTATCTGGAACCCGCGGTCAAGTTCATCGGTAGCCAGTTCACCGAAGTCGCTCTTCACCTGTCTGAGTACTTGACTAGCACTTGGACTCAGCAGTACCGGCAAGAAGAGGTTGATGTTCGCAGCCTGCGAGCTTGCCATGTGGTTGAAGTGCTGGTGCAGCTTGAAGCGGGACTCCTCATTCTCTTGATGCCGCCGAAGGTCGTCGCGGATCCCCG
>PWZA01000047.1 GCA_003567655.1 Dehalococcoidia bacterium
ACCTTCGCCAACTGGCGTGATCCGTCCATGCCCGATGAGGAGTTCGAGGAATCAATGGCTGAACGCATCAATGCGCTTCGTAACAGAGCCAGGAGGAAGTGATGTTCCATGGCCACCACCACAAGTGCTGAAGAGTTCGCCGCTCAGATCCACCGGCAGTTGCAGGCTCTGCCCGTCAGGAATGCTCCGAGCGTGAACGCCGTAAGACGCGCGTTCTCGCGGAGTCTTCGCAAGGAGGACGGCCGTCTTGTCCTGGAGCTCGCAAGGACGCTTCGATTTCGGTATGGCTACCGGGCCGTTCCCTACGAGCTGATACTGGCACATCGGGGAGCCTTTAAAATGCTTGATGAGAGACGGCTGGAGGAACTGGGCCGGGGCGTGGATAGCTGGGGGGCTGTGGACAGCTTTGCACGCACCCTGTCGGGACCTGCCTGGCGCGACGGGTTGATCGGAGATGAGGTCATCCTCAAGTGGGCGCACAGCCCTGACAGGTGGTGGCGGCGGGCGGCCCTGGTCAGCACCGTGGCTCTCAATATGAGGTCGTATGGCGGCAGAGGAGATACTCCCCGCACGCTCAAAATCTGCGGGTTGCTTGTCGACGACCACGACGATATGGTCGAGAAGGCCCTGTCGTGGACACTGCGTGAACTCGTGGTACACGACGCGAGAGCGGTAGAGGACTTCATCGCCCGATATGAAGCGGTGCTGGGGTCACGAGTGAAGCGCGAGGTGCGCAACAAACTGAGGACGGGGCTCAAGTCCCCGAGAAGAAGGTCAACCTAGTTGGTCTGCGCTTTGCCGCACAAGCCATCAGCGGAGATTAGCAGAGCAGATGCAGGGCGAAGGACGCCTTCATCTGGGGTATCGTGCGAAAGGCAGACAGATGGGCCGCGGACACAGGGTGGCACCCGGGACCGTCCGATGCATAGGGCCCCTATGTAAACGGGGCACTCATGAACGCCCTGAACGGGCTTTTACCGGCGCCTCCAGGCCGCATGAAGGAGAGTGAATGGAAGAACTGATACGTAGAATCGAGCAGGTGGCCGACGAGACCGGGTTCTCGGGAGTAGTCTCGATATTCAGAGGCGATTCAACGGTGTTCAGCAAGGCATTCGGCTATCGAGATGTCAAGAACAGGCTGCCAAATACAACCGAGACGAGATTCGGAATAGCCTCGGGAACCAAGCTCATCACAGCACTGGCGATCGGCGTGCTCATCGATCGGGGCCTCCTGTCTCTAGACACTACTGTCAATGAGATCGACCGGGAATACAGGGAATTCATCGACGAGAGGGCGACGATTCTGCATTTGCTCACTCACACCTCGGGCATCTATGACTACTACGATGAGGAGGTCGAGCAGGATTTCGACCAACCTTCTCTGAGAATTCCGTGGTCAGAACTGCGCACACCATCCGATTACTATCCCTTGTTCAAGGGCAGAGCAATGAAGTTCCGTCCCGGAGAAAGATACTCGTACTCCAATGGCGGATATGTGTTTCTGGGAATCCTGATTGAGAAGCTTACGGGCAGGCTCTATCGGGATTACGTTCATGAGTATGTACTGCTGCCGACCGGCATGCAGCAATCCGGGTTCTACGCCTTCGACGATCTGCCTCCCAACACCGCGAACGGATATCTCGAGGACAGAATTACAATTAATATATACCGACTTCCGCCAAGAGGCGGGGGAGATGGTGGGATGTATACGACTACAGACGACATCCGGCTCCTCTGGGACAGCCTGTTCTCGTGCAGGATCCTCTCCCGAGACCTCACTAGATCCTATCTAGCGACGCACTGCCGGCGCGACGGCACACGAGGATACGGTTGCGGCTTATATAAGCGTCTTGATGACAGCATGTTCTGGATCGTGGGCAGCGATGCCGGGGTGGGCTTCGACTCTCGCCACATCGTAGCCGAGAAACTGACCATCAATATTCTCTCAAACATCACGAACGGAGAAGACGACATGAGAGAGGTAATCCGGCACCATCTGTAACAGCCTGTGGCATACTGCTGGGGCGACGTGTGAAAAAAAGACAGGTGCATAGTAGAATATGCGGCATATCCATGAAACATGAGTTCGACAGATACATCGAAAATGCTATTCAGTGGGCCAGAGAGCGGGTGGGGCTTAAGGAATACAGATTCCGTTGTCTTGCTCTTGTAGAAGACGCCTACGAACAAAGCAACGGCATTGAGATCTTCGGAGGAAGCACGGCCAGGGAGTCGGCCGATGAATACGAGGCTGAAAGACATACCGACCATCCGGAACCGGGTGCCTATGTCTTCTATGATTCCTTCGGGACTCTCAACGATGTGTACAAGAACTGGGGTCATGTCGGTCTACACGTGGGTAAAGGTGTTGTCATCCATGCCTGGAACAGGATAAGATCCGATGATTACCTGGAGATACAAAGCCTGATGCCGGCGCCCGGTTGGACAAAGCTACACTACATCGGATGGGCACCGGTGGAAAGGATCCTCAGAGACTACAGGAGGAGATGAAGGCTATGCTTCGTGCCATAATCACCAGCCCCAGAGTTGACACCGGTATGAACAGCAGGCGATTCGAAATCTCAACTCTTGACACTGGAGATAGCCGGGTACTGACATGAAGCGAGAGACTCGCTATCAAGGTGCCATCATCCTCGATGACCATATCCTGCTCATCAAACACCTTGAGCATGCCACAGGGCGAACCTATTGGCTTCTTCCCGGAGGTGGACGCGAGTCAGAGGAAACGGAAGAAGCCTGTATTCGGAGAGAGATGCAGGAAGAAACCGGGCTTACCGTGTCAGTTGACCGACTCCTGTTGGATGAGGACGACATTCCGTTCGAAACCTACTACAAGCGTCTCAAGACCTACTTATGCAGAGTAGCCGGAGGAAGCGCTAAGCCGGGTTATGACCCGGAAGCCGAGTCGGCGCAGCAGCACTCCATTGCAGAGGTGCGCTGGCTGGCACTTGGGGGTCGGGCACAGTGGGACGACTCAATAACACACGATCCCATCATCTTCCCTCTGCTGCAGCGGATTCGGGCGGTTCTCGGCTATGTTTAGGGTAGTCGAGAGTGCCTGCCTCGAGCCTCATATGTAGGGAGACATGGACGACACAACAAGATTCGCAGTATGCGGCATTGACTGCATGACCTGCAGTATCCATCTGAGGACTGAAGAGGAGTTAGAGTACCAGAAGAGCTGGAACAGGGACCCGGACAAGGTCCGCTGTGATGGCTGCAGGTCCGACAGGAACGCCTGCCACTGGGGGAGCGACTGTGTGCTGCTGAACTGCTGCCTCTATGAGAGAGGCCTGGAGTTCTGCGGGGAATGCTCCGATTTTCCGTGCGATAAGGTCAGCGAATGGGCGGGAGAGTGGGAGCATCACATGATGGCGGTTGAGAAGATGAGGGAGCTACAAGCGCTGGGCAAGGATAGGTGGATAGAACAGAGGCTGACCGAAGACGGTTGATATCTGTATTGCTATGTGTAAGACTACAGGTGAAGCTGCAAGCCGGGGTATAAAGCCACATTGGATCAGATCGGTTCGTGGATGCTGGCGGCATGGTGACCGCAGAGAGTGGCGCGAACAACTGTCAGACAGATGCTTTAGATAAGGGGTATAGGAGCAATGGAGACCATAGATTACGGAACTTTTGAAGCTACTCTGGAGCGAAGCAATCGGCTGGAACAGGCACTGCACCGCGACCCGGGTCGTTTTCGTGCGCTCACCGGTGATCGGCCGACGGGAAGACTGCACGTCGGCCATCTGTTTGGCTCCCTGGAGAACCGGGTCCGCCTCCAGAACATGGGCGTGCCTATCTTTGTCGTTATCGCCGACTATCAGGTCCTCACTGATAGAGACTGCGCCGACGACATCGCGGACAGTGTATATCAGCTTGTCGTGGATTACCTTGCGGCGGGTCTGGATCCCGACAACGGCAGAACGCACATCTTCGTTCACAGTCACGTGCCCGAACTAAACCAGCTCCTTCTTCCTTTCCTGACTCTGGTCACCAACGCCGAACTCAGCAGGAACCCGACCGTCAAGGATGAGATCAAGGCGTCAGGTCGGCAACACATAAACGCCGGCATGTACACATACCCCGTTCATCAGGCAGCCGACATACTCTTCTGCAAGGCAACGGTTGTTCCCGTCGGCAAGGATCAGCTTCCTCATCTTGAACAGACCCGCACCATTGCCCGCCGCTTCAACGCCCGATACGGAGTGGACAAACCGGTCTTCCCCGAACCGCAACCCCTGCTCAGTAACGCTCCGAGCATCCTGGGACTGGACGGCTCCGAGAAGATGAGCAAGAGCCGCAACAATGCAGTCATGCTGTCCTCATCCGAGGATGAGACAGCCGCTTACATCAAGACAGCCAAGACGGATGTGGACCGCCTGATCACCTACGATCCGGTGGGCAGGCCCGAGGTTTCCAACCTCCTCCTGCTGCTTTCACTCTGCACGAAGAAGGACCCTGAGACCCTCGCCTCGGAGATCGGGAACGCCGGAGCATCCCGACTGAAGTCCATCCTGACAGAAGCGTTGAACGAGTACCTTCGGCCTCTGCGCCAGCGGAGAAGCGAACTGGAACAGGATCCTCAGTTGATCCGCGATGTGCTCAAGAAGGGGACCGCTCGGGCCCGGGATGTGGCCCGGGAGACCCTGGCCGAGGTAAGGCAAGCCATGGGAATGGCGTACGGGGTAGATCAAGGCGATCCACAATAGGATCAGGGCAGCGCATCAGTCCGCACCCGACCCGACTCATGAGACCAGAGGAATGGACTCCAATAGCATAAGCAGGCACGTCCTTGTCTGCCAGCTACATGAGATCGCCGCGGAACGAGGCGCGGTGCTCGTCGTACACGCAGCATTCTCGAAAGCCGGACCTGTAGAAGGCGGCCCGTCAGGTCTGATCGAGGCGCTGCGAGAGGTGCTGGGTCCGGACGGCACTCTGGTGATGCCGAGCATGTCCTCCGACGATGACAATCCTTTTGACCCTGCGACGACCCCCTGCCACGACATGGGAGTCGTTGCAGACACATTCTGGCGGTATCCCGGCGTCCTGCGCAGCAACAACCCCCACGCCTTCGCAGCGATAGGTCCGCAAGCCGAACGGATAACAGCGCCACATCCGCTTGACATGCCACACGGACTCAACAGCCCCATCGGCCGCGCCTACGAACTGGACGCTCAGGTACTCCTGCTGGGCGCGGGGCATGATGCGAACACGACCATTCACCTGGCTGAGAACCTTGCGGGAGTGCGGTACAGGCGTGAGAAGTACGTCACGATTCCGGAGCATGGAAGACCTATCCGGTTCGATTACAGGGAGATCGATCATTGCTGTGAGAACTTCGCATTAGTAGACGGCTGGCTTGATGAGCAGGGACTCCAGAAGCGTGGCATCGTGGGCCACGGCGAGGCCAGGCTGGCACGATCACGGGACATCGCAAAGGTGGCACTGGAGCACCTCCGCGCGGAGGAGACTGTGTTCCTCCACCCCCTGGGTGTCGACGAGGAGTGCGACGAGGCACGCAGAAGCCTGCCGGCCGAGCCGGACAATCACCATGGCTGTTCGAAAGATTCACCGTAGCGCCGGGCTTTGTGAAACGAGAACTCTCGTGCTAGAATCGCTTCCAATCTACCCGAAGCGCCTTCTCAAAAAAGACTACAGATGAACCGCGAGATCCTGAACCAGGAATGGATGAACCTAGCACCCGCCTGGATCAAAGAGGCGAGGGAGGGAACGAATGCAAACCGCACGGGGCTGCTCGATAAGCCGATGCTCGAGACCTGCGGTAACGTCGATGGTCTTCGGGTAGTCGACTGCGGATGCGGGGAAGGTCGCTTTTGCCGGCTGCTCGTGCAGGGTGGCGCCGCATATGTCCTCGGTCTCGATCTGTGCACTGCCATGATCGAGGCGGCCAGGGATTTGCAGGCCGAGCGAGACGAGTATCGCGTCGCGGATGTGCAGGATCTGAGTTTCCTGGGCGATGGCACATTCGACCTTGCCGTGTCCTATCTCAATCAGTGCGATCTACCCGACTTCGACGCCAATAACAGGGAGGTGTTTCGCGTTCTGAAACCCGGTGGACGGTTCGTGGTCGCCAATCTGCATCCCATGCTGTCTGCGGTAGGCGCATGGCACAGGGCCGAGGACGGGGCGAAGCTCCATGTAATCGTGGATCGTTACTTCGAGGAAACCGAGCGCGACTGGAGGATAATGGGGGTGGAGGTCACGAACTTCCATCGGTCGCTGTCCACATATGTCCGTTCCTTTCTGAAAGCCGGCTTCGAAATCACGGATATCATCGAGCCGACGGTGACGGATGAACAGGTGAAGGTCTATCCGCAACTGGAGGACGAACTAAGGGTACCCAACTTTATCATCTACGTGCTCAGTAAGCGCCGGACCTGACACACCAGAGCACGCCGCAGAGCGGGAAGCAAACCGCCGATGAAAGAGGTTGAAAGCCATGGATAACTACAGAGATGACACATATGGAGAGCGCATTGCCGGTGTGTATGACGACTGGTATGACGAATGTGATGAAGCTACGCTGACGACTCTCAATGACCTTGCTCAGGGAGGGCGTGTACTTGAACTGGGGATCGGGACCGGACGGGTCGCCTTGCCCTTACAGCAGTCCGGCCTTCGGGTTGAGGGCATTGACTCTTCGCCAGCGATGGTTGACAGGCTGCGCGGCAAGCCCGGCGGCGACATGATCCCGGTGGTGATGGGAGACTTCGCCGACGTCGCCGTCGAAGGCGGGTTCGACCTGATCTACGTACTGGTCAACACCTTCTACGGCCTGCTGACCCAGGAGGAGCAGTTGCGCTGTCTTCGCAACGTCGCGCGGCACCTCAATCCGCAGGGCAGTTTCGTGATCGAGGCATTCGTACCCGATCTGGTCCGGTTCACAAAGCACCAGAACGTGAAGGTAGACCGCATAAGCGAGGATGAAGTGCATCTGGAGGTCTCGCGGCACGATCCGGTTGCGCAGCAGGTCACGGCCCAGCAGGTTGTCCTGACCGAGCAGGGGATTCGCCTGTATCCGGTCAAGCTCCGCTACGCATGGCCGACCGAGCTCGACCTGATGGCCCGGCTGGCAGGGTTGAGGCTGAGGCATCGCTGGGGAGACTGGCGAAAGGGCGCCTTTTCGGCCGATAGCACAATGCACATCTCGGTCTACGGGCACGCACGACAGGGCTGAGTGCCAGCCACAGGCCAGACGGAGACATAGACTATGCCGAAAAGAAAGGGAGACAACCAAATGCTTACCGGAGGTGCAAGATGACAATATCGCTCATACGTAACGGTACGCTCATAGACGGCACGGGAAGTCCGCCCGTGCCCGATGCCAACGTGATCCTCAGCGGGAACCAGATTCAGGCAGCTGGCAGGTCCGATAGTCTGCGCCTGCCGGATCTGCCGATAACCGAGATCGACGCCTGCGGCGGGTACATCCTGCCCGGCTTCATCGACACCCATGTTCACCTTACGATCGAAGGCATCAGCATTGCGCGGGATATGGCGACGCCGTTCTCACTCAGGTTCTACAAGTCGGTGGAGTATGTGCGCCGAACTTTGGAGGCAGGAATCACCAGCGTCCGCGACGCGGGCGGGGCCGATGCTGGGGTGAAGCAGGCAGTTGACGAGGGAGTGGTGCCGGGGCCGCGCATGCAGATCAGCATCAC
>PWZA01000207.1 GCA_003567655.1 Dehalococcoidia bacterium
GCAACTGCCGCCGGCACCCGAAGCCCAAGCCGCGGTGGAGCGAGACAGCCACGGCAGTCTGCTCAGACTTCATGCATCGTCTCGCGCATCTATCACCAAGGAGGTACAGCTAATGCAATCACCACCCGAACGCACCGTCACCGATCTTGAAGAGCGTCAGGCGCCCCTGCTCAAACACCTGGTCGAGCTTAGGGTCACGAGCCCAGATGAGCAGCGGAACGCCGAGGACCTGCTCATCAGCGCCCGCTACGCCTTGAAAGAGGCCCAGCAGCGGCGCATGGAGCTCACCCGCCCCCTGGACGAGGCCAAGAGTCGAATCATCGACCTCTTCAAGCCCTACGTCAACCGCCTCGAGACCGGTATCACCATCCTCACCAACGAGCTCAACCGGTATCACGCCTGTCTGGTGCAGCTCCGGCAGGCCGAGGAGCAACGCGCCATGCGCGAGGCCGCCGCCCGGGCCGCCGAGGCCCAGGAGACCGGCGAGGTTATCGAGCCGCCCGAGGAGGCCGACCTGGATGCCCCCGTTGTCTCCAAGACTTCACGCGCCAACCTGGGCACCGTCACCTACCGTGAGGACTTCGATATCAAGGTCGTCCAGCCCGACCAGGTTCCCCGCGACCTCTGTGAGCCATCCATGCCCCGCATCCGCGCCCGCGTCAGGTCCGGCGTCCGGGAGATCCCCGGCGTCCTGGTCACCAAAAGGACGGTCCCCGTCGCCAGGCGGTGATCATCCGCCCTGGGGGGCTCCGGCCCCCCGGGGCATCACAGAGAAGGAGGTATCATGCCGTACTAGCAGGCCGACTTCGAGGCCGCCGTCGACCGAGCAAAGGACGCGCTTCGGGACTGCCTGGAGCTCGGCCTCACCGGCGACCTATGGGAAGGAGCACCCCCCCATGAAAACCTACCGCGTCGAGAACCGCGCCACCACGGAGTGGTGGGAAGGCCAGGCCTGCGACGACTGGCACTTCCCCAACAACAAGAAGTGACCACACCCGGGAGGGGGCATCCTGAGCGCACCCGAAGGACCAGCCCCCTCCCCCCACTCGCCCGGACCACCAGCAGACCCCATCCCATTTATGAGCCGCCTATGTCAGTGGTCCTGCTCGATCAGGAGCCCCCGCCCCGGACCCCATTGTCCATGTCCCCACCCGCTGCTATAATCGCTCCATACGGCATAGGTATGCCCAGAAAAGGAGGTCGCAGCACATGGCGAGCTATCTCATCCCCTACCTAGATCCTCGGAAGATTCAGGGCCACGATGACCCGCGCCTGGACGAGTACACATACGGCGAATCCGGCAAGCTTAGAGGAGGCCTGCTACTCAACAACGTTGGTAGAGGCGACTATCTGTTCTTCCACACAAACAGGAAAGGGCAGAATGTCATCACTGGGTACTTCTACGTTGAGACAAGTATGCTCACGACCCAGGCGAAGAGTGACCCGCTAATCGCGATGAAGTATCGCAACCCTCATCTTGAGTACGACGATCCTGCTCAATATGACGCCATCGTGTTCGGACATGTGGTCTACTCCAGGGCACTGGCCCATCCGTTTCCCATCACTCCCGAGATACAGAACGCACTCTCCAGCCGGCCCAAGTCGATTTCCCGGCCGTGGGTGAAGCTCCGAGGCCCCGATATAGACTTCTTGCTGAGTAAGATTGATGCGAGCGAGAAGGAGGGCTTTCTCAAGGATACTTTCCTCTCCACGGGCGAAGTCCAGGAGATCGCGGAGTACGACATTGAGACTTTCATACATGGCAATCCTCAAGTCTTGGGGAAGGGCCTCCGACCTTTTCGGCGTCAGCACGTGCTGCAGTCTGGCGATAGAGCAGATCTGATCCTGCAAGACAGCACCGGCCTGCTGGTTGTCGAGATCAAGAAGAGAGCAATAGGGGGAGAGGCGTTTCAACAGGTCTCAAAGTACGCCAGACAGGTCAGGAGCGAGTTCAAACGGAACACACGAGCCGCGATCGTCTGTGGCGATGTGCTTCCCACGTTTGAAGAGTTCTTCGAAAGGCAGATCCAGCAAGGGGAGGTCGACGCCTACCTGTACTCATGGAGGTTCAACGTCCGTCGCTATACTGAGACCACCACGACCCGAAGGATCCGCTAGGCTCCGCCCACCGCGTCGTCCACCTCGTCCTCGCCGACCTGCCCCAGACACGGCCTCCTCTAACCATCAGAGGCGGGGCCACCCACGCCTCTCCCCCTATTTCTGAGGCAGACCCCGAAACCGCTTTCGTTGAGCGCGCTTCTCCTAGTCGTGCAGGCTGCAACGTGCCGGGGAGCGAACCCTTCCCAATCCCAACAAGGGTCAGAATCGTGCATTCACGAAATGTCCGACTCAGCCGCAATGGACTGTCCTCATCCTGCAGTGCTAGCAGTACCGTGGATGAATGCATCCGACAGTTAGACCACGGGGCTTGACAGGGGATTCCCATGGGAATATAATTGCCACGATGCGCAACGGCGAATTACTTACAGCTCGACAGGCAGCGGGGGTTCTGGGCTATACGGTTCAGCATGTGCGTTTGCTTGTAAGGGCGGGGCAATTGGTAGCGCAAAAAGCGGGCCGCGACTGGATAATAGACCGCGAATCAGTAATGGATCTGAAAGCTAGACGATCAACAGCTCCGCTGATCTCGATTAGTGGGCGGGGCAGGAAACCCTCAACAGCGCGTGTTAGTGCCTCCCCACCAGTATGTTCACCAGCGAGGCTTGTCTCTGTCGTGAAGGATTCGCCCTTGACGAACCCGGCCCAGCCATCGCCCTCGGAAAGAGACGACCGTCAACCCCTTGCTGACATTGCGGTTGAGCGACTCGAGCCGGCCGACATTGGGGACATGCCATCACTACACACATCGCGTGGTGGGAGAACAGGGCAAGTCGATCCTCGTAACAAGCTGAATGAACTGACGGCCACTGAGTGGTTGCCAGAGACAGTTTCTGTCTGGACTCAGAAGGGATTGGGCGCTTCACATCCCGATGCTCAGATCGAGCGTCAGCATCCGGCGCCATTCTCCTTCACTGATGTTGCCCGGTTGATACTATTCTTTACCAAGCGTGATGCAGTCGTGTTGGATCCGTTTGTCGGTGTTGGATCGACGTTGAAGGCCTGTGCTCTACATGCTCGAAACGGGGTCGGGATAGAGCTGAGTCAAAGATATGTCCAGTTGACCCACGAGCGCCTATCACGCGAGCTTCCAGCCAGTGTTTGCTCTAACCATAATCAAAAGGTGCTCCAGGGTGACGCCCGCGAGGTTCTGCCTGAGCTACAAGAGAACAGCGTTGATTTTGTTGTGACCAGTCCTCCTTATGGGAGCATATTACACAAAAAGGACCATAAGGCTCGTCAAGAGCGGATTGCCAATGGCTTGGATACAAGATACAGTGATGATCCTCGGGACTTGGGGAATATTCAAGATTACACGAGATTCGTAGCGGAGGTAACTAAGATCCTCGGTGCGTGTGGCAGGTTACTCAAACCTAGGAAGTACATGGCAGTGGTTGTCAGCGATTACCGCCATGGATCGAAGTATGTGATGTTCCACGCAGATTTGGCGCATTCTTTGGAGGATTTTGATCTCCGGTTACGTGGTATAACTGTCCTATACCAGCGACACAAGCGTGTCTTTCCTTACGGTTATCCCTCGTCTTATGTTCCCAACATACATCATCAGTTCATCTTGGTTCTGCAGAATGACAAAGAGACGTGAAAGCCACTATGCCAACACTATCCTGATAGGCGATTGTCTAGAGGAACTGCCCAAGCTGCCCGAAGGTTGCAGTCAGTTGATCATCGCTGATCCGCCCTATAACCTCGACAAGGACTTCGGCATATGGAAAGAGACGGAGCGTCGCGACTCTTGGTTGCCTTGGTGTAGACAGTGGCTCGCCGAATGCAAACGAATACTGGGACCCCGCGGAAATCTTTTCATCTACGGTATTCATCACCATCTGTGCTGGATACAATGCGCTCTCTACGAACTGGGGCTGAAGTATCGTCGGCAGATCATCTGGAACTACGAGAACGGGTTCGCAGGATACAGTCGTCGTTCACTAGCTGCTCACTACGAGCCGATCCTCTGGTTCTCCAGAACCGACGAGTACACATACCATCCCATTCGTGAACCATATAAGAGTGCCGAACGGTTGAGACACAAGATCATCAAGAGAGGCCGAACCTGGACCCCCAATCCCCAAGGCCGTCTGGGCGGTGACGTATGGAAGTTTCCCACCCTTGCAGGGCGGCGATTCCGCGATGAGAAGGTTGATCATCCCACACAGAAGCCCCTGTCACTGACTCTTCGTATCGTCGAACACTTCTCGAACCCTGGTGATCTGGTGGTCGTTCCGTTTGCCGGTAGCGGTACTGAGTGCCTGGCTGCTGCGATGCTGGATCGCGATTACTGGGGGGCCGAACTGAACCCTCAGTATGTGGAGATAGCCTTGCAGCGACTGGCGAAGTGGACCGAGTCTGGCAAGCAAGCTCACTTCGCAGCTTTAGACCAGCCTGGATAAGTCACCATTCCATTGATTCTCCCTCCCAATAGTCTGCGCAATACCGGTTCGATTGTTGGTGCCTCAACATCAGCGTAGAATTCGGGCCAGATATCCTGACCCAGTTTCCGGTCTGTCCACATCAGGATTAGCAGTGCTCCCACAGTTATTGAAGCGATTCTCATTCCCAGTACATCGGCTATGTCCTTGATCACCTGCCAGTATTCCGACCTTCTATTGGGGAACCTCAGCGACACTATTAGAGGGTCAATAGTCTCGAGCGGAATCCGATATCGCGCATTCAGTACGGCGCAGTCGTCAAGGATGTCACGCGGTGCATCGAGAATTGCGCCCTCGCTAGTCTCAATCTCCGCCACACCCAGCCGGTTTTCGCCGGATCGAAATACGCTGTCAATTCTCATATTAGTATCACCAAGTCGCCGAACATGAAAGGGAACACCCAGAGACAGCATTAGGTTCCTGACAAGCAGATTGGGAACCTGGACGCTTGATCGACTGGCAGTGTCGATGACGCGATCACAGACGTCGGCTGCAAACTCTGCATCTGCGATCTGGCCGCTGATCGCTACACTTCGATACTCGTCAGTAATCGCTGCAACTCGTTCCACATCAACTGGCTTTCCGGTCAGTCGGAACACCTCGTTCTCAGAGTCGTTCACTTGAGCACCATTCGCGCTTAGGACTATCGCCTGAACAGGACATCGTGCTACGCATAAGCCGCAACAGATACATCTGCCCTTTTCTATCACCGGACCACAATTGTCCGCACCGATCTGGATCGCATCGGTCGGACAGACTGTGACGGAGCTATCTGCGGGAAACTCTCGAAAGTAGTCGTTAGCCGCTTCATCTACACTGTACCGTTGACATGGCACCGTTGGACACCTCAGGCATGAACCGCAAGTCCTTGCGCCATTTGATAGCTGAATCACAGGTGCGTGGCTGAACCCTCCTCTGTGAATCCGAACTGGTTCGGGATCCCCACGGGGCTCCTTCCCTTCGGCACTAGCGCGGGTGTAACTAAGAGCCACTTATTGCCAGCAATCCTTTCATTGTGACCAGGTCCTCATCCTTAGGCCCACGATCTTGCATCATCCGAATGCCCACTAGCCGAACCAAGGACCCAAAGTCGATCACGCCTACAGACACATCAAAAGCAACGGATATATCATCCACCAATTGTGAGACATCTGCCCGGTCAGCTGGCAAACCGAAACCCACAACCAGGGTTGTCGTCTCCCATGTCGTCGGCGCGTATTTTCGAGCCACAAGTACAACCTTGTTTTCGAGTGCCTGCCGCACACCTTTCACCGAGATGAGTTCTTCCTCGCCGGGTGACTTGATCTCAATAGGGATGGAATTTGTGGGGTGCCTTATCAAAGCATCCATTCGCTGATAGTTCACGCCAACTCTGGAAAGCTCACACTGGTAGCCGAGGTATCGGAACACCGCCTCAACAGCTGGATAAAACCTATCTTTGGAGGAGTCAATGTACTCGCTAGTGATTGCCTTGACTGCTTCATCCAATCCCAATCGCTGCGATTGTACATAGTGAGTGATTCTTTCAATGATGTCGGATTGCGGTTCACCACTGACCATTGCCTTGTCAGATGCTGGCTCTAGTTCGACATAGCTCATTCTCCCCGCTTTTGAGTATCCTCCTGGATGTACCGAACTTGCCGTCTCAGATGCTTCGGAGGTCTTGCCACCTGTCAGCGGCGGAAAGAGCCTAGCTGTGTCACTTGGCGAACACTCCTGAACCGGGGAGAACAGAATCCGCCGGGTATCATCTATCCTTAGGGCCCTTAGCATCTTACGGCATCTGTGTTCGTGAGCTTCCAGCCCTTGGGCGGCAACAGAGTAGCCAGCGCGCTCGAACATTCGGTATACCGCCACTTGCAGGAACGAGTCTACCTCATCGGTCTCGAAGTCGCCCAGGTCTCCTGCTCGAATGTCGTACGAGTTCCTGACCCTGTCGGCCACCTCCGCACCATCGGGTGTCAGAGAATGAAACAACCCGGAGTCCTGCACTCGACGTGACCACCCGGCCCACCGCAGGACGCCAAGAGGAAAGCGAGTGTAGTTATGGAGCGTATTAACCTGAACTCCCACGTCACCAGCCTTTTTTCTCAGTGCTTCCTTAACAGAGTTGGGATCGCGCCGGAGGGAGCGTAACCTCTCGGTCATCTCGCTAAGCGAGTCTACTCTGCGGTCGTCGTCAGTATCAAGGGGCCCCAGTATGATCTCATCGCGTGTTATCTGTCCGCCTAGAGCCGCTGCTGCTGAAAGGATCAGAGCGATCGGCCGAACCGAATTCGCTCCCTTGATCACCACCAGCGGATTGGGGTAGGCAATTCCGAGAAGGCACTCCTTCACCAGCAATGTAGGCTCGAAATCCGCCATCCCGACATGGGAGCCCAAGAAAGAGAACATGAAGCTTTGCCTGCTTGCTGGACGGGGATGTATCCAGCCCAGTATCCGGAACAACTCAGAGTACATCTTTGATTGATTGAAGAGTGGATCCCGGCTCCGGTCTGCCCGTGTGCTTCTTCTCAGAGCTTCTTGGCCAATGTAACCAGACGACGTCGCCAGACCACTGGCTACAAGCGCTCCAGACATATCGTCCAATGAGAAATCAGGCAGCGCGCGTAGCACGCCAAAGAGAGCCTGAAAAGTGCGGACAAACGCACTGATATCCGAACCCGGGTTAGGAAACCGAAGCATACGACTTCTGCTCCTTCCTCAACTATCCATGTGCAATGCAACTCGCGGCCTTGTCAGCTCCTGCAATGCTGTGGCCGCCAGCGCCTCAGGTACCAGACAGCTAGTACGACACTCAGAGCCCCCTCATCGAGTCCCGACCTAACACTCATACAGCTCACTCCCCATTGTAACTCCGGCTTCACCCTGCCCTCTCATCCCCCAACCACCCAGACCTCAATCGGCGGCGTTACACCGGTAACCGTCACGCTCTCGCCAACGTCCAGCTCAAACTGCTGCTCGCTATGACTGTTGCCCCGTCAGAAGACGGAAGTCGTGCTCCGACACCGCGCGGGTCGCCTGAAC
>PWZA01000168.1 GCA_003567655.1 Dehalococcoidia bacterium
GCAAGCCTCTCCTCCTCAGTATTAGTGATCAAACTGGGATGCCTTAAGCCCTGGATAAACCGCGGCGCGGCTCTCGGTGAGAGGGTTCATGCCCTCTCCACCCTCACTGCTGCGACTTTGAACTCGGGGATCTTTGCCACCGGATCAAACACGGGATTTGTGAGGATATTGGCTGCACTCTCCGCGAAATGGAAGTCCATGTACACAACACCCGCAGGCACGACATCAGTAATCTTTGCCCCGGCAATCACCTCGCCACGTCGGGAAGTGACCTTTGTTTTTTCGTCCTGGGCTATTCCGATTCGGGCAGCATCCTCTGGGCTGATCTCGACCACTCCTTCGGGCTCTATGGCGTTGAGCCCTGCCACTTTGCGGGTCATCGTTCCCGTATGGAAGTGATACAGGCTGCGGCCTGTAGTTAGAATCAGAGGATACTGCTCATCGGGCTTCTCCCCCGGTGGATTGTACTTCAGGGGCATGAACCGGCCCTTTCCACGAACGAAACCCCTGGTGTGCAATATGCACGTGCCGGGATGGTCATCGGTCGGGCAGGGCCACTGCAGTCCGCCGTTGTCCAGCCTTCCGTAGCTCATGCCCCCGTAGCTGGGAGTAAGGTTTCGGATCTCGTCCATTATCTCCGCGGGGCCACCGAAGTCGAAACCGCTGCCTCCCAGTCTGCGAGCCACCTGGCAGACCGTCCACCAGTCGGGCCTTGATTCACCGATAGGATTGATCGCCTTCCTCACCAACTGCACCCTTCGTTCCGTGTTGGTGAAGGTCCCGTCCTTCTCAGCGAAGCTGGCGGCCGGCAATACTACATGTGCGAACTCCGCGGTCTCAGATAGGAAAATATCCTGGACGACCAGAAACTCGAGCCGCGACAATGCCTCCCGAACGTGCTGAATGTCGGGATCGCTTATGGCCGGGTTCTCTCCGACCAGGTACAGTGCCTTCATGTCCTTACGATAGGCCGCTTCCATCATCTCCACCAGGGTTAGCCCCGGGTTCGGAGACAGGGATACTCCCCAGGCGTTCTCGAACTTCTCTCTTATGTTGGGGTCGCTCACCGCCTGGTAGCCGGGGTACACGTTGGGCAGGGCGCCCATGTCGCAGGCACCCTGCACGTTGTTCTGGCCTCTGAGAGGGTTGACCCCGCTGGAGGGCTTGCCCAGGCTGCCGGTGAGCATGGCCAGGTTGGCAATAGCCAGCACATTATCCGTACCGTGAGAGTGCTGTGTAATACCCATGGAGTAGAAGATGGCGGCGGGGGCGTTGGTGGCGAGCATCCGGGCAGCTTCGACTATCTTCGCCTTCGGCACCCCGGTGACCTGTTCAACAGAGGCGAGGTCGAAATCCTTGAGAGACTCTATGAACGCTTCGAAGCCCTCACATCTCTCGTTGATAAAGGCCGAGTCGGATAGTCCTTCGTCCACTATGACGCGCATTATCCCCATGAGTAGTGCAACGTCCGTGCCCGGGCTATGCCTGAGCCACAGGTCAGCGTAGCGGCAGAGGTCGATCTCGCGCGGGTTGGCAACAATGAGCTTGCCTCCTCTGCGCGTTGCCTCTATCACCTCAAGGCCGATGATAGGGTGCGCTTCTGTAGTGTTAGTGCCGATAGCGAAGATGCATCTAGAATCGCTGATCTCACCGATAGAATTGGTCATCGCTCCGCTGCCGAAGCTCTGCACCAGGCCGGCTACGCTGGGTGCGTGACACAGTCGGGCGCAGTGGTCTACGCTGTTGGTGCCCAGAACCGCCCGGGCGAATTTCTGTATGACATAATTCTCTTCATTGGTGCACTTGGCCGAGGCGATCACGCCCAGTTCGCCAGGCGTATAACCTCTCAGCCTTGTGGCCACCAGGTCGAGCGCTTCGTCCCAGGATGCCTCCTCCAGTTTCCCGTTCCTTCTTATCATGGGAGTAGTGAGCCTGTCGGGGTGATGGACGAACTCGGGAATGCCAAAACGGCCTTTGACGCACAGTCTGCCCCTGTTAGCCGGACCATCCGCATCGCCCTCCACCCCGACGATGGTGTTTCCTCGCACACCGAGCTTAATACCACATCCACATCCGCAGTAACAGCAGATGCTTCTTACTTCACGTGCCGGCTTCTGCGTAGTTCTGGGAATCAGCGCCCCCACCGGACACCTGACGACACACTCTCCGCAGGACACACAAGCAGATTGCATGATGGGCTTGTCCTTCATAGCGCTTACCGTGGTATCGTGCCCGCGAAATGCGAAGTCGATGGCGTTAACCCCAAGGATCTCATCACAGGTCTGGATACAGATCCCGCAGAGGATACACTTGTTCATGTCACGGCTGAAGAAGGGATTTGAGTCATCGATGGGAAGACCCCTGGTCGTCTTCTTGAGCCGCTCGAGGCGCCCCTCGTCAACGCCGATATAGGCAGCAACCTCCTGGAGTTTGCAGTCATTGTTCCTGGCACACTCCAGACACCTGCTATCGTGGTCTGCAATGAGGAGTTCCGCAGCGATGCGGCGAACCTTGTTGATCTCTGGGCTCTCCGTTGTCACGACCATTCCGTCCTCGACAGGCACCTTGCATGAGACGGTGAGGCCCCTGCCTTCGATCTCAATCATGCATAAACGGCATCCACCGAGGGGTTTCAGTTCCGGGTGATAGCAGAGATGGGGAATATAGATTCCGTGCTCCAGCGCTGCCCTGAGTACGGTATCCCCTTTGCTCGCCTTGATCTCTATACCGTCAATCGCAAGCGTAATCTCGTCAATCATGATTCGCCTCCGTTCGTTAGTCTCCCGGGAATACACTCCACCGCACTGAAGCGCTCAGGGCATACGGTCATACACACGCCGCAGCGGATGCACTTGCCCTGGTCAATAACGTGCACCTGTTTCTTGGCACCCTCTATCGCCTCGACAGGGCACTCCCTAAGACATATCATGCAGGCCTTGCACTTGTCCGGCGAAATACGATAGGAGATCAGTTCCTTGCATACACGGGCCGGGCACTTCCTCTCATGAATATGAGCCTCGTATTCGTCACGGAAATAGCGGATGGTGGTGAGCACAGGGTTCGGAGCGGTGCGCCCCAGACCACAGAGCGAGCCCTTTTTGATCGCTTCGCCTAGCTCTATCAGCAGATCGATATCATCTGGCTTACCTTTGCCCTCAGTGATGGCCGTAAGGATTTCCAGCATCTGCAGGGTTCCTATCCTGCATAATGAACACTCACCACAGGATTCCTTTTGAGTGAAGTCAAGAAAATAGCGTGCCACATCAACCATGCAGGTGTCTTCATCCAGCACCACCATACCTCCGGAGCCCATGATCGAACCCGCTGCAGCCAGTGAGTCGAAATCAACAGGTGTATCGAGCATGGTTGCCGGAAGACATCCTCCCGAAGGACCGCCGGTCTGCACTGCCTTGAACGCCTTGCCTTCCGGGACTCCGCCGCCGATGCCATAGATGATCTCGCGCAGGGTTGTTCCCATCGGTACCTCTACCAGGCCGCAGTTTGCCACCTTGCCGGTCACCGAGAAGATGGCCGTGCCCTTGCTCCTCTCGACACCGCGGCTGGCAAACCAGTCGGCTCCCTGCCCGATAACCCAACGAATGCTGGCATAGCTTTTCACGTTATTGAGCAGGGTCGGTTTCCCCCACAGGCCTGAGATTGCAGGGAAGGGAGGGCGGAAGCTCGGCATTCCCCTCTTTCCCTCAATGGAAGCAATCAGAGCTGTCTCCTCACCACATACGAAAGCGCCGGCGCCCTGGAATATGTTTATGTCGAAATCGAACCCGCTTCCCTGAATGCTTCTACCCAGGAATCCCCTTTCTCTTGCCTGTGCAATGGCAATCTGCAACCGCTGCACAGCCAGTGGATACTCGGCCCTGACATATATATAGCCTTCTTCTGCGCCGATGGCAAAGCCGGCGATGATCATCCCCTCCAGTACTGAGTGAGGATCCCCCTCCAGAGTCGAGCGATCCTGAAACGCTCCGGGGTCGCCCTCATCCGCGTTGCAGACTACATACTTGGGTTTGCCGGGTGCCTGGTAGCAAAACTCCCACTTTCGGCCGGTGGGGAACCCGGCACCGCCGAGTCCCCTTAGCCCTGAGCTCTTAATCTCTTCGATGAGCTGTTCCGGGTTAAGCTCCAGAAGGGCCTTGCGCAACGCCTGATAGCCATCAACCTCAAGGTAATCATCGATGCTCTCGGGGTTGACCTTGCCGCAGTTCTTGAGCACGGTGCGCTGTTGTCTACTGTAGAATGGGATGTCATGGTAGTGAGTTATGGCCTCACCGGTGACCGGGTCCCGGTATAGAAGTCGTTCGATGACGTCTCCCTCGGATAACAGGGAGCTTGCGATCTCCGGTGCATCGTCCGGTTGGACCCTTGTGTAGAAGATGCCTTGCGGCTCGATAACAACAAGCGGGCCCTGCTGGCAGAAGCCATGACATCCGGTATGCTTTAACTCAACACTTTCGTCCAGTCCCAGCTTGCTTATCTCCCGCTCTAGCGCAGAGAAGATCTCTTCTCCGCCTGCTGATACGCAGCCGGTGCCCAGGCAGATGAGAACAGAGAATCGTCTATTGGACATCCTGCCCTCCCTTGTCGGTCCCTGAAGCCGCGAAGAGCTTCCTTGCCTTCTCCGGCGTCAGCCTGCCGTGGACATCCTCATTCACCTTCAAGCATGGAGCCAGTGCACAACAACCGATACACGCTACTGTTTCCAGGGAGTATTCCATATCCGGGGTGGTCTCTCCTTCCTTTATCCCCAGCTGCCGTTGCAGTTCCTCAACAATGGCGGGGGCATTCTGCACGTGGCAGGCAGTCCCCCGACAGACAGTGATCTGGTTTCTCCCCGGCGCGCTAAAACGAAACTGGTTGTAGAAGGATGCCACGCCGAAGACATTGCTTTCGGCCACTCTGCAGAACTGGGCAACCTGATGCATAGCCTCCTCAGGGAGATAACCCAATTCCGCCTGGACTGCCTGCAGAATTGGTATCAACTCTCCCTGAGTCCCATTATAGGAGGCCAATATCCCCGATAGAGAGTGTTCCATACGATTCCTCCTTGCTCACCAAGATTCTGTGATATGCCCTATCGAGCGTGTCTCAGGCATGCCTGTCGGCCTTGCCGCCTGCCATAATGACTTTCCCCGTCCCTGCCTGGCCGCAGCATTTCCTGCGTTGACGTGCAATGTGTTCATGTACACTTCAGCAATTACGTGTTCTTACCGCAGCGAATTGCAATTGCATTAGGGTTCGTGCTTCCGGGTGAAGCGAACGAGCGGTATCAAGCCTTGAGACAGATGCCTGCAATAACATCCAACCAGTTAGTTACGGTGTTGCCCCGACGCTGGACTATACCATGAATAGGAACACTTGGGCAACCACGGGCTGATTCTGCTGGCATCGCATACTGCAGAACGCGGGGGCTATACCTTGGTGCGATTCGGGATGCTTTTCATCCAGTCGCCAAAAACCGGGAGCATTCCCCGGTGTGTTTGTGATCAGTCATCCATCCGGAAAGCGGTTGCTTATCTTCGATAACCAGATTATAATTTCAGGCTATGCAAATCAGAAATGTTGTCTTAATGTCTCACCAGGGAGCGGGTAAAACATCGCTTGCTGAGAATATGCTCTTTGCTGCGGGCGCGATTCAGCGACTGGGCAGCGTCGACGATGGCACCTCTGCCTCAGACTATGACGCTCTTGAGATCGAACGCCAGATGGGCATCAATCTCTCCCTGCTTTCGTTCGAGTGGAATAAGACAAAACTGAATCTCATTGACACCCCCGGCTACGCCGATTTTGTCGGAGAAGTGAGGTCGGGGCTGAGGGTCGCCGAGGGAGCTGTGGTTGTTGTTTGCGCCGCTTCGGGTGTGGAGGTTGGCACAGAACAGATGTGGGGTGATGCGGACAAGGTAGCTCTGCCGCGCCTGGTGTATGTCAACAAGATGGACCGCGATAACGCGGATTTCTTCTCTGCTGTGGAAGGAATCCAGGCCAAGCTATCTGCGCGGTGCCTGCCGGTTCAACTGCCGATAGGTTCACAGAGTGACTTGAAGGGAATCGTAGACCTGATAGATATGAAGGCCTACATCGGCAAGGCCCTGGAGGAGGCGGAGATCCCTGCCGAGCTTAAGGAGCAGGCGGAGACCAGCCGTGACAAATTGGTGGAAGCTGCGGTGGAGATCGACGACGAGCTTATCGGCAAGTACCTGGAAGGCGAGTCCATAAGCAATGAGGAGGTCTTCTCCGCGATAAGGAAGTCGGTTGCGGCCGGTAAGCTGGCGCCCATCCTGGTTGGCTCCGCTCTGCAAGGGCTCGGCATTCAGTCTCTTCTAAACGGCATCTGCAACTACCTGCCGGCCCCGGATGAAAGGGGCGCCATTGTGGCCAGGAATGCGGCCTCCGGTAACGAGGAGGAGATCAAGCCCGATCCCGGGTCGCCCTTTGCCGGCTTCGTCTTCAAGACCAGCGCGGACCCCTACGTCGGTAAGCTCAGCTATTTCAGGGTCTACTCAGGAGTCGTCGCCAGCAACTCCCAGGTGTGGAACGCCGACAAGAACAGCATGGAACGAGTGGGGCAGATCTTCACCACTCTGGGAAAGAGCCAGCAGCAACTGCCTCAGATCGCTGCCGGAGATATCGGAGTTGTCGCCAGGTTGAGCGTTACGACCACAGGGGATACCCTTTGCGCCCGTGAGCATCCTGTTATCTTCGAAGGTATCGACTTCCCTCATGCCAGTTTCAGCATGGCTATCCAGCCCGAGACAAAGACGGATCTCGACAAGATGAGCACCGCTCTGCCCAGGATCTGTGAGGAGGACCCATCTCTGCAAACCCGTCGGGAACCGGATACTGCCGAGTTCATCATCTCCGGAGTTGGTGATACCCACCTGGAGATTGTCAAGGAGAAGATGCGCCGCAAGTTCGGAGTAGCGGTCAGGCTGGATGTGCCGAAGATTCCTTATAAGGAGACCATCACCGTGCCGACCAAGGCCGAGTACAAACACAAGAAGCAGTCGGGCGGGCACGGTCAGTACGGACACGTTATGCTTGAGTTGGAGCCGTTACCCCGCTCCGGGGGTTTTGAGTTTGCTGAGAAGATCTTCGGAGGATCAATACCCCAGAACTACATTCCCTCCGTCGAGAAGGGGGTGAATGAGGCAAGACATGAGGGCGTCCTGGCGGGTTGTCCTGTAGTCGACGTAAAGGTGACGCTCTATGACGGCAGCGTTCATTCAGTGGACTCTTCCGACATCGCCTTCAAGATCGCGGCAGCCCAAGCTTTGAAGAAGGGGTTATCCGAGGGACAACCGGTGTTGCTCGAGCCGATCATGAAGCTCAAGATCACCGTGCCCGAAGCATATACCGGTGACATCATGAGCGACCTCAATTCCAAGAGGGGGCGGGTGCTCGGCATGAATCCTGCCGGTGGCTATAACGTGATTGATGCGCAGGCACCCTATTCGGAGTTGGTCCGCTATGCCATAGACCTGAGATCCATGACACAGGCCCGCGGAGAGTTCGTCATGGAGTTCGGCCACTATGAGGAGGTGCCCGCCCATCTCGCCCAGA
>PWZA01000016.1 GCA_003567655.1 Dehalococcoidia bacterium
TCTCATAACCACCATGGCCGTCATCTGGCCCAACTACTACGGCCGCCGGCACCTGGGCAGCATACGGGGGGTGTCAACCGCCAGCATGGTCGTCTTCGCCGCCCTGGGACCCTTGCCCTTCGGTCGGGTATTCGACCTCACCGGCAGCTACTCAACGGCAATCCTCATCTTCCTGGCGCTGCCCGTAGCCTGCGCCATCGCCGCCTCACTGGCACACCCGCCATGCCGGAAGTGAATGACCAACTCGCGCACCTACTTGTGCGAACACAGTGTTTTACCTGCGGTTACCCAATTGGTTTAGGTGTGCACCTGTTCGTGCCAGCCTCCCACACAAAGCCATCTGCCAGCCGCTAAGCCTGCGCCTGCAGAGCCGCCAGGATATCTCTCTCCGACCGCATGGCCAGTAGCACAGTGCTGGCTGCGCGCCGCATCTCCTCATACAGGTCCCTCTCTTCAGCGTCAGCACTGCACTCATACACCTCATTCTCACCGTTATCTGAGTCGGCCCGCTGAATCGTTGCCGATTGGCGATTCCTCTTGGTCCTGCCCGTTTCGGATAACACAGTGGACAGTCACGTTTCGTGCGGCAGCATGACTCTCACCGAGATCCCTCGCAGTATACGACTCACATTGAAGAAGTGCGGATCGTGACTGATTAGTTTACGACAACACGTTCCTGCAGCACATACAACATACTTGTAGTCATCGCCATCCCTAGTGAAACCCTGCTCTTCAAGCTTCACCCGGACCGAGTCGCGCGGATTCCGCCAAGGTATCGGGACTGTCTTGTTCATGAGAGCCATTCTAATGACGAAATGATGACCATAAGTCCCATGCCTGTTCTTTGCCAAGTACTGTTGTCTGATCCTCCCTCTCTCATCCAGAGCCAGTCTGTAACTATCCGAGTGCAGCATTCTGTTCATCAGATCGAAGCATTCATCACGATGTCGCGGATCGCCAATACTCGATCCGCTCATCAGAACACATACATCCAGTGTTAAGTCGTCCATAACTTAGTCTAGTGCTTTGGGAGTCGGCCACCCTGCTTCAGCAATCGCCAATGCTTCCTCAAAGCCTTCCTCGAAGAAGCCAGCGGGCCATTCTTCAAAGTGCCCATTCGGTCTCAGCTTGAGCTTCTGTATCTTGGTTTGACCGCCCTTCTTCTCAACGAAGAACAAGCCAATCTTCTCGGGGCTGATCTTCCCTTCTGCGATCCTTCTCCTTAAACGGAGAACGAAGTGCTCACTGTGAGTCTCAATGATAAACTGCCGCTTCTTTGTGACGCTAGCGACGAACAGATCGGCGAGGTCAGCCTGCGCAGATGGGTGTAGATGAATCTCAGGTTGCTCCACAAGCAAGCATCCTGATTCCGGCAGTAGTACAGTCTGCGTTATCACCGGAACCAGTTGCGAAATCCCACATCCCATGGACGCAAGGTTTATCTTGTTAGAACCTCTCGGATCATCTGCGATCAGCGTCTTTATGGTTCCTGCTTGGTCAACATCCATAACGTCGATATTCTTAAGGAGCCTGAACCTTCTCCCCAGCCAGTAGTTGAGTTCATCTATAGCCGCTCTTCCCCGCGTGCTGATCATGTCTGAGCTGGACAGGACACGCATCAGATTCTGTCCTGACGGCGACAACTCAGAGTAGACCATGGTACCGACTACGCCATATCTCGGTATTCTCTCTCTTATGGGGGCTACATACCTCAGTCTCTCAAAGACCTCGTGCAAGGCTTTTCCTCTCTGAACTGTAGCAAGATACCATCTCATAATCTTGACGGCTAGCTCATCTCCCGGTCTCTGACCGGATGGTGTAACAATAGGAACGAAGTTCACAAGATGAAGACGCATATGCTGCTGCAGTCTGCTAGACGGGCCAGTAATCTTCCATTCGCCTTGATCTGTACTTGTGAGACGCATAATCCGGTTCCCCAAGTAATCCTTACCGACAAAGGAGACTAGCTTGACTTCATTACTCGTTCTGTCAAAACTGAACCGGGTCTCTACGCCAGCGTAACTACTCTCTTTCCCACTACCGTATTCACCTGAGATCGTGAGCGGCTTACGAACACTCGGATCGTTAAGCATGAACTCGATTGCCAGTTCATTGTCAGTGTTTCCGTCACGAATCAGATCCAGATAGCTCCCGAGGTCGAGTTCAGGTGTGCTTGTGATCATGGCCATATCTGTGCTTCTGCTCTCAAGAGTCATCTTTACCGTCATTAGAGTGTACAGAATCGATGACTTCCCTGAGTTATTGGGACCGACAAACACGTTCAGGTCTGACAATCTGATGTCACCGGAGTCCCTTATGGATCTGAAGTTCCTTACTCTGAGTGATTCAAACATGGCCACGCTCCTCCCTCGGCAACTGATAGCCCCAATTGTACTGTTATCAAGGTCGATGTCAACTGACGTGATAGCTTGTGACTGTCAAGTACCGACCGTATGGTAGCCCCGCATGATACTCAAGTCAAGCCTCCAACACCGAGTATCGGTGCTCACAGAGCCATCACTGAGCAAACGCTTACGGTGGCGCAGCCCTGGATCCGCCGGGATCCTTTCACTGCCTCCCGGCTGCACCGTACCTGGGTGTTCGGACGTTGGCGTTGACAGCACCTCTTGGATGATCTATAGTGCTCGTGCAGGATCACAGATAACTCTGCTATCATCTATCAGGGGGTTATCATATGGCTATTCCGATCGAAGAGAGCATACAGCTGCCGCTCCTGCGAGCGATTGCCGATGCAGGAGGTGAGCTGCCTTTAAAAGAGGCTGTATCGAGAGTAGCGGCCCTCTTCCCCGAACTGACCGCATCAGCGAGAGCTCTTGATTCTATGCAGTGCCTGTTGCGCATCCTTCGTGAGTTCAGCGTCAGTGGATAGCTTGATGGACTTTCTCAGGTCATCCAACGCTCGCGGCACGTCACCGTTGTTGTAGTAGGCAAGGCCTCGGTGGTAGTAAGTCTTGGCATCACTGGGGTTCAGCTGGATGGCTTTCGTGTACTCAACTGTGGCTTTGTCATGCTCGCCGGTCTCACAGTAGGCGAAGGCTCGCCTGAAGTGGACGTCCGCAAAGTCCCAGTTCAACTCGATCACTCTCGAGACTTTGTGAATGGTGTGCCTGTCAAACGGGCTCTGCCAGGTGAGCAACGGTCTTCCCATAATGCTCGTCTCATATAGGACTGCGTGGGGACATCGACGCATGACATCGTATCTAGGATGTCCTGTGTTCTTGTCGAAGCCCTTCCGCTGCATCTTGAGAACATGCAGACGAGAGCCACATCTGGCACAGTACATTGGTTCGATGTGCTGAGCGACCGCTTCGGCTTCGCTATCCGGATTATGGTAACGGTTCATACTATAATCCTGTGCAACCTGAGACACGCTGCAGATGGGCTCGTCCCATAACCCGACAGGCTAGTGTCGCCTCTCCCTAATCAGAAGGTGCACGACTATCAGGACTATTGCCACGGCAAGTCCAAAGAGAACCCACCACAGGCTGCTTCTGCCAATCCAGGTCAGTTCGTACACTGCTATGACGCTAGCTATTATCAAAGCAATCCACAGCATAGTGATATCGCTCCTTCAGAGGTCAGACGAGTAAGACGATGCTCTTCTTCATGGCTGAGTCCATTGGTTGAGACCACTAGAGATACTGACCAAAAACCATCAGATACAACGAATGGAATAGAAAGACATAGGCAAACACAGTTGCGCCTTTCTTCCATCTTCCTGCTGAGGTTCCTGCCTCTCCGGTTAGGAGTGAATGAGCATGATGAACGGCGGCAAGTAGCCCGAACAAAACAAAAACCAGAACAATTCGTCCAAGATAGTACCCGAATTTCAATACGAAATCCACAAGCCCCGGAAGCATCCCACTTCCATAAGTGAAGTCAAATCGGATAAGCAGCACAATAGTAAACAGCAAGACAGCAACGATTTGACTCAAGAAGAATGGCAGAATCCAAAGCCAATGGTACCACCTAATGTTGAGCACACTCTTGGGCCTATCAAAGCGAGCACGGTAACTCTCTCCGATCCTTGCCCCATAGTATGCAACGAACGGTGAAGCTACAACTAGTGCCACAGGCATAATGAACATTTGTCGCACCTGAAGAGTGAGGAGCCCACCATTCGGTGCATAGCGAACACCGATCACTAGAGCCAACAGCCAGAACAATACAGTTGGTGTCACGGCTACGAGAGCAGCAGTTCTGGCTCTTGAAGCAAGAAATGTACCGATAACAAAGGCTCCTGCTGCTGTGCTGGCTAGTGAAGCAAGGATACGTAGGAAGAAGGTATCGCCCCAAATGGCAAGCGACATATGTTCAGAAGGGATATGCATAAACGCCTGAATCACCAGACTTATAGCCGCTTGCAGGATAATCCCGAGAGCAATGGCAAAAACGACAATCAAGACAAAATTCCTGACCGTTGGTTTCTTCCCGATTTGCTCCGGCTGAATCTGCATGACTTAGTACTGATTTTCTTCCACTTGTTGCTTCGCTCTCTGAGAGGTTACCTCCCTTAAGGTGTCACAACATGACCGCCCCAACCTCAATCGGCGCCGTCATGCCGGTGACCGTGATGACCTCGCCGGCTGACAGCTCAAACTGCTGCGGACGTTATGCCTAACCGCTCGCATCCTGCTAGTAAGAACCAATGGTCTTCCTATGGCACTCCCAGCACATTACATTCAGAAACATGATCAGGTCTGGCGAGATAACCCCCTCGAATGTCCTGTTCATCCCTGCCTTAGGTGGGTCGTGGTGGATTTCCCAGTGATCGTCGGTCTTGCGACCGCGATTCTCCCAAACTAGAGCTTTGCCACAGCTCTGACACTGCTCCCCGGCTTTCTCAAAGAACAACCATCTATCATCGTATACTGGCATCGCTTACCTCCTTATGATGTCCTTTCCTATCATTTTGTCTCATGTGTTTGTTGTGCGCTGATCCTTACGTCAATCACAGCAATTGCGCCGAATGTGGATCTACTCAAGCTCAATCCGTATGGAATGTCCTCGACACCCCGTCTCTTGCTCCTCGGGCCGTTCGATGGGCAGGAATCCAAGCGTGTTGCACTGGGGGCAGGGGTCAGGATTGAGGAAAACATATCCAACCCACCCCCAACCCCGGCACATATCACACTTCTGCCAGTCGCCCGTGACTTCGCCTTTGCCGTGACATGAAGGGCACTCCTTCCAGTCAGCGTTCATCTTCAGGACACCCTGAGGACCATATATGTGGCCTTTGCCATTGCAGTTTGGACAGACAGACATCGTAGCCCCTCCCTTATGTACTACACACGATAGACCACCTAATGCAAACTGTCAATGGCACGTTAGTACCAACCAACACATCCGTCTACCCGCCTCCCTAATCAGCCCGTGATCCCCGCAACCGCCACGCTCCCGCCAGCGGCAAGCTCGAACCGCTGCTCGACCGGCCCTCTCCTATCCTGGCTGTTTCCACGGTTGTATGCCGCAAGCGCTGGCCACATGACAATCTGTCTAGCCATACTTCCACTTGCCAGAACGGCGGAGCTCGTTTCTCTGATTCCTATTGTGCTCGGCCCACTGCCTCTGGCGTGCCCTGGAGGGGACACGGTTGTTGGCATCACCATGGCAATTGCGGCAGAGGACTAGCAGATTCCACACCTTGTTCTTGCCGCCTTCTCGCCTAGGTTTTATGTGGTGGATCTCCAACTGGCGAGTCTCTCCGCAGGTCGGGTTTTCACACAGGTTTCCCATCCTGTCTATGAGTAGGGCCCTCTCTTCCGATGTTAGGTCCTGGGGCGGTGGACGCTTGCTAGAGCCTCGCGGTATCTCACTCGCCGCTGAAGGCTCATCTTGGTCTTCACTTCGGTACACCAAGCCTGAGAACGCCCGTTTCACTATCCCAACAAACCATTGACGAAATCTTGGGATAAGCACTAAGCAGAGGACCAGCACACCTATCACAACCCCGACTATCACCCGACCCAATACCGGGTTGTCCCTCCACCAGTCCGCTATCAACGCGTACGCTAGAAGCGCAACGAATGCCAGACCAATCCAGAGTTCTGGTCTGATCCTGCGTTGTCGGTTCGCCATTGGATTCCTATGCTGGATAGAGACCACGGGTCAGTTCATAGAGCATAACCTCACCGCCAGACCCTACTGCCTGCCACAGTACACATCACATGCCAATCCCGGATCTTCCCTATGTAGTTACCTCTAACGAGAATATGACCCCTGTTGAAGGGCTTGCCTCCTAACAGTGTCCCTGACATTGGTTTGCCAACTCACGACTTCCTCAGTCAAGGTCAATACGTACAGAACGACCCTTTCGTCTCTTGCCCGGTTGGCCTGATGCTCTGCTGATTCGCACGCCACGCCCGTTACAATCGGTACAATGCTCGGGGTTAACCCACGACCCTCCCTCACCCCAACCTCCGCAGCTATCACACTTGCGCCAGTAACCTGTCAACACACCACTGCCGTCACATGCTGGGCATGTCTTCCAGTATGCATCAATTTCCCATACGTCAGGCGGCCCATACACTTTTGTCTTGCCGTTGCAGTTAACACAAACTGCCATCTGTTGTTCTCCTCTCAAATCTGCTTCGATCTTTGACGCATAGTAGGACAAATCAGGGGCATAGTCAATACCTCTGTATGAACTGCCGTAACAGCAATCGACAAGAGGATGCGCATGGAGACGAACGGCGGCAAGGAAACCAGCGTGTCAGCCTGCTAGATTGCCCCCGGTCGGCCGGGCAAGTACGCCTCCCGTTCCACTCCGAAGGCCAAAGGGCAGTCCAGTCAGTAGAACAAAACTGCAAGCAAGAGAGGCGGAGTTCGTCTTCGCCCCTCGTATTGTGTGCAGTCGTCAGTGTCAGCTCTGAGTCTGGCGGCGCCTTAGCACCAGGAGACTTGCGCCTGCCATAGCTGCCAGCAGGCCGATCCAAGGTGCGACGACGGCCGCCTTGTTTGTGGGCGAACTCTCCTACGGAAGGAGGGGTCAGGTCTTTATATTTGGTCTCTGCGGGAATCTAGGGACACCATACTTCTTAGACTCCGCAAGATCAAGCACTGTATACCCAGAACACCGGCGCGAGCGGTCTTTGAGGTTCCTGGGTCGCCACAATCACACCGGGACTCCCTCAGAACGACAAGAGCAGCGGCTGCTCGGGACACCATGCCCGTTCGTCCTGCAGGATAACATGAGCGAAGTCTGTCATGAGACGATCTGAGGATTCGCGTTCAGAATCAGAGGGATACAATCCCTGACCTGCCCTGGGTTGAACCGCAGCGGTGTGCCCAGCGTCTGTTACCAAACTCTGTCAGATCAGGCCCATGGTGTCCACCATCTACGCGACGGTTTCACACGTCTTCCGAGAAAGGCCTCCAGGCTCGCTCGGTGAAGAACTGTTCTGCTAGCCCCGCTCGCCTCGTCGTCTATCAGTGTAGAAGGAACATCTTCCCAGTCGAATCCGCGTCTGCCAAAGGCGTCCCTTTGCTCCCATACTATGACCTTGGCACCCTCAATTCTCCATCCACTTGGTGCTTGCCCTTCGTTTCTCA
>PWZA01000039.1 GCA_003567655.1 Dehalococcoidia bacterium
CCGCTGTCGTTTCTGACGGACGAGGCCAATTTCAGAGGCGACACCTGGTCATATGAGTATGAAGGGCGTATCATCTGGGGCGCTACCGCCAGGATTCTGAGACAGTTAGTCGAATTGCTGAAGACTGAGAGTGGGACTCGGGAATGATCATTTCTTCTCTTTGGCTTTTACGCTGATCGCCTTGGGTTTCACCTCTTCGGCCTTGGGTATAGTCAGAGTCAGAACTCCGTCCTCCATCGTCGCTTCCGTCCTGTCCGTCTTAAGCCCGCCGGGAAGGACCACGCTGCGGGCAAAAGAACCGTACCGTCTCTCCTGGTACAGATAGTCCTCCCTCTTGATCTCCTGTTCCGCCTTGCTCTCGCCCTTGATGGTCAGGGTGTCCCCGGTGATGTCAATGCTGACATCCTCAGCCTTCACTCCCGGCACAGTTGCCTTGACCACAATCTCATTCGGAGTCTGGTACACATCCAGTGCCGGTCCAGCTACACCGTCGACGCCGGACAGAGCGCGAGAGGGACGGACAACACTGTCCTCGAACAACCTGTCCATTGCCTGTCTCAAGCTCATAAGGTCAGTAATAGGGTGCCATCTCTCTATAGCCATTTCTTCTACCTCCTTTTCCTGTTAATTCACCGAGCCCCACTCTCAGTTCGCTGAATATTATAAGAAAGTTAACCACTTTTGTCAAGTCCCCTCACAACATTTGACAAATAAGTTGGATGCTTTTATAATTGGGGCCAGGTTCAGAGATATGGCAGGCAAGGATTATTATCAGGTTCTGGGCATAAAGAGGAATGCTTCCGACAAGGAGATCAAGCAAGCCTATCGCCGTCTTGCTCGCAAGCACCACCCCGACCTCAATCCCGATGACAAGGCTGCCGAGGCCAAGTTCAAGGAGATAAACGCGGCCTATCAGGTTCTCTCTGATCCGGAAAAACGCAAGAAGTACGACCAGTACGGCGACCAGTGGGAGTATGCCGACCAGTTTGCCAAGGCCGGTGGGCAGCAGAACGTAAGGTGGGATTTCGGCCAGGGCGGGACCACCTTCGAGTACGGCGACATAGGCGATTTCGGTGACATTCTCTCAAACCTGTTCGGCGGTGCCGGAGCCGGCCCCAGGATGAGACGGGGACCGCAACGAGGCCAGGACATAGAATCTACCGTCGAGGTAAGCCTTGAAGAGGCTTTTCACGGCTCCACGAGGGTCATACAGCTCCAGGCCATGGAGCCGTGTGCCAGCTGCGGTGGCACGGGCAGGGTAGGTAATCGCCGCTGTACTTCCTGCAACGGTGCAGGCGGCAAGGCAATACCCAGGCGTCTGGAGGTCAAGATCCCGGCCGGAGTGAAAGACGGTTCCAGGATCCGCATCGCGGGCGAGGGCGGGCCGGGCGCTGCCGGCGGCGGCAAAGGCGACCTCTACCTCATAGTGAAGCTCCTGCCACATAAGACCTTCGAGCGTAAGGGAGACGACCTTTATGCCGAAGTCTCCGTGCCCTTAACCACCGCCATGCTTGGCGGCGAGGTGACATTGCCCACTCTGAACGGCAAGCTTTCTCTCAAGATACCGCCCGAGACTCAGAACGGCAAGGTGTTCAGGCTGGCAGGAAAGGGCATGCCCGGTACAGGCGGCAAAAAGTATGGCAACCTCTTTGCGAAGGCGAGGGTGGTGCTGCCCTCCAAGCTGACGGAGGAGGAGAGAAAACTGTTCGAGAAGCTGAGGTCACTGAGGCCGGCGCAGAGTTAGGTGACATTATGACGGACAGGGAATCGAAACCGAGATACGTGATAAGCATAGCCGCGAGGATTATCGGCATCGAGGCTCACACGTTACGCTATTACGAACGGATGGGCCTGGTACAGCCGGAGCGCTCAAGCGGTAACATACGTCTCTACTCAGAGGAGGACATCGACCGGCTGCGCTATATCAAGGCCCTGATGAGCGACTGCGGCGTTAACCTGGCCGGAGTAGAGGTGGCGCTGAAGCTTATGCAGAGGATGAAAGAGATGCAGGATCAGCTGGAGGAGATGGAGAGAAAGGTGGCAGCGGAGGAGAAGGATGCAATAGAGGCCATAGCGGAAATAATCGACGACATAGCAGAAGATGCGGAATGGAAGGAGGTATAGGGAGTTGAAACCGGAGAGATTCACCGAGCAGGCACAGGAGGTTCTGGCGGCTTCGCAGGAACTGGTGCGCCGCTATCGACACAACCAGTGGGACGTGGAGCATGTCCTGCTGGCCCTGCTGGAGCAGGAGAAGGGCGTAACTCAGGACATACTGCGCGAGTTGCGCGTAGATGTGGATGAGGTAAAGGGCAGGGTAGGGGCAACGCTGGATCAGTTCCCAAAGGTGGCCTACGAAGCAGGTCAGATTTACGCTACGCCGCGTACCTCGGCTCTTCTGGAGAACGCCAATCGTGAAGCCGACAGGCTCAAGGATGAGTTCGTCAGCACCGAGCACTTGCTTATCGCCATCGCTGCGGAGAGCAAAGGTGAAGCGGCCACGATCCTTGCCGAATCGGGCGCGAATCAGGAGAAGATCTACCAGTCACTGCAGAAGATCCGCGGCGGCCACAGGGTTACCGACCGACAGGCCGAGAGCAAGTACCGCTCCCTGGAGAAGTACGGTCATGACCTCACGGAGCTGGCCCGCCAGGGCAAGCTCGACCCTGTGATCGGACGGGAGAAAGAGATAAAGAGGGTGACGCAGATACTCTCCCGCCGCACCAAGAACAACCCCGTGGTCATCGGCGACGCGGGCGTTGGGAAGACGGCCATTGCGGAAGGACTGGCCCAGAAGATCGCCGCAGAGGACGTTCCCAATTCTCTTAAAGGGAAGAAGGTGGTCGCGCTGGATATGGGGGCACTGGTAGCGGGCAGCAAGTTCCGCGGCGAGTTCGAGGAAAGGCTGAAGGCAGTCCTGGACGAAGTCCGGCAGGCGGCGGGCGAGGTCATCATGTTCATCGATGAACTGCACACCGTGGTGGGCGCCGGAGGCGCTGAGGGGGCCATCGACGCCAGCAACATGCTGAAGCCGGCACTGGCTCGCGGTGAAATGCAGTGTATCGGGGCCACAACGCTGGACGAGTATCGCAAGCACGTAGAGAAGGACAAGGCCCTCGAGAGACGTTTCCAGCCAGTGTTCCTTAATGAGCCGAGTGTGGAAGACACCACCGAGATGCTGCGGGGGCTTCGCCCCAGATACGAGTCACACCACAGGATCCAGATCGAGGATTCGGCACTGGTCGCTGCCGCCAAGCTGAGCCACAGATACATATCGGACAGGTTCCTGCCCGACAAGGCGATCGACCTCATTGACGAAGCAGCAAGCAAGCTGCGGGTCGAGATGGAAAGCCCTCCCGAGGAGGTCAAGGTGCTCGACCAGCAGATGAAGCACCTGATCGACGAGGAAGAGGCCGCCTCGCAGCGACGGGACTACCAGAAGGCAACCGAGTTGAAGGCGGAGAGGATGCGCCTGGAAGAGCAGTACGACCAGGCCAAATCGCAATGGCAGAAAGACAAGAAGCTGGATAGCGTGGTTGATGAGGAGGATATCGCCGATTTGATTGCCCAATGGACAGGGATACCCGTCTCACGGATGCTGGAAACGGAGACGGACAAGCTTGTTCACATGGAGGAGAGGATCCACCAGCGTATAGTCAACCAGGAGGAGGCAGTATCAGCCGTATCAGAGGCAATCAAGCGGAGCCGCGCCGGACTCAAGGACCCCAAGCGTCCCATCGGCAGCTTCATCTTCCTGGGACCTACGGGCGTGGGCAAGACGGAGTTGGCCCGTGCGTTAGCCGAGTTCCTGTTCGACGATGAAGAGACCATGGTAAGGCTGGACATGTCGGAATACATGGAGAAGCACACCGTATCCCGTCTTGTCGGAGCACCGCCGGGATACGTAGGCTATGAGGAGGGAGGACAGCTAACCGAGGCCGTGCGCCGTCGCCCCTACCGGGTAATACTTTTCGACGAGGTGGAGAAGGCACATCCCGACGTTTTCAATATATTGCTTCAGTTGCTGGAGGATGGCAGGCTTACCGACGGACACGGACGGACCGTGGATTTCAAGAACGCGGTGATAATCATGACCAGTAACGTTGGCACCGAGGAATTCCACCGTTCGGATATCGGTCTCCTGAAAAGAGAGGGAAACGGCGAACAGAAGATGAGATCCGCCATAGAGAGCGCCTTAAAACGTACCTTCCGCCCCGAGTTACTGAACAGGATGGACGACGTCATCATATTCCACCCTCTGACTGAGGAGAATTTGAAGAGCATCGTGGACCTGCTTATGCGTGAGGTAGAGCGAAGGCTGGCCGAGCGCACCATCACGCTCCAGGTTGACGAGGAGGCCAAGGCATGGCTGGCCAACAGAGGCTATGACCCTGTTTACGGTGCCCGCCCGCTGCGACGGGCCATCCAGAGGTTTGTCGAGAATCCCATCTCCAGTAAGATACTGGAGGGCGAGTTCAAAGAAGGCGACACCATCACCATCAGCCTGAAGGATGACAACCTCATCTTCTCTGCCGGCAAGTCCAACAGGAAGAGAAGCAAGCAGGGTCTTTCCTTTGACGCCCCCGAGTAAAGCTGATAAGCTAGGCTCCCGCGCATCGGAGAAAGGAATCCTGATATGCCCGCTAACGTGGAAATGGACAAGATCGTCTCCCTGTGTAAGCGCAGGGGGTTTGTCTTCCCCAGCAGCGAGATATACGGCGGCCTGGCCAGTTGCTGGGACTACGGCCCGATGGGAGTGGAGCTGAAGCGCAACGTAAGGGATGCCTGGTGGAAGGCGGTAGTTCACGAACGCGATGATGTGGTAGGCCTCGACTCAGCGATCATGATGCACCCGCGGGTCTGGGAAGCCAGCGGCCACGTGGACGGGTTCGCGGACCCCATGGTCGACTGTAAGTCCTGTCGCCTCAGGTGGCGCGCCGACGAGCTCGAGAAGGAGATATGCCCCGGCTGTGGTGGCGATCTTACCGAGCCCCGCATGTTCAACCTTATGTTCAAGACCTTCATGGGGCCACTCGAGCAGGAGGCAAACATCGTCTACCTGCGCCCGGAAACAGCCCAGGGCATATTCGTGAACTTCGAAAACGTGCTCACAACTTCCCGCAAGAAGCTGCCTCTGGGCATCGCGCAGATAGGCAAATCGTTTCGCAACGAGATCACCACCGGTAACTTCATCTTCCGGACCAGGGAGTTCGAGCAGCTGGAACTGGAGTACTTCGTCAGGCCCGGCACCGATGAGAAATGGTTCGACTACTGGGTCAAGGAGAGATTCGACTGGTATGTCAGACTGGGCATCAGCAAGGATAACCTGCGCCTGCGCCAGCACGGCAAGGACGAACTGGCCCACTATGCCAGAGACTGCTATGACATCGACTATCTCTTTCCCATGGGATGGTCGGAACTCGAGGGCATAGCCAACCGGGGCGACTTCGACCTGACGCAGCATGCCGGGGCGAGCGGCAGAGAGATCACCTACTTTGATACCGAGAGCAACGAGAAATACGTGCCCTACGTAATCGAGCCCTCGGCCGGCGTCGACCGCTCCGTCCTCGCCTTCCTCATCGATGCCTATGATGACGAGGAGATCGAGGGAGAAAAGAGGACGGTCCTGCACCTCCACCCCGACCTGGCTCCCATCAAAGTGGCGGTCCTGCCGCTGAGCAGAAACGAGAAGCTGACGCCTCTGGCCAGGGATGTGTACAGGCAGATATGCACCGGCTTCGTTACAGACTACGATGATTCTCAGAGCATAGGACGAAGGTACAGGCGACAGGACGAGATCGGCACGCCGTTCTGCGTAACGGTGGACTTCGATTCCCTGGAGGATAAGCAGGTTACCATCCGTGACAGGGACAGCCTGGCACAGATCCGGGTGCCCATAGAAGAACTGAACGCTATCCTGGAGGCCAAGCTGAAGGGAGAGGCGTTCGACTCTTCATCGCTGTGGGCTACCAGGCAGAAGTGAAGAATCCCGTGAACGATTGTCCCGGGCATCGCTTCGGAGAATGTGGTCAATGAGTAATGAACCTGTTCCCCTACCCACCGATCACAGCCCGGTCGAGATCCTGCAGCGGCTGATTCAGTTCGACACTACAAATCCCCCGGGCAACGAAGGGGAGTGCATCGCTTACATCAACCGGCTGCTGACCGATGCCGGAATCGCGACAAAGCTGCTGGCCAAAGACCCGTTACGACCGAACCTGATAGCGCGCCTGCCCGGGCGGGGAGATGCCGCGCCCCTGCTCCTCTACGGACACGTGGACGTGGTTCCTGCCGAGAGCCACCAATGGCAGCATCCTCCCTTCTCCGGCGAGCTGGCGGATGGATACGTGTGGGGCCGGGGAGCACTGGACATGAAGGGCGGTGTCGCCATGATGCTGACCGCTCTCCTGCGGGCAAAGGCGGACGACACGCCGCTGCCCGGCGATGTGGTCCTGGCAGTGGTACCGGACGAGGAGACCTTTGGAGTACACGGGGCCAGGTTCCTGGTTGAATCTCATCCCGAGGAGTTCTCCGGCATTCGCTATGCGCTGGGGGAGTTCGGCGGGTTCTCCCTCGCGGTCGGCAAGCGCCGGTTTTACCCCATCCAGGTTGCAGAGAAGCAGATCTGCTGGCTCCGTATCCGGTTTCGCGGGCCCGGCGGTCACGGTTCGATGCCGGTGCGCGGAGGCGCGATGGCGCAGCTCGCCCGTTTCCTCAGACGTCTTGACACGGCCACTTTGCCGTTCCATATTACCCAACCGGCCCGGCTGACGTTTGAAACCATGGCCTCGGCTCTGGGCGGCGTCAACCGCATTGTGATGTCCCAGTTGCTTAACCCGGTGCTGAGCGGCCCGGTGCTCAGGCTACTCGGGGAACGAGCGAGGTTCTTTGCTCCACTGCTGCGCAATACCGTTAGCCCGACTATTCTGCAGGGAAGCAGCAGTTTCAACGTAATACCGGGTGAGGTGACGGTTGACCTGGACGGCCGTTTGCTGCCCGGCTTTCAGCCCGACGATTTGATCAGAGAGGTACGCAGAATCGGTGGGCCTGAGGGCGAGATCGAGGTGGTACGGTACGATCCCGGCCCGTCACACCTGGACATGGGACTGTTCGACACGCTGGCAGGAATACTCAGGGAAGCCGATCCCGAAGGTGTGCCCTGTCCGCTCCTGCTGAGCGGCGTTACCGATGGGCGCTTCTTCTCGCGTCTGGGGATCCAGACCTACGGTTTCCTGCCCATGCCCCTGCCGGAAGGTTTCAACTTCACACAGGCAGTACACGCGGCTGATGAACGTATCCCGGTCGAGGCGATGGAGTTCGGCATGCGAGCTATGTACCAGGCGATGCAGCGATTCGGCCCGTAGGATCGATGGACCAGATCGTCATCCGGATGCGGCCTGACCCGGTTCATTGTTGACAATCCTCCCAGGCAGCTATACAGTACATGCCTGCGGACAAGAGGCAGACCGATAGGCCCCGGAAAGGAGCACACTATGCCGGAGAAAACGTCATGGGAGCAGTTCTTCGACGCTCACGCGCCGATCTACGATGACAAC
>PWZA01000121.1 GCA_003567655.1 Dehalococcoidia bacterium
ACTCCATAACTACCTGGCTTGGTTTCGACTAGAAGGTTAACCCGGTCGATTTCGGTGCAGAATTCTCTATAGAAGGCGCCCCGTTCACTAACACACAGTCAGCCTCCCGTCATCTCCATCCGCCGAGGTCAGGCAAACCCTTCAAGCCCTGCCGTAAACAGACACCATCGGCCGTTCGCCACCATCAAACAGTTCTCCTGGCATGGCCGAGGACGCTATCTCCGCACCGTTGGTTCGGCATGGTACGTCACTATGGAAAAACCGGGCCTTTGCTAGTACACTTTAACTCGGAAGCGCGACAGATCCCCAACGGTGACGGCTATGGACCTGGACAGAGAAAAGAGGCTGGTAAAGAAGGCACAGCGAGACCCCGCCGCCTTTGCCGAGCTCTACGACTACTACTATCCGAAGATATTCGGCTATGTTCTGAGGCGAACGGCCAATCTGGAAGCTGCGCAGGACATAACCTCGGAGACCTTTTTCAAGGCTCTGAACAAGCTGTGGCAGTTTCGCTGGCGAAGCATCTCATTTTCAGCCTGGCTCTATAGAATCGCCAGCAACGAGACTACAGGCTATTTCAGACAGGCCTACCGCAAGAGGTCGGCCTCGCTGGAGAAATGGCAGGAACACGGTCTGGAACCTGTCGCGCCGCAAGATACGGAAGCTGAAGTGATTGACGCAGAGGAGAAACTGGAGCGCCACCGCGAGTATATGGAGATTCAGAGGAAGATCGCACGACTGCCCGCAAGATACCAGGAGGTCATCACCCTCAGGTATTTTGAGCAGAAACAGATCAAGGAAATCGCAGTGATCCTGAGCAAGAAAGAGGGAACGGTGAAATCCTTGCTCCACCGGGCCATAGAAAGGCTGAGAGAAACCCAATAATGCAACCTTTTTCGACCTTGTGCATTATTGTAGATAGAGAGGTAAAAGATAGCAGTAATCAAGGCGTTCGACCAGCTATCCTGCAATCGATAGTTGAAACCCGTGGAGCAGATGACGAACAGCACACATCGGATGCTATCGGGGTGGGTTCCAAGAACAAGCACAAAGGGAGGAAACAATGAAAAATAGACTCACCCTTCTATGTGGATTGATGCTCGTGACGGGCTTGTTGATGGGAGGACTCCCGGCATTTGCCGATGATCCCGCACAGGACGATCATTACGTGCTGACGATTGTGGATTGTCCGGAAGACCTCGACGAAACAGTGACTTCGTGGATAACCATGCCATTCGTCGATGGTGTTCTCTACGAGGTGCGAAGCTACTACCTCGGCCGGGGCAAGTGGTGCTTCGCCATTGAGGCCCCGGAACAGCGCAGGCTTACCGCTGAGGAAGCCAGGCAGCTGATGAAACGGGCCGCCACACCGGATGACCCGCCCTTGCTGGCAGTTGTGGATTGTCCCGACGACCTCGATGAGACAGTACCATCGTGGACAGTCACGCAGGTCATTGATAACACCCTTCATACGTGGCAAGAGTATCACCTTGGCGATGGTACGTGGTGCATCGTTCTGGAACGTCCTGAGCACCGCCATCTCAGCGCACACGAAGCCACCCTTTTGTGGGAGAAATCCATCGGTATAGGGCGCGAACCGACAACACCTGACCCGGGCGACTGGGTCATCATAGATCCGGATGACTGCCCCTATCTCAAGAATGCGCGGCCGGGTAAGCCTGTACTGCCGCCAGACTTCGACCTTGCCCCGCCTGCTCAACCTTCACACTCACGAGAACCAGATACAGGAGCACCGCCACACACACTTAGTCCGCCGGTAACTGACTGCTACCCAGAGGCAAAGGCTGATCAATCAGACTTCATCCTCTCAGTGGGAATTCCTGGGCAAGTTAAAGCCGGAGAGGTCTTCACCTTGAAAGGAACACTGGAATATATAGGTGAGGGGAAGGCACAATTATCCCATGGGTACTACGTTGTTCTTTTCTACATGTATGACGGAGACGGACAACCTGTAGCAAACGACCTCTATGACCACCCAAGACTCATCCCTTCTATTGTGGTGATAACACCACTTGAACCCGGACAAGAGATGAAGGTAGAAGAAAAGTGGAAAATAGATTATCCGGGTGAGTACAAGTTAATCGCTACAACGAGCACGGCTGGTCCTGGTACTGTACAAATCGCTGTTATTACTGTCGTGGATGGTTAACAAGAACCTGACAAGCTACATCGCAACGGGGAATCACGATACATCGGCCGAAACCGAACGATGCAACCTTTTTGCACCATGAGCGTTATAGTGATAGAGGATGGAACACATGAAAGAAGACGACCTGATCAAGAGACTGGAAAACCTTGAAACCCCGGATGTGGAGCTCTCGGGGCACAGGCAGGCATTGCGGACAGCTCTGCTCAACTCCAACCGCTTCCAGAGGAGAACTGCCATGGGCTGGGCAAGGATCCTGGCTCCCGTGGCCGCTGCAGTGGCCCTGATAGCAGTGTTCGGGTTTCTCAATATCATCCAGCCTGAGTTTCACACAGCCCGGGCAATCGAGATCGCTAGGGCCGATGCACAGGTCCAGACGTTGATGGCGGACTACGGACTGGGGATCGCAGAGGTGCAACTGCAGGACGGCGAGGCCTTTGTTCTTCTCAGTTCTCAGCTTATCAGGAGCCATCCTGAGGGTATGGTTGAAGACACAGAACTGGCCGGCGCGGCGTATTCTAAGAGCGCAGCTTCACGGGCGGTGGACCGCCTCTTCGGATGGATGCTCCCCTGTTCAGTAGATGAGCAAGAGTTCACCCTTATTCCGGAGATGAGCCGGTATCCCGACACCGAAGAGTCGCTTCCCGGGTATGTGCTCAGGGTCGACCTGCCCGGACAGAAGGTGAGCGGCTTCCTGGAAATCACCGATGCCGCTGCCCTTCGCGATATCGACTTCCAAGACGCACAGTTCACCGAGTCTGCCCCGCCACGCCAGACACCGGAAGAAGAACCAGAATCGCACTAGGTAATACCCTGCCTACGGGCTGGCTATCGGTAGATCAAACAGGATAACAAAGCAAGGAGGAGGAGATACGAAGCATGAAACACAGAATGTTCAAGGTGGCCGCCTATCTGGTGATCGTCGCAATACTGCTGGTTACACTGCAGTACGTGGTGCACGATCGCACGCCGGTCGTTGCCGGTGAGATAGGCACATTCTCGTCATACGAAGACCTGAAGCGGTTCGTAAAGACAAATACGAAGGATACAGGGCCATGGATGCCTTTTGTCGGTTTCCGAGAGAGAGCGGGAATCGACACTCCCATTCCCAGCCCGGCCGCGGACACCATGTTGGCGCCCGAGGCCGGCTCCGGAGCCGACTATTCGGCCACCAACATCCAGGTTTCCGGTGTCGACGAGGCGGATATCGTCAAGACCGACGGCGAGTATCTCTACGTCGTGTCGGGAAACATGGTCATCATAATCCAGGCATACCCGGCCGAAGAGGCCCGAATCCTCTCTGAGATTGAACTCGAGGGGATGCCGCTGGGGATATTCATCAGCGGAGACAGGCTGGTCGTATTTGAGGCGGAGGTGCCGGATTTCGACCTCCCCACTGCGACCGAGCGTCGCATGTCCTACATCTACTACACGTCGGCGGGAACGTCCATCAAGGTATATGACGTCTCGGATCGGGAAAACCCCGTGTTGCAGCGGGAGTTCTCCGTAGACGGCCGCTATATCAGTTCGCGGATGATAGGCGACTATGCCTACGTGGTAGTGAATAACCGGGTGTACGACGAGGAAGGAGAGGTCAGGCTGCCGGTGATCTACTTCAGCGACGAGGAGCATGAGATACCAGCGACGAACATCTATTACTGCGATGTCCCCGACTACTCCTATATGTACACCACCATCATCGCCATAAACACGCACGACGACGAGGAAGAGCCGACCGTGGAGACGATCCTGCTCGGGGCCAGCAGCAACCTGTATGTCTCTCGAAACAACATCTACCTGACAATTCCTCTGTGGGGGAGCTCTATCGATGATCTCCAGCAGACCTCTATTCACAGGATTCAGATAGAGGACGGCGACATCGATTATGTAGCCAGCGGCGAGGTTCCCGGCCGGGTGCTCAACCAGTTTTCCATGGACGAGTATGACGACCATTTCAGGATCGCAACCACGACACGGGGGCAGGCCATTCCGGGCTGGCGCCTGTTTGTGGAAGGGGTATCCACCGCTTTGGGCGGAACAGACGCACCCTCCCCCCAGCCATCGCTCAACCACGTGTACGTTCTGGATATGGACCTCAGAATCGTGGGCAGGCTGGAGAACCTCGCTCCCACCGAACGGATCTACTCAGCCCGCTTCATGGGCGAAAGAGCCTACCTGGTGACTTTCGAGATAATCGACCCCCTGTTTGTCATAGATCTTGAGGTTCCCGAAGACCCAAGGGTTCTAGGCGAGTTAAAGATAACAGGCTACTCGGACTACCTCCACCCGTACGACGAGAACCACCTGATCGGAATAGGGAAAGAGACGATTGAGGCAGAAAGTGGAGACTTCTCATGGTTCCAGGGAGTCAAGATATCGCTCTTCGACGTCAGCGACTTCGCCAACCCTGAGGAGATACACACATACGAAATAGGCCACAGGGGAACCGAGTCGCCGGTCTTGCGGGACCACAAAGCCTTACTGTTCGATAAGTCGAGAAACCTGATGGTCATGCCTGTCCTGGTTGCCGAGATTGATGAAGCCGACTACCCTCGTGGAGTTCCCGACTCGGCCTGGGGCAAACCGGTCTGGCAGGGCGCATACGTCTTCAATATCTCTCCAGACAAAGGCCTCACGCTGAGGGGTGAGATCACCCACGTTGAGAGTCCCGACGAGCTTGAACAGAACCGCTACTTCTTCTCTTCGCCGTACTCGGTACACAGGTCTCTTTACATAGGAGATGTTCTCTACACGATCTCCGAGGCGAGAGTGATGATGAACAGCCTGGAGGATCTGGACTACATCAATCAGGTAGACCTTCCATACCCGACCCGGGAAGACCCGGACTAGCTTCTGGATGAACCTTCGAGCGACGAACCGTAGGGCGATGAGCCCTCCATCGGTGAGGATACGGACACGCGAGAAGTGCCCGGTGACTGGTGCGAATGGATGCGCGAGAGCATGGAGTCTGAGAATGCGAACACGTCAGCATGTATTGCGAGGTTTTAGCCTCATGCCACCCACCCCTTAATGCCCGCACTACATAACAGGGAGGTGCACGAGATGAAGAAGAGGATGATATCTGTATCGATCGCGGTGGCGACCATATCGCTGCTGATAGCATTGGTGTTGGCGCCTCCGTGGGGCTCGGTCAAGCCGGCGGTAGCGGAGACCCTAAAGTCGGACCTGCCGCGAATAGCGTCACCGGACATCGATCCGGCCGATCAGGCCCGGCTGATCGAAGGAAACACCGCCTTCGCCTTCGATCTTTATCAGGAACTCAGAGATCGCAAAGGCAATCTGTTCTACTCACCGCATAGCATCTCGGTGGCGCTGGCCATGACATATGCCGGCGCCCGCGCCCAGACCGCAGAGCAGATGGCCCGCACTCTCCAATTCCTGCTGGAACAGGAAGGCCTGCACGCCGCATTCAACTGGCTTGACACCGAACTGGCCACGAGAGGCGAAGGCGACGAAGGATTCACACTAAACGTCGTCAACGCCATCTGGGGCCAAAAGGGCTACGACTTCCTCGACGCCTTCCTCGATGTCCTGGCCGAGAACTACGGCGCCGGGCTCAGAGTACTGGACTTCGTCGAGGAGACTGAACCGTCACGAATCGCCATCAACAGGTGGGTGAGCGACGAGACCGAGGGAAGAATCGAGGACCTTATCCCTCCGGACGCCATCAACCCGTTGACCCGCCTCGTGCTCACGAACGCCATCTACCTGGACGCCTCCTGGAAACACCCGTTCGACAAGGACAGCGACGGCCCGTTCTACCTGCTTGATGGCGGACAGGTCACCGTGCCCATGATGAAGCAGACCGAAGCGCTCGGTCATACGAGCGGGCAGGGATATCAGGCAGTCGAATTGCAATACGACGGCGGGGAGCTTTCCATGGTCATCCTGCTTCCCGACTCCGGCCAATTCGACACATTCGAAAAGCAACTCGACGCTCAACTGGTGGCATCGATAATAGAGGACATTCAGTCAACCCCCGTTGCCCTGACCATGCCCAAATTCGAGTTCGAGTCGGACTTCAACCTGAAAGCCGCCTTCCAAGCTATGGGCATGACCGATGCGTTCGTGTGGAACACCGCCGACTTCTCGGGGATGACGGGTGACCGCGACCTGTTCATCTCCGACGTCGTGCACAAGGCATTCGTGTCCGTTGATGAAGAAGGCACCGAGGCGGCCGCTGCCACCGGCGTGGTCATCGCTCCAACGGCGATGCCCCCGGACCCCGACATCGAAGTCAAGGTAGACCGCCCGTTCATCTTCCTGATTCGTGACATCGAGACTGGTGCCATCCTCTTCCTCGGACGCGTGACGAACCCTGCAGCATAGACAGAAACGGGAGGCGAATCTACAGCAGCTACCTGCCGCGTTCGTAGGCGGAACCCTTCGGGATCCTGCATACTATCATGCCCGGCCGCCACAGGCCGGGACGAAAAGCCCTCATGCCATCCTCGCACAGCCCTGACCTGCTCGCTTCAACAGATGAACAAGTCCTCTTTGACATTATGATGGCGATATGTAATGATGGAAGCAGCAGCAACGATGACACCCCGATAGAAGGCCCCAGAGGAGTACCATATGCGCAAAGAGATCAAAGATCATAGTCTGAATTCGGAGGCATGGACTTTACTCCAGAGAACGCGCGATCTGCTCTTCAGATGCCAGGACCAAGTAGTCTCTGAGTTCGGGCTTACGGCCGAGCAGTATACGGTTCTTCTGGCAATGAAACAGCTCGACGACCCTGTAAGACCGACCGATGTCGGCCGACTGGTGGGACACAAGGTGAATACGGTAAGCATGATAGTCGACCGCATGGTCACCATCGGCCTGGTTGAGCGGACAAGAGACCTGCCGGACCGCAGGGCTGTACGATTGGTCTTTACCGGCAAGGGAGAACGCGCCTTTAAGCAGGCGGCCCCTCAGGTGCAAAAGCTCATCGACGAAGTGTTCTCGCCTATACCCACCGAGGACAGACGAACCTTGATACGACACCTTAAGAAGCTGAGGGACGGGACACTCAAGCGACTCGGTTAAGACGCGAACGCTGAGCAGCAGTGGCTCATCAAGCCTGTTTTACATAGCCTCTCCTGACAACAGTGTAGAGCAACTGCATCCAACGTCGTCTCGTCAGGCATGACCGTCATCAGCTCGACCGACAGTTCCGTTCCCCGGCCACGACCCGAGCATGTAGAGTTGACCACGTGCCTGATCTGGTGTAGATTTGCCCTTGTATGAAGGCGGTTGTTCTGGCGGGTGGCGAAGCGACCAGATTGCGGCCCCTTACATGTAACACGCCCAAGGTGATGGTTCCTGTCTTAAACCGCCCCTTTCTTGAACACCTCATCGGCTATCTCAAGAGGCAC
>PWZA01000049.1 GCA_003567655.1 Dehalococcoidia bacterium
ATCCTGATTACCAGGCAGATGAGGAACGCCATTACCAGAGACAACAGGAAGATATTCAGAAGGACCTCGGAGCCCACTTCGACCCTGCGAACGTAATCATAGAACAGGGTCGTCAAAGCCGCAGCAATGACAATCGGCACAAGCACAACAGGATTGCTCCTGAGGACAGAAAAACTCTCTGTAATCGCTCTTCCGATATCGATTCTAGCCATAGACTAAGACCAGGCGTCCTATCCCTACCTTACCGGTGAACACGACCCGACCGGTGCCATGCCCTGCGTCTCCGGCAATGGCGCCGCGAATGCTACCGGGGCGGGGTCTTCTTGAGCAGGTTCTGTAGCTTTTCGTGTTCGCCCTCGAGCATACGGTAGCAATGCTGCTCCTCGGGGAACTCCCCCGTCCTCACCTCATCCCTGAATTCACCAAACGCCGTCTCAATTGTCGCGCCCAGTTCGGCATACTTCTTTACGAATTTGGGAGTGAAGGCCTCGAAATATCCCAGCATATCGCCGACGATCAGCAGTTGACCATCCGTATGCATGCCGGCACCGATACCGAGAACAGGTATCTTGAGCATCTCGGAGATGATCTTGCCCACTTCAGGAGGAACGGCCTCCACAAGCAGCGCGAAAGCACCGGCATTCTCGATTGCCTGCGCATCCTTGATCACCTCTATCGCGGCCTCCGCCGTACGCCCCTGCGCCCTGAACCCCCCCAACTGACCGGAACTCTGCGGAGTGAGGCCGATATGCCCCATCACCGACATCCCACCTTCCACTATACCCTCGATCTGCCTGACGACGCGTCGCCCTCCCTCCAGCTTGATGGCGTCAACGCCCGCTTCCTTGAAGAACCGGCCTGCATTCTCGATGGCACTCTCTCTCGAAACCTGATAGGAAAGGAACGGCATATCGCCGATGACAAAAGTGTCCGGAGCGCCTCGCCGGACCGCCTGAGAGTGCTGGATCATCTGGTCCATGGTCATGGGCAGAGTTCCCGACAGGCCATGCACTACCATAGCTGCGCTGTCACCCACCAGCACCATATCCATGCCCGCCTTCTCACAGAAACTGGCCATGGGAAAATCATAGGCGGTGAGGAAGGTGATCTTTTCACCGTTATTCTTCATCTCCATGAAGTCGAGTACGGTCTTCTTAGCCATGTAATGCTCAGCCTCCTGTTCTATTTCGGTAAAGGCACCACGAGATCATCGGCCTCCTGCTTTGAGACACTGACCGAGGGGCAGACCTCGCCGATAAGCTCAATGATGTTCTTGCTGGAGCGGATCTTCTCTCTTGCCAGTTCCGCCAGCCCATCCTCAGACGTCCCCCAGGGCATATACATTGCCAGTCCCGGCCCAGGCTCCATCTTGAAGTAGCACGGAGAGGTCACTCTGGCTATCTCCGGTGTCTCATAAACGCGGTTATAGCCGCCCATGGAAGCCCACAGTTGAATGTGCACATCGAGGGGCAGGTCGACCACCTTTCGTATCGATGCTAGCTGGGGAAGCGTCAGGTCGGCCACCGGGTTGCAGCTGCCCGCACCCAGCGATTCCACCACCTTGACGCCGGCAGCATTGGCATGACCTGCAAAAACAGATACCTTGAATATGACGTCAAGGGGCAGGTCTCCGTTTTGTTTCATCGTGTTAAGCAAGGACAGCACACCCTCATCCCAGACCAGGAAGCCCCTGAAACCGATATCCACGCACTTCTCTACCTCCATGAGGTAATGGCGGACCATGTCCATACCTCTTAACCTCAACCCGGAGATCGCCCCCTCCGGCGTAGCGATCTGCCGGCCTGTATACCACGTAGGCCTCGGCCCCGGAGTCATGATCACCTCTACATGGTTATCGTAAGCGATCCTGGCAAACTCCGTTAATTGCTCCCTCGTCAGCATGGATGCTCCGCGCACTGCCGAGACCGAACGGTGAAAAGGCACACCCTGCTTCTTGGCCTCATCTATTGCGGCGATCAGGACTGCGGGCGTCTCTATACCGGACAGCTCCACCCTGTAGTGGGTACCGTCGGGAAAGACCTTCGCAGATGTGGGCAGGTCATAGCTGTCTCTGCCGGGAAAGCCGGCCCTCTCCAGGGCCTGTGAAATCTTATCCATAGTTGTCCCTCCGAAAACTTGAACTCGAAAGCGGCATTTGGTACTGGTCTGACCTATACTATAGCACACCCCAGGCAGTGTCAAGCATATGTGATGATCACCCTCTCAGCAGGTGTCACTACAAGCCGAGGCATTAATCTCCCGAACAGCCGTTGCGAGCCAATCCTGCGGCAAACACGGCAAGCTGAAACGAGCACTGCCACTGAAAAGCTGATCTCACTGTCTCTGTTCAACAGACAGAGAATCTCAACTGCGCCGGCGAAATCCGAATCGTGTCACCTGACTGAGAAGCAGGCTCACTCCGCACCTACCGCTTCTGCGCCCGCAGGGTGAAGAGAAGCGGCAGCATCCTGGGATACTGCGCCAGCCTGTAATGGCGATCATCCTCCGACACCATACCGGGGAATAGCTTAAAGAACAGATGGTCATATTCGTTCAGAAACTGAAGCCCAAGGCCAGCTCCGATCAAGGCATTCACCACGTCACTGAGAGCCCAGGTCCATTCATACGACGGATGCTCCACTGTGTGGGAAGGATCGGAATAGTCACCGCCGCCCGCCTCCCAACGCGTGGCCTCCGTAAGATGGAAATAGGGATTGGCGAATGAGAGAACCCCGTGCACATCCTCTTCGAGCGCGCACAGAATCGGATGCGACTCCAGCAGATAGAAGATCCCACCGGGACAGAGGAAGCGGCTGACAATCGATGCCCACTCATGAAGGTCACGAAGCCAGCAAAGCACGCCACGCGACGCATACACGATGTCGAACTCCATCGATAGCAGCGATGGCAGGTCGTACACGTTGGAGTGTATGAACGTCGCCTTCAGCCCCAGTTCACCCCGCAACTGCTCCGCGCAGGCGATCGACTCGGCCGAGAAGTCGACGCCGGTGACAATCGCCCCTTTCCGGGCCCAGGCCAGGGTGTCCGTGCCGACGTGACACTGCAGGTGCAACAGGCTCTTACCTCGTACATCACCCACCTCGCGCAGTTCGATCTCGTCCAGAACCTCTTTGCCCTCTCTGAGGAGCTGGACTTCCTTGTACGACCGGACATGCACCCGCGCCAGGTTATCCCACCACAGGCGGTTCGCATCCTCGGCTTCACGATGCCGTTCAGCACCAGTCATAGCTTTACCTCGATTCACAATCTCGGGTTCCATCTCACGCAATCATACGAGCAGCACGCTACCGCAGCCAGATAAATACTCCTCCAACGGTCTCGGACGCCCCGACCCAACCCGGGGCCGCCCTCCTGCGATCCCGAACGACGTCTCATGCATAGCACAGCAGCCCAGGACACCCGCTAGCATTCACCGGCGATACTATATCACAGCCACCGGGTAACAGCGACTCGCGCCGATTGCTCACGATGTCTGTGAGCAATCTCCACTCACCTACCATGCTGCTAAAACCTCAACTCGAGGCAGATGCTTGCACCGAGAACAGAGGCACTTTCCCGAAAGGGTGCATTTCTGCTATAATTCTGCACCGCACAATGGCTTACTATCTGGGCGTAGATATCGGATCTGTCGATGCCAAGCTCGCACTCATAGATGATAGGGGCGGCATCATCCAGTTAGACACCGAGAAGGTAAGCTCAGGACCAAGAGCTGCAGTCAGTTCACTCATCGGCCGCCTGGAAGGCAAAGCCGACCTCGATCAGATCATCGCAGCCGGCGTATCGGGCTCCGGCAGAGCAGCTATCCCAACGGAGCTTGGCTGGATTTCATACAGCAGTTCGCTTGCGACGATCTCAGGATTACTTCATCACCACCCGGACGCCAGGACCATCATACAGATCGGCGGGCAGAGCACCCTGGTCATAGAACTGGAGGACGGCCTCAAGAAGCCCTGGAGGGTGGAATCCAACCCCCTCTGTGCCGCCGGCACAGGACGGTTTCTCGAGCAACAGGCATACAGGCTCGGCATCAGCATGGATGACTTCGCCAGCCTGGCACTCAAACAGCAGGGTACTCCTCCCAGGATAGCCGCCCGCTGCAGCGTATTCGCCAAGACCGACCTCATCCATCTGCAGCAAAAGGGAGTCCCTCTGGAGGCAATGCTTTTTGCGTTGTGCGAGAGCGTAGCACGCATGGTCGCCGCTTTGAAGAAGGGCGCCTTCCAGGAGCCGGTCTATTTCGTGGGTGGAGTTGCTGCCAATGCTGCCGTAGCCAGGTCTCTTAACGACATGATCTCTTCCAGGAACGGACATCCCGCAGAAGTGATAATACCCCGTAACTACCGGCACATGGAGTCACTGGGATCGGCGCTGCTTTCCATAGGAAAGACATCCAGCGGAGTCACACTGCCTGAGACAGACATCAAGCAGAGCTACTTCGAGATGCCGAGGTTGGAGGATGTAGCCGTTCCGGCCAGCGAGGACGGTCAGAGGATAGAAGGGGAGCGCATCGGCTACCTCGGCGTAGACGTCGGCTCGACCAGCACCAAAGCTGTAATAATGGACGAATCGGGCACCCGATTGCTGGCCAAGCACTACCTCATGACCGCGGGCAGGCCGGTCGAGGCCGTGAGGCAGCTCTTCAGGAATCTGCTCAACAACAGAGCAGACAAGGTGAAGATAGCCGGCGTAGGCGTCACCGGTTCGGGAAGATATCTGGTCGGTGGATTCATCGGAGCAGACCTGATCAAGAACGAGATAACAGCACAGACCAGGGCAGCGGCAGAACTGGACCCTGAGGCAGATATTATCGAGATCGGCGGGCAGGATTCGAAGCTGGTCATAAAGAGAAACGGCATCGTCGTGGACTACCACATGAACAAGGCCTGCGCCGCCGGTACGGGCAGCTTCATCGATGAACTGGCCGAGATGCTCGGCGTCTCAGTGACCAACGGACAGTTTGCCGACCTGGCATTTGCTGCCCCACATACCATCGACCTGGGAACCCGATGTGCCGCTTTCATGAGTCAGGCAGTGGCCTCAGCCCAGCAAGAAGGGGTGCCCCTCGGGATTATCACAGCCAGCCTGGCTAACTCCATAGCCAAGAACTATATCTCCAAGGTGGTAGAGCACAGAAAGCTGGGAGATAAGATCATCCTCACTGGAGCGGTCTTCTACAACAAGGCAGTGGTCTCAGCCTTTCACAGGCAGCTTGAAGGCAAGGCCCTGACCGTGGCAACACACAAAGAGGTCAGCGGCGCCATAGGCGCAGCCATCCTGGCCAAAGAGGCCACGGGCAGCCAGGGGTCGGAGTTCTACGGCTTTCAGGAGGTTGTAGACAGGGAGTGTAAGCTCACTACATTCGTGTGCAAGGCATGCGACAACAACTGCACGATCACACGGATGGAGATGCCGGGAGCGGAATCCAGTTACTACGGCAGTCGCTGTGACAAGTACGACGCCATGGCCAGCCATGCCAGGATCGAAACGTTCTTCGACAAACGAGAGCAACTGCTCCTTCGGGAGTACAAGAGAGACTCTGGCACAGGCCCCCTGGTGGGAATCCCCAGGGCATTGCTGGTATATGACTATGCCCCGCTTCTCATCGGCTTCCTCAATGCTCTGGGTGCCAGAGTCGTCCTCTCCAGTCAGACTACCGGTGATATCATGGAGCGAGCGATCGAGTTGAGCTACACCGATAGCTGTTTCCCGGTTAAGCTCCTGCACGGGCATGCAGCGGTCCTTAAGGATGCAGACTACATACTGTACCCCTGCGCCATTCGCCTCGGCGAGAAGGACGATGATGCAAACCAGAAGTATTCATGTCCACTGGTACAAGCTTCTCCGTACATAATACGTCAGGTAGTCGACCTGGGAGAACGCATGCTGATACCCGTGATCGATTTCAGCCGTGGCGACGGCGAGGTGGTGAAGAGCCTTGCCGACAGCGCTCTCAAGATGGGGTTCAGCAGAAGACAGGGCAGGGAGGCAGCCCTCGCCGGCATAGCGTCTCAGCGCAAATTCGAGGCCGACAGGACAGCGCTGGGCAAGGAGTTGCTCGAACAGCTACACCGCACTGATCAGTTGGGAGTGGTTCTGCTTGCCAGGTCTTATATGTTTCAGGACGCGGGCGCGAATCTCGGTATAGCAGAGAAACTCGCGCACCTAGGGGTTGTGCCCATTCCCATAGACTTCCTGCCCCTCGAGTCGATAGATCCAAGGGATTACTCGGATCGCCCTTACTGGGCCTATGAGGGCAAGTTCATAGCCGCCGCTGCTATAACCGCTGCGGATCCGCAACTATACGGCTTGTGGCTAACCAACTTCGGATGCGGCCCCAACTCCTTTATCCTTCACCTCGTAGAGGATATCATGGGAGGGAAACCACTCGGCCAGTTAGAAATAGATGAACACGCCGCAGAGGCAGGCATCGTCACCCGACTCGAAGCCTTTGTCGACACCATATCCGGGTTCACCGATGACTCCGCGCTCCGAAAAGTGTCTCCCCGGGATATCTACCGGGGAACTGCGCCGCTCATTGATGCCAGTAAGACCCTCATCATACCCAGGATGGCGCCGCACGTCGAGCTGATTGGAGCCCTCCTCGAGGGCAGCGGAGTTAGAGCGATAGTTCTCCCTGAGGCCGATGAGCGCAATCTCATGTATGCCGATCAGTTGACATCAGGCGTGGAGTGTCTACCCTATCGCGTCACCCTCGGCGACTTCCTGAGGTTTAGCTATGAAGATGGCGCCGGCCTCAAAGACGTCGAAGCTGTAATGGCCGGTGCATACGGTCCCTGCCGCTTCGGAAAGTACGCTCTGGAACAACCGCGTATCCTTAGAGACGTGGGTATCGACCTTCCCATGCGCACTACTGTTTCTAACAATGCCTACAGAGATACTGACATCAGTCCCCGCTTTGCCCGCCTGGCCTGGAAGGGCTGCCTGGCGATTGACTACCTCCAGAGATTGCTCTGGCGTACCCGTCCCTATGAAAGGCAGCACGCGGCGGCGGATCATATGTTCGATGAATATGTGAGCAGGGTCGTGGGGCAAGTTCGAAAGAGAGAAAGCATTGACGACGTCCTGCAGAGGGCAGTTCCTGACTTCAAGTCGCTCATCGACCCGGAGCTACCACGAAACCCGCTGGTGGGCATAAACGGCGAGATCTTCTTGCGCTCCAACACATTCAGCAATCAGAACCTCGTCAGGGAGTGCGAAAAGGCCGGATTAGAGGTTATCGTCTCCCCCATGAGTGAGTGGCTGAAGTACATCTTCTACCGCCATGTGGAGGATGCCGTCAGGGACAGGAAATACATCAAGGCACTCGTCAGTTACATAATCAAGAGTGCCTGGGAACGCGATGACCACAGAGTAGCTAAACACTTCCGGGGGCTGGTTGACGGGAGAGAGCCCACAACCGAGGAACTGCTGACGGAGACAAGTCACTGGCTCTCAACGAGATGCGGCAGCGAGGCAGTTCTCAGCATTGGCGCGGGAATCGACTGGATGAAGAGCCCCCGGTTTGC
>PWZA01000103.1 GCA_003567655.1 Dehalococcoidia bacterium
CGCTGGGTCGATACCAGAATCTGATCTCGGCTGACGGGTTATTGTTGAAGCTCGTTATGGCACCCCTGAGGGTAGCCTGAGTCTGCCCCTCGTTCTGTGCTGAATAGGTCGCAACCGAAACAGGGCCGGCGGGCACAGCATCCTGCTCTGTCGTGAATGTGTAGATGATCCCGCCTAGGTTCACCCACTCACCTACCCAATAGGTCAGCCAGGCTCTGTACTCGTATTGCGTGCCTGGGTTCAACCCAGTGACAGTCTTCTCATATGTTGCTATTCCGGATGCGCTCTGCCAGCCGGTGTAGGACCAAGTGGTTGTCCCTGCACGCCTGTATCCGAACTGCACATGCCCAGAGCCAAACTCAATGAAGTTATGGTACAGCTGCAAGGCAGCCCAAGAGGTACCGATGTTGGGGTCAATAAATGTGAAGACTATGGGCGGCTCCTTAAACCCGCCCTCAGCAGACCAGCCTGTGTCAATCCACTGACCCTCATGATACCAAGCCTGGTCCCACTTGACCTGGTACCACGTCAACCAGCCATGCACCGAGTGCCAGCCGTCCACTGGCCCGCTGACCACCTTACCCTGGTCTCCGCCCCACTTGCTGCCAATCATATTGTATGCTGAGCCTGGACCCGCCCGCACAATCAGGCCGTCTGGGGCGGCAGTGCCACTGACCTCCACTCTATCACCAACGCTGAATAGCGGGGCAGCCATAACCTCTCCCGCTGGCACCACACCTCCCAACAGGGAAGCAAGCAGTGCTGCAACAAGAACCATACCCATTGCTCTCTTCATGTCCGATTTCTCCTCCTTTGTCTCACTTGTCGGTGATGGCAGTCTACTCTGCCGTCAAACAAACAAGCCGAGTCCACACACGTATATGAACTCGGCTGTGCCACCTTGAAACTGCAACGATCCCCTGACATACTCGGCCACCAGACCCCATACCTCGGTACAGGCTGGTACTATTGTACCATTGTCGCTGAAGAACCTGTCAATGGGTGGTTGTGTGATGGGGCCCTTCTCCGAGCCTCGGACAAACGCCAAGGTTTTGCTAACAATCTGCTAGTGGATCTGTCCCCAGCCTTCACCACCCCGCCTCATCCCAGGCACACCACGAATCTGCTACCTAACACAAGCGTTCTAAACCCAACGTGAAACCACCAGCCACCAGCCCTAATCATAAATCCCGTATCCGCTACCAAAGAATGATCAACCCGCCCTGACCCCTGAGATCGATGCCAGGAGATGTCTGGCCTGTTGGCGCGGTCAAGACCCAGGGATAGGGGTGCATCTTGTTACGCAACAACAGGAAGCCTCTAGTTGACGCTGAAGGAGTAATCCAGGGGGTCTCTTACCAGTTCCACCGAAGTAAGCGGACTAATCGAAGTGTCTCCTCCCCGTTCCAGACGCCCCAATGCCCGAAACCTGTAGCCCAGTATCAAGACTTCCTCCAGCAGGGGGACTTGCTTATCGGTCAAGGCCTGTTTGGCCTCTCCTAGTTTCTTCTCCAGTTCGAGGACTGTCTGCTTTTCAGGTAGCCTCTCAAGTTGACTCAGAATCTCCCTGTGTCTCTTCTGGATTGCCGCCTTCTCTTTTGCGATATCCATTGTTGACCTAATCCGGGCCGGGGAGTTCCTTGACTTCGCCCTCCAGGACCTCACCCTGCGGCAGTAACCCCCTGATAGCCAGTTGGTACTTCGCCACGAACGCTCCCAGGTGTCTTTCAGCAATCAGAGTCATGAACGACCAGATGTGGCTCTCCAATATCCTGTCTATCTGGTCAGCGGTGAGCTGAATCGTCTCGGCAACATCTACCTCGTGCTTCTGCTTCGGCTTGCCCAAGGCCCTGTCTACCATGTACATGGCCACTTCCTTGTCGACCACCTTAATCGTGTTCCCGCAATGAGGGCACGGGAAGGGCTTGATGTACTTCTCCAGTTCCGCTACGAAAACAACGGCCTTGCTGGCTATATCCTGCTCCAGTTCCTGTAAGGACCTGGCCTTATACTTTCCTGTCCTTCGAAATCCTTTCAGTGGTACGCCTCTTGGCATCTTTACCTCCTTCTTAGGGGCTCTTGCCCATCTCAATACGTAGGATTCTGGCTTCCAAATCCCTCTTGGCTGTTCCTTAAGAGGCACTCGAATACGTTCTATGTGCTGGCCCCATGGGGATCACGCCGGGGCTCCCTTGGGCTGCGGATGGCATCGACTGCATATCTCCTGCCCACCCCTGAGCCACGAGGCAGTGCTACCACATGTGTGGCAGCAGAAACCCGAAGGTGGGTGAACAGTTTCTACGTTTGGTGAAGAGTTGTGAATAGTTTTTCCACTTTTCTCGCGGGGAGTGGTGTGTATGGGGAGAATATGGCCTTCGGTGATATTAGCTTCAGAACCCTTCACAAACCCTTCATCGCCTGTAATCGCTATCGCGAAATAGAACACCCCTTCCTTTGTTGTCTTCTTCTGGAAGCGCCCGCTCATTCGCCGGCCCAACTTGGTCAGAGTCATGATTTCCTTTCCTTCCATTCCCTGGGTCTCAGCCCATTGCCTGTATGCCTCGTACAGTCTGGAGGCCTTGACTGTTGCATCCGGGTGCTCTACACACATCTCGGTCAAGAATCCTGATAACTCATCGCTTTCCTTCTGGTATTCTTCGGTCGCGATCTTCACGCATTCGGGTATTGGGTCCAGTCCTCTCTTCTGCCATTCCAGGCATCCTCTGACAAGCCATGCCAGTATTCCCTGTGCTTCTGCTCGGAGCTTTTCCCCCAAGTGTTTGTCTTCATCCTCTCCGATGAACTGCTTCATGAAAGGTATCAGTCTCACCCTGCGCCAGAATCCAAAGGAATCATCCACAACCCTGGGCTTGTGATTGACAAACAACCACATCTTAAGGTGTGGGGCGAACGTGAAGTACTCTTGATGCAGGTACCTCGCTGTCATCGGATCAGAGCCGGAGAGTGCTTTGATCCGCGCCTCGTTCAATCGGGTGTTGTCGTTTGTCTCGGAACTATCCACGAACCTCCTAAACTCCAGGGCGGCGAGGTCGTTTGGGATCGATGCTCTCTGGTAGAGCTCAAAGGTCGAGAATGGGGCCGTATAGGCATAATCACCTATTGCGGCATGAATGGCATCCCTGAGTTTTCCTTTCCCATTCTGGCCCTTGCCATAGCCCATGAAGACGCACTGTTCTGACGTATCCCCTGTTATCGAGTAACCTAATGCCCGCCATAGCCAGTCAACGAGACCAGGGTCATCGAACACCTCTGCCATGAATTGCAGGAACCGGGGACATTCCGCTGTAGGGTCGAAGTCAACCCCTGCAGTCATGGTGATGCGGTCCTCTGGGCTCCCACGACGTAGCGCCCCCGTCTTCAAGTCCAGCACGCCATTGGTCACCCCCAATAGGCATGTGTCCTGATCCCAGTTCTCGCCGCTGTCGGCAATCGGTCTTGTATCCTGTGCCAGCGCCATAGTCGCATTCAGTCGCATCCTGCTTTCAGACGAAATCGCCCAGTTAGCTTGATTACGGCGCTCGTCCATGTCAGTCATATTGGCAGCCCTCTTGTATCGGATTCCAGCTGTCTCCTGAGCTATCCTGGTAACCTCTCCGTCCTGATCCGGCTGCCAGTGGTGTTGATTCCATTTCAGCCACCTTCGCCTTCTATGGTCATAGCGCAGCACATCTCCAAAGAGGTGAGCCATCATATTGGCATTGCCTGTATCTGTCCTCTGCCAAATCTGGCTGTCCCGATTATCCTTGTTCTCAACCTGTGGTGCGTTCGGCCTGCTCTTCAGAATCCACCGGCCGTCAGGGAGCTGAACATAGTCGTCAGCAGTGGGCATCACACTCCTCTTCCATGTGTCAACTCCTTGTCCTTGCAGGTGCTACAAATTCCTCCGAGCCCTTGCGAGGGACGCTCGGTGGGCGGTCGGTGTTTCTGGCAACTGACAGTTTCCCGACCTTCGGCTCCCTTGCAGTTACTTGGTCCACCGACAGAGTAGGCGACTGATGCGAAGCGGTAGACGAGGGGGTTGGGCGAACCTTTCTGCCACGAGTAACTCGGCGGGGATCTGGGTTTTGCTTAGCTACAACTCGACCCCCCTTCTTTTCCAGTACCCATCTTTGCTCAGCCGCCTCGGCCTCAGTCAGCGGCTGGTCAGGGTCTATTCCCTGAATGCCCTTACGGACCTGCCTTACAGCGTTTAGCATCTCCACGGTGTAGTACCGGTCACTTGCAGCGTGAGCCTTGACTATCGCCTTCTGCTTCCTCACCCAGGGCAGAGTCTGGAATCTCTTGGCTATGCAGATATCCTCATCCGTATACCAGATACCTCGATCAATCGTGTAGCGCTGCAGAGGGCATAGGGGAGCAGAGCAATCCTCATACTTCGGGCAGTCAACCTTTTCAGTCATTGGAGTCCCTGTTGCCGCCCGCAGGCCTGTCTCCGTCACCTTTGAGTAGATTCTCAAGCTGCAGCCGGCTCACGACCATTCGCTTCTGGCCCAGCCGAATAGCAGGTAACCCTCCGCTGTGGGCTAAGGAATAGGCCAAATTCTTGCTTATTCCCAGCATGCGCGCCGCTTCGGTTACACTGACAGTCAGCCTCTCAGTGGTTGTCATCTTGCCTCCTTTCATCGGGGAATAGGTGGGATTCGGTTGTCTTCAGCGACCGGGCCAGTCGCCGTCTGAGCTTCGGCCAAGCCACCCTCTGGAAGTTCTCGACGGCAGACAGGTTAGGTGATGCCACGTGTACCCGTCGGGCTAGCTCAGCCTGAGATAGACCGGCTCTCTCCCTGAACTCCTTGACGCGATTATTCAATGTTTTTCGCCTCCTTTCTTGACTGCGGTTGCAGCAGTTATCATTTGCCTGTATAATAACAGGTAACAGATTCGCTACCCTCAAATGTTGATAATGTTTGACCGTTCGATAGCTAGTGAGTGGGTCGTCCGTCTGGAAGCCTTCAAAGGGGGGAAACATAAGGATGTTCCTTGGCTGACTGAGGCTGTCACTGATTTCATATCCAGCAGTGGCTTCCGCGGAATTGACGGAGAGGCATTCAACAAGCTTATTGAGGCTATTCTTGCTCAGGAATCTGAGACTGTGGCTGCGAAGACAAAGCCAACCGCAAGCGCGAAGTTCATGGCTCAACAGATAAGACCATGGGTGGAGGACATACGAGAAGCTTTGTTCCAGACGAAATCGGCTCCTTTCAGCTGTACCAAGGCTGCAGAGAGATGGACCGGCGAAATGGAGGAACGTGCAAGTGAATGGAGGGAAGGAGTGAATGAGTGGATCAACCAAGAGCATGAACGACATGCCGCCCTGTGTGTTCTCGTAGAGAGATATCCTTCAGTAACGAAGGGCATCGAGGCATGGGGAAGTGGATCGTCGATTCCCACTGAGATCCCTAGCGTCGACGCCATTACACTCGAGAGACTGCAGCATCTCTCGGACGATGAGGTTCTGCGGTATCTTAACTCGCTGCAATCAAAGCCGCCCCCAGAGGAAGATGACTGCGTAAGGTCGTGGCAGGCCTTTCTCGCCAACATGCTGGAGATATGCAAGGCAACCGGCTTCACCGCGAGGTCCGTGGAAATGCATATCTTGACAGATGCTCCGCCTGTACTGCCTCTGTTTAGGATCGCTGTTATTGACGAGCCACACTTACTACCGTCTGGCGCAAGTCTCAAGAATCGCTATGCCAAAGTGACGGTTCAAGGGGACATGACATTTGACGACCTGCGGTATCTCTATCGGCACGTTAGGCGAGTCCTGGGATTACGGCGCGTGAAGCCATTTACGAAAAAGAGTATGCAACTTTACGAGGTCGTTGTAAGCAGAGGCACGATACCGCAAACTAGGGGCGAGGTGGAGTCTTTTTGGGAATCTGTACGCAAGGAATACAATGCGCTTAACCCCGCCCACAAGTATAAAACATGGAAAGTCGTCAAGATCACCTACGAGAGAATCGTGGCTCGACTGGAGCGGAGGATGATACAAAAAGGAGGCACTACATGAGAGGAAGCATAAGGCAACTAACACCCAAGAGCTGGCAAATCCAGATCTACACCGGTAAGGGGCCGGACGGCAAGCCGAGGCGGCACTTTGAGACCGTTCGGGGCAAGAAGGGCGATGCTCACAGAAGATTGACCGAGTTGTTGGCCAGTCTGGACAAGGGTGTCTATACGCCACCTGGCAAGCTTACAGTGGCCGACCTTTTGAGTCAGTGGCTTGAAGGCTATGTTAAGACCAACTGCTCACAGCGAACACTGGACGGCTACCAGGCGATCATTGACAATCACTTGGTATCAGCCCTCGGCCATCACCAACTGAAGCAGCTCAATCAGCAGCACATACAGGCCTACTACGGCAAGGCCCTCGATAAGCTATCTTCCCGGACGGTCCATCACCAACACCGCGTGTTGTCTCAGGCGCTTAAGTATGCTGTCAGGCAAGGCTACCTGGGCCGCAATCCCTGCGAGTTGGTAGATCCGCCATCACCTAGAGGCAAGACCATGCGCACCTTAACACTCAGCGAGGTCACAGGCCTGCTCATCAGTGCCGAGGGGAGTTACTACTACCCGGTGATCTACACTGCTGTCAGTAGCGGACTAAGACAGGCCGAGTTGCTGGGTCTAAGATGGAGAGACATTGACATTGGCTCCTGCTCAATATCGGTCAACAGGACGCTCTATAAGCGTCGTGGCACATGCCAGTTCGTCGAACCAAAGACGGCCCGCAGCCGGAGGAGAGTGGCGATGACCGCCAAACTGGCAGGATTCTTGGGAGAATACAAGCTTGAACGGCAGCGCCTGTATTACCAGGTGGGGAAAGCCATGACGCTGGATGACCTGGTGTTCGCCAACCACGAAGGTGGGCCAATAGACCCTGGCGTCCTGAGCCACAGCTTCGCCAGAACGGCAGAGAGGGCCGGGCTTAAGAACGTTCGCTTTCATGATCTGCGTCACACCTTTGCAAGTCTCATGCTGCAGCGCGGCGGTAAGCCAAAGGTTATCAGTGAAGCCCTAGGCCATGCCTCAGTAGCGTTTACAATGGACGTCTATTCCCATATAATTGAGGGCATGCAATCAGAGGCCATGGCGTTGCTGGATGAGGTCCTCCCCGTAGGCAAGAATGGGCTTTGCGGAAGAAATAACGCAGATTTAACGCAACGAGAAGACATAATGTCGAGCAAGGCCTCTGATTTAGCTACAATGCCAGCGTAGCTCAGGGGTAGAGCAGCGGTTTCGTAAACCGCCGGTCGTCGGTTCGAATCCGACCGCTGGCTGGAGGTCATATGAGCAAGTTCGCTGACAAACTGCGCAGCCTTTCCAG
>PWZA01000076.1 GCA_003567655.1 Dehalococcoidia bacterium
CTGTGTGATAACATGGCAGTGTTTGGCGGAAACCGTGTTCATCCGTTGGATCGTAATGCGCTCCACAATGCGGGCGAGTAGGAGACGAGACTGAACAGCCAGGGATCCGAAGCCATAGCATAATCAGATCCGATGATTCCTATCCTTGGATCGCATTGTTGAACAGATATGCAAGCCGATAAGCTTGAACTGGAGGTGTAAGATGGCAATGTCGCTAGTACGGAGCGGTACGCTCATCGACGGCACGGGGGGTGCACCCGTGACCGATGCCGGCGTGCTCATCAGAGAGAACCGAATTGAGGCAGTAGGTCAGGTCGACGGTCTGAGGCTGCCCGATTCGCCGATCAGGGAGATCGATGCCGGCGGCGGCTGCATCCTGCCGGGGCTGATCGACACTCACGTTCACCTGACCCTTGAAGGCATCGACATCAAGCGTGACATGGCGACGCCGTTCTCGATGAGGTTCTACAAGTCCGTGGAGTATATGCGCCGCACTTTGCAGGCAGGAATCACCAGCGTGCGCGACGCAGGCGGTGCCGATGCCGGGGTGAAGGTTGCGGTCGAAGAGGGAGTGGTCTCAGGGCCGCGTATGCAGATCAGTATCACGCCTCTCACCATGACTGGTGGACACGCCGACTTCTGGATGCGCTCCGGGAACGAGTTCCACGTGTTCCCAGCACATCCGGGCCTGCCCCACGGTCGTTGCGACGGCCCCGAAGGAGTTCTGGTGAAAGTACGTGAGGTGCTCCGCGCAGGAGCCGAGGTGATCAAGATATGCGCCACGGGTGGCGTCATGAGCCCCACCGATCAACCCGGCTTCACACAGTTCTCGCCTGAAGAGTTGGCCGTCATCGTGCGCGAAGCCGCCTACAGAGGAGGGATCAAGGTCATGGCCCACGCCCAGGGTAGCGAGGGAATCAAGAACGCCGTGCGCGCCGGAGTGCACTCGATCGAGCACGGGGTCTATCTGGACGACGAAGCGATCGAACTCATGCTCGAGCATGGCACGTTCCTGGTGCCCACCATGATCGCACCGATCGCAGTCCTTGAGGCCGGAGAGGAGGGCGGAATGGCCGAGCACGCCGTGACCAAGGCGCGCCAGGTGGTAGAGGCGCAGGCCGACAGCTTCCGGCGGGCGCACAGAGCAGGAGTGAAGATAGCGATGGGCACCGATGCCGGCGTCCTGCCGCACGGCACGAACCTCCGCGAACTGGGTCTGATGGTGAAAGCGGGGATGACGCCGATGGAGGCTATCGTCGCTTCAACCGGGACCGCGGCCGAGTGTCTGGGATGGCAGGACCGATTGGGTACTCTTGAGGTCGGGAAGCTGGCCGACGTCATCATCACGAGAACAGACCCCCTGCAAGACATACGCTCACTCGAGGACCCCGACAACATCCTTGTCGTGATCAAAGACGGCGAGATGGTCAAGGACCGCCGCGAACAGCAGCGACGAGGCCACATTGCAGGATGAACGAAGAGGCAACGGTGGAACACTACATGCGACACACGACAACCCTGGCCGCCGAAGCCCTTGAACTTGTCCGTCCCGGCATTGACCTGCATCAGATTCAGCACTCAAGACGGTGCGGACATACCCTCTTTCGCTTAGCATTCCTGCACGCCTATTGACACGACCGTTGTTGTTGGCCTAGGATACACTCAAACGGGTCGACTTGCGTTCTGGCTAAACTACCGTGAAGGAACGCTGAAGCATGCATCACGAGCGAAGGCGGCGGATATGCCTAAGAAAAGACAATTGGTGCCGGAGTTACTTGTAATAGACAATCCCTTCGAAAAACTAACGGCGGAAGAGCTAAATGACGACTATGCTCTGATAGCGTATCTATTCGCCAAGCCACAACAGAGCATCTTCAGCCAACTCATGGGGAGACAAAACTCCATAATCGTCGGTGGCTGGGGATCAGGCAAGACCACGCTGCTTAAGTACCTGGGCTTCGAGACGCAGTTGGAGGTGCTGGGAGACGCGAACATCAGGGACTCAAATTTCATCGGTACGTACGTGAAGATAGGAAGGGGCTCATTCAGGCCTTTCCTTAAGCCAGGTGGTGACTTCAAACCAGGTGGGGAGGTTCTGTTTGGACACTATTTCAACTTGTTCATCTTAGAAAGGATAATCTCGGTGCTCATCTACGGTGCAGAGAAAGGTGTGATAGATATATCAGAAGAGCAAGCCTCTAAACTGCATCAGTCAACTATCTCCCGATTCTCGGAGATGAAGTCAAAACGGGAGATACGATATAAGACGTCCGTCCCTTTACATGCTGAGCTACATCAACTGAAGAGCGAAGTCGAAGGGCTAAGGCATGAGATTGAGACGTTCTTGGACACTCGCGATCTGGAGGACAACCTTTCATATGAGGGTCGATTGAGTGTCTATCCAACCAGTATACGAACTTTTCTGGACGAGACGATCAAGAGTATTTGGTCAGATTGTGGAATCTGTAGCCGAAAGCGCTTCTACGTACTCCTGGACGAGTGTGAACAGTTCAGCAAGGGACAACAACGTGTGATTAACACGATAATCAAACAGAGGCTTACGACACTGGTCTTCAAGCTGGCAACCCGCCCGCCTGACATACAGACCATGGAAACCCTAGACGAAGGGGTCGGACTGACAGACAGGGAATGCAAGCATGTCTATTTGGACAAGGAATACGACGCAGTATCTGCGTCTTTCAGACAGCTATGCAGAGAAGTAGCTCAGAAGAGACTTGAGAAGTACGGGTACCCCGTGACAGACATTAAGACGATCCTGGGAAGACTGGAGGTCGAGGAGGAAGCTGGACGAGATGACATTATCACCTATCTCAAGAACATGTACCCGACACGCGAGCGCGTCAATGATGCTGAAGGGTTCGCAACAGTCTACAAGGATTTCAAGATCGCCGCAGCCTATCAGATACTTCATGATAGAGGAAAGCGGAAGAAGTACTCAGGATTTGAGGTCTTTGTTATGCTCTCATCGGGCATAATGGCTCATTTTCTGGAGTTATGTCGTACCACATTCAGGCAGTCTATCGGTGAAGATATCCTGTTGGAACCGCCGGGCAAAATCACCTTCAAGCGGATTCCTTTACCAGAGGCGGTACAAGACGAGGCCGCCGTCACTGTCTCAGGGGAATTCTACAGCAATATCAGAGGCAGAGCTCAGTCACTGAAAGATACTTCCATAGAAATGGAGTTTGGCGAGAAAATCCAATACATTGTGGGAGTTCTCGGAGGGATCTTCAGAAAAAAACTGATGACTTTCAACGAACCTGAAGCCGCAATGGTGGAAATACCGGAAGGATTAGGGGCTTTAGCAAGCAACAGAGAGAATCCGGTTCAGCAATTGTTCAATACTGCTATCGGGATATCAGTCTTTCAGGAGGGTACTCCCTATATGCCACAGCATGTTGGAGGTGTTAGACCTCCAACATATGTCCTCAATCGAATACTCGCTCCATATTTGCACATAAGCCCGCGCCCCAGGTGGAGAACAAGAATCAGAGCAGACGTCCTCAATCGGATTCTTGAGGTGAGCGAAGGTGAGTTCGCCAGCCTGGTTCTTGAGCGAAAGCGGAGAGATACGGAGGTAGAGAAGAAGGAGCCTGTCCACGAGGCGCAACTTCCTCTCTTACCTGTGTCAGGTGCCAGATTGTCAGAGAATATGCCTGTCTTGTCTTACATCGCGAACAAGCTGCAGGGCAGACCTTTTGAGGGTAAGACTCTGTTGGTACTCCTACATTTTCTGCGTGATCTGGTGCCCTTTATGGAATCATGCAGGAAACTCGGTGCTTCACCAGGCGACACAATGGTTTTCCACAAGAACTATCAGTATCCCAATAAGAGAGAGGTAATAGAGCAGTTGCAGCATGAAGGCCATGGGGTGTACCCGGTAGAAGAGAGCGCTGACCGTCTAGAACAGATAACGCCGCTGACAACGAAGAACCTAATAGTGGTTGAAGATGGCGGGATAATAGTCCCGCAGTTACATGAACGATTCGAAAGCATTGGAGCCTGCACATTGGGTGCAGTTGAGCAGACCACGAGGGGACTGCGGAATGACGAACATATTGGGCAGATCCTATTTCCTGTTCTGTCCGTGCCCGGGTCAAGGATCAAGGATACGTTTGAACCGCCGCATGTTGCCAGAGCCCTGGTCAGCAATCTGCCGAACATGCTGTCAGAGAAGAATCTTGCCGGAAGGCATGTGTTAGTCATCGGTTTCGGCACCATAGGTGAGCAGGTTGCTCTGCATCTGCGGGATACGTTAAAGATGATTGTGAGTATCTTCGATTCGGACTCAACAAGGCTTGTAGTAGCTCGGCAACACGGTTTCGATACTGAGGAGACCCTTGTCCAAGGAGTAGGGGCGAAGTACCTAGTTGTGGGAGCAACAGGGGAGACAGCTGTCAACCGAGACGCAATATTAGCTATGAGCCATAACACTCATCTGGTGAGCGCTTCCTCAGAACAGTGGGAGTTCTGCGTATCCGAGTTAGAAGCGTTGAGTTCGAGAAAGGAAGGGCTCCCCGGATCCGCCAGAGACATGGGCACAAGATATGTTATCAGGAATACCGAGAATTATGTGAACTTATTAGCCGATGGTTTCCCTATTAACTTCTGGCACTCTGAGAGTATGCCGAACGAGGTCAGCGATTTGATCATGACTCTACTGCTTGTATCCGCTGTAGAAGTGGCCATCAGCGCAGAGTTGCGATCTGGAATAGACCGGTCTACTGTGGATAGACTCTCTGAACAATGGGAGCTGGCGAGCATGTATCTCCAATATCACAAGTAGGTGCGTGAAATGACCGTATTAGGCGGTACCACCAGTGAGGTGAAGACTAGCATTGACCTTATTGAACCTGGTCGAGATGAGATATTTCTAGCATGCGCCAGTTTCGAAGACAGGACTACAGCTGTTGCTAACAAGCTATCTCAGCAGTATCTGATAGAGAATTCGTTCGTGTGCAAGTATGAGGAGAAGAACAAGAGTTCGGCTAGGGATGAGAATTTCGAGAGACTCCGTAGTCTGCTAGCCAGACATAGCGGGAATGTCTTCCCGATTATCTGTGACCACCACGATGTGCTTGACGGCATACGTAGATTCCGTGAGCTTTGCTCCAGTAGAGGCGTAGGTTTGGCTGATAAGAACATCTCTGTAGATATTACCACTTTTACCAAACAATACCTATTAGTCCTACTGAAGTATCTGGAGAAGCAGCATCCGAGATCCGTGAGATTGCTCTACACAGAACCGGAGGATTACGCTGTGAAATGGGACAGACCTCTTTCCTGTGGGTTAATCGACATAGTGTCGGTTCCTACCTATGGTGGCCGCTCTTATACAGAGAAGGAAAACCTCCTGATCTTGATATTGGGCTACGAAGGTGACCGCGCTTATGGAATATGGGAAAGGCTATCTCCACACAAGACCGTAGTGATCGTTGGCAGACCGAGTTATAAAAACTTGTGGGAGGGACGAGTTGAACAGTTCAACAGCAAGCTTCTGGCCAAGCTGCCCTCGGAGTCAACAATATACAGCCCTACACTCGACCCATTTCAGGTCAAGAAGGACATCGACACCCTGGTTGAACGCCACTCGACCAAGTTCAACATAGCTATATCACCCTTGGGATCGAAGCCACAGGTGATCGGATGCTATCTTTCTCTTGCCGCACACGCTGAAGTTCAGGTCATTTACGCGATTCCCAAATACCATGAGGAAGAGTACTTCTCTAAACGAACAGGTAGAATGTGGGAGTATCGTTGAACAATACCACGATAGCTGTCAACGAATGCAGCTTCCGGAACATGATGCGGAAGAGTATTCCGAGGGACGATTATGGCACTCACGCCATCCACTCATATACAGCTAAGCTGATTCCGCATATCGCTCGGCACTATATTGGTTTGTACACAAAGAAAGGTGAACTGGTTCTTGACCCGTTTGTCGGATCCGGCACAACGCTCTTGGAGGCGAATCTCTTAGGGAGGAACGCGATAGGCATAGACATCAACCCATTAGCGTCGCTGATATCAGAGGTCAAGACTACCCCCGTCGATGTCACCACGCTAGAAGTTGCGGTCAGGCATGTAGTTGATACGATCACTAGAACTGCGCAAGGCGATAATGTCGATTTCCCCAACATTGATTACTGGTTTAGTGAGAAGGCTCAGAAGGACCTGGCGCGAATAAGATCGGCGATCGAGACGGTTCGGAAAGACCTTGAACCCAGCATATACAGATTCCTGCTAGTGTGTTTCTCTTCGATAATACGACGGTCTTCCTATGCTGATCCTAGAATAGCCAAGACCTACAGATCAAGACGGATGGTCAAGAAGATCCAAGAGAGTTGGGAACCAAATCCAATAGAGTTGTTCAAGAACACCTTGGACAGAAATTGTAGCAGGATGAAAGGCTTCTGCGAGATGATCAATGGCACTCATAACTATTCCAAGGTCATCCAAGGGAACGCTGGAGAAGTCTCGTTGCTTATGCAGCGGGAGGGTATCGCAAGAGCAGACTTCATCATCACATCACCTCCATATGTGAATGCTCAGGACTACTTCAGAAGCTACAAGCTGGAGTTGTTCTGGCTAGGATTGGCGACACCAGAGCAAGTCAGGCTTCTGAAACAGCAATCGATAGGCACTGAGAGTCTTCAGGGATTTCAGAGGGATTTTGCGTTGGAAGACCACATCAAGCTTCTCAGAACAACCTGCCAGGAGATTAGCAGGGTGGATCCGGCCAAGTGCGTCGTTGTGTGCAAGTATTTTAGCAACATGAGGATGATCATTGATGAGTTCGATAAGACGCTGAGAAAGAACGGACACCTCTGCATAGTAACAGGAAACAACAATATCTGCGGCGTACCTGTGCAGACGTATGAGATGCTCATCCACATGGCAGAGGCCAGAGGCTTTGTATTGGTTGAACTGGCGAGAGATAAGATCATGAATCGTAGACTGTCCCCTGAGAGGAACCACCAAGCAGGAGTGATACAGGAGGAATGGATCGCAGTCCTGCAGAAGGTGACAAGCTGATGTCAGCTGTGCCGACGGGTGCCTCAGAGGGTGCGCAGACAGTCAGCCTCAGCTGACCGTACTCCCCGACACCATCCCGGTCGTGATCAAAGACGGTGAGATGGTCAAGGACCGCCGCAAACAGCCGGGACGAGACCCCGTTGTAGGATGAACGAAGAGGCGATGGCAGAACGCCATATGAGGCACACGCTGAGCCTGGCTGCCGAGGCCCTCGAACTCGGTGAGCTCCC
>PWZA01000160.1 GCA_003567655.1 Dehalococcoidia bacterium
AAAGCCGGCTTCGCGAATCTGTCTCAGGTACTCTTGATGGTCCAGAGCCCCCGCGATGCAGGCTACCCAGGCATCCGGGTCGTTCTTGATCTCCGCAGGGAGTTCTCCCTCGGAGACTATGTCGGATACTGAGAGCCTTCCTCCCGGTTTCAGAACGCGATAGGCTTCTCTGAATACCCTCGATTTGTCCGGGGAGAGGTTGATGACGCAGTTGCTGATAATGGCATCCACGGATTCGTCCGCCAGCGGCAGATTCTCGATCTCGCCCAGGCGAAACTCCACGTTGTGATAGCCGTGTTCGCCGGCGATGCTTCTCGCCTTCGCCACCATCTCCTCTGTCATGTCAACTCCAATGACCTTTCCTGACGGACCGACCCTGTCAGCGGCCAGAAACACATCGACGCCCGCTCCGGAACCCAGGTCCAGTACTATCTCACCCTCCTTCAGTTCCGCGATGGCAGTTGGGTTGCCACAGCCAAGCCCCATCAACGCCTCATCAGGGATACAGGTCAGGTCTTCCCTCGAGTATCCGGCGGCTTCGGCCAGCGCTTGCGGGCCGGCCCCGCAGTCACAACCTGAACAGCACTCCCGATCCTGCCCGGCTATTCGACCGTACCTCCCCCTCACCACTCCCTTGACGTCTTTCTCTTTCACAATGCACCTCCTTTATTTCCTGCACCGCGAGTCAACTTCAGAAGAAGCGCCGTCGCGCAATCATTGTCGCCGCATTCAGTTCTCTCTGCCTTCTATCGTCGCGCCGCCCAGGACGATGTCACCATCGTAGAAGACCACTGCCTGGCCCGGCGTGATCGCCATCTGCGGCTCGCCGAACCTGACATGAACCCTGCCTTCATCAAGCGGCGTTATCGTTGCCTCAGCCTCGCTGTGACGATATCGTATCTTCGCCTTCGCCCGTATCGGCCCGGACGGTTCATGAGCTATCCAGTTCAACTCCGAGGCAGTGAGTTCATCACTGTATAGTTCCTCTTTCCTGCCTACTATGACAGCGTTCCGTTCCGCATCGATACCGGTAACATACAGCGGTTCCTTCGATGTGATGCCGAGTCCTCTCCTCTGCCCGATGGTGTAGTACGGGATTCCCCTGTGCTGTCCTACAACTCTCCCTTGAATGTCCAGTATCGGCCCCGGCTGTGCCCAATCCCTCACCAGAAAGGAGTAGCCTCCTGAGATGAAGTCCTGGCTTTCCGGCTTGCCCTCGATACAAAGCCCGAGATCAGAAGCCTTCCTTCGTACCTCGTCCTTGGTCCACGCACCGACAGGAAAAAGGGAACGGGCAAGGTGTTCCTGAGACAGTGCGTACAGGAAGTAGGACTGGTCCTTCCGCGCATCCCTTGCTTTCCTGAGCAGATGACGACCGCTCATCTCATCGTATTGAACACGGGCATAGTGGCCAGTCGCAAAATAGTCGAAGTCGACTCCTTTATCCCGGGCCTTTCTTACCAATGCGCCGAACTTAACCTCGCGGTTACACCTCGTGCAGGGACTGGGAGTCCTGCCCGTAAGATACTCCGTCCGGAAGTAATCCAGGACTTGTGACCTGTATTCTCTTCGCAGGTCTAGAACGTGTAAAGGAATCCCCAGGGTATCGGCTACCCTTTGCGCATCCTCAATGTCTCTTTGCTCACCCGGCCCGTAACAGCCGGTACGACGTACACCTGCGGGATGAACACCACCATCCCAGATCTGCATGCTGGCGCCAACGACCATGTAGCCCTGCTCCTTGAGTAAGACAGCAGCCACGGAAGAGTCCACCCCTCCACTCATAGCTAGCAACACCTTCTCCATAATCTGCAGTATCTTGATGTCACGAGCACACTCGAGCTCGTAAGGCTAAGACGGGAAAGCCCCGCTCTGCGAACCCGGACGCCGCGTAAACGCAACGGCGACCGCTGCCGATAAGGTTATGCCACAGTCAGGACATGAACTGCTTTTCATTCTTGCTTCCTGCGCTCCGGATTCCTGGACCTGTAGTCGGCAATGGCTGTTCTGAGGGCTTCTTCGGCCAGGGATGAGCAGTGCATCTTGGCCGCCGGAAGCCCGTCCAAGGCTTCAGCTACCACCTTGTTGGTGATCCTGAGGGCCTCGGTTATGCTCTTACCCTTCACCATCTCCGTAGCCATGGAACTGGTGGCTATGGCAGCCCCGCAACCAAATGTCCTGAACCTGGCGTCTGTGATGATGCCGTCCTGCACATTGATCTGGAGTTCCATGACATCCCCGCATATCGGGTTTCCCGCGCGTCCGACGCCATCGGGATTCTCCAGCTCGCCGACATTTCGGGGATTCCTGAAGTGGTCCATAACCTTTTCGCTGTATAACGACGATACGTCAGGCATCTTCCATTTCACCCCTATCTCGGTCTTCGATTTCTCAATGTTCGTACCAGACCGCTGCGCCTCTACTGTGTTTCAAATCCAGGACAGTCTACCGCAATGGATGCCACATGACCAGCCACAATTCCTGTGAAACTATCCTCCATTATAAGTATAAGCGTTCCCACCCGAGGTCACACTCTCGACCCATGAAGTCACCTCTCCCTTGCTTCCAAACCCACCCACCTTGAGGTCACGGATAATCCCCTGTGGGTCAATGACCAACGTAGTGGGAAGATATCTAACGTTATAGGCCGTTCCGGTGGCTTGGCGGGTGTCAAGAGCTATGGTGAAGTCTACCTCGCCCGCCGCATGATCTCGTACCCTTTCTTCACTTTCGCCCAGGTTGATCCCGATGAACTCAATGTCCCCAGGCAGCTCCCCGTAAGCTGCCTGAAGATAAGGCTGCTGGGCAACACAAGCCGGACACCAAGTTGTCCAGAACGTAATCAAGACCCACCTGTCTCTTAGCTGGCTCAGCTCTACCGTACCTCCATCAAGTGTAGCCAGACTGAAGGCGGGAGCCGTATATCCGACCATCGGAGCCTCTCCGCCACCATCACCTGCTTCTGACGGGTTACACGCTGTAATTCGCCACCCCACCACAACGACAGCGGCCACCACCAGCACTCCTACAACTACCCACTGTATTGTCCTATTTCGGCGCATTGCATCCTCCATTACACCATGAGTAACGATATCAGAAGGTTAAGGGTGCCGGTTAGCAGTCCTATTCCCACAATAATGAGCAGTATACCACTCAGTACTGAAACCATCCTGGCCCGTCGGCTCAGCCATGTGATATGCGGAACTAGCGCTCCCATGGCCAACCCGATGGCAATGAATGGTATTCCCAGCCCCAGCGAGTAGGCAAGAAGCAAGTAGGTCCCCTGCAATGCGGTCTCTGCGCTTGCTGCCAACGCCAGAATGCCAGCCAATATGGGTCCCACGCATGGCGTCCATCCCAAAGCGAACGCCGCACCTAAACCCATGGACCGAACGTATCCTGCTCGGCCACCGGAGAAGTGCTTAAGACTAACGGTACGGTTCAACCACGGTATCCTGGGGGAAACGAGCAACCAGAGCCCGAACATTACCAGCACGCCGCCCGCTACTTTGAAGAGTATGCCGCTGGGGATCACTGCTCCAATCAACCCCACCGACGCTCCCAGGCCGGCGAACACCAGTGTAAAACCGCCCACAAAACTGACGGCATGAAAGGTAGTGCGTCGACGGCTAACCTCCGCAGTCAGCGAGGAAGAACCTGTCAGGTTTAAGATGTACACCAAGGCTAGAGGCAAGACACAAGGAGACAGAAACGAAAGCACCCCGGCGGTAAGAGCAACGCCTAAAGATAGTCCGTCCATGAGCGATCTCGGTCAGCGGCCTTTTGCCCCGATGCAAGGGCACCTTCTTAGCTATACCTTTGTCTCGGTAACCTCGCCTTTCACTCCAATCATGACCGTTTCAACGGGAACGTCTTTACCCGCCTTCTTGAGAGCCTCTTCCGCAATATGCACAAGCCCACGACAGCAGGGCACCTCCATATACACCACCTTTATACTCTTAACGTCCGAACTCTGTAGAATCTGTGTCACCTTACCGATATAGGCATCGAGGTCATCGAGCTTCGGACAGCCGATAGCAATGGCATTCCCCCTCAGATAGTCACGATGAAAATCCGCGTAGGCAAAAGGCACGCAGTCAGCCACTAGGACCAGGTCCGCATTCTGGAAGTAGGGAGCATGGGGCGGAACCAGGTGAAGCTGGACCGGCCATTGACGGAGTTCAGAACTGCTCTGTCCTCCCTCACCGCCGGACACAGTCTCGCCTCTCTTCTCCCACTGCAGCACCCGCGCCGAAGGACAGGCGCTTATGCCGGCATGAGAATGGTGCTGCGGAAGCTCATCGGCGTGCTCTCTCAGATGAGCCAGGTGCTTCTCCAGCATTTCAGGTGATTCCTCCTTGATATGGGCGATTACTCCCTCTTCGTCATATTCTTCGACCTCCTTCTCCTCCACCGTCAGAGCCCCGCGTGGACAGTCTCCCAGGCACGCTCCCAGACCGTCGCAGAAACTCTCCTTCACCAGCTTGGCCTTCCCGTCGATGATTTGCAGCGCTCCCTCGGGGCAGGCAGGAATGCAGAGCCCACAGCCGTCGCACTTGTCTTCATCAATCTCTATCATCTTTCGCCTTACGCGTGCCATCTAATCAACCTCCTTGAGCAGTTCAGCAACCTTTTCCTTGATCAGAGCCAGTGTCTCGCGGTACGCTTCTATGCCCTTCCCTTTCGGGTCGGGAATATCCCACTCTATCCTCTTGGCCCCCGGAATCACAGGACAGCCAACATCACAGCCCATGCTCACCGCTATGTCGATCGGCTCCTTATCCTGGATGTCCTTCGGCTTGCCGCGCCAGATTATGCCTTCTTCCTTGAGCACCTGTACTGCCTCCGAAGCCGCTTTGTCTGCCGGGTCGGTTCCCATGCTCACGAACTCGAGATTTGACCTTTCGTTCATCTTTTTCGCCAGCGCCTCCGCCATCTGGCTCCGGCATGAGTTGCCAACACAGACGAAGGCTATCCTCTTCCTTTTCAACTTCTTGTACATCTCCTCTCCGACACATTCAACGGCATATTGACACCATTGCACGCAACTCTCCAGGTCATTGTAGATGGTAAAACCGCATTTCCCGCACTGCGTCTGCATCTCGTTCGAGAAGATCTCTACTTCCCTGCCGCACTCGGGACACTGCTTTACCTTGATGGTAGGTGTTCGTATGTGGGCCGCTCCGGGGCAATTCTCAAACATCGTCATAACCTCCTGATTCTTGTCAGCTTGTCTGTCATCCGTTACCTTTCAGAAGCGGGGACATCGCTCTCAACCTGGCCACGATCCCGGGCAGAGACTCCAGCACCCGCGCCACGTCTTCCTCCGTGTTTTCCCTCCCCAGACTGAATCTGAGCGACCCATGCGCTAGTTCAGGCGAAAGCCCCAGCGCCAGAAGAGCATGCGACGGCCCGAGGCTGGCCGAAGTACAGGCTGAGCCGGTGGAGGCACAGATGCCCTCCAGGTCAAGATTGAGAAGCATTGCCTCGCCCTCGCAAAACTCAACACTCACGTTGACGTTATTGGGCAACCTCTGCGATGGGTGCCCGTTCAGATGAAGGTGGTCGATCCGCTCGGTTAGGCCTTTGATCAAGCTGTCACGGAGTAGGCTCTGTTTCCTTGCCTCATCATCCAGTTCCTGGCCAGCTAGTTCGGCAGCCTTGCCGAATCCAACCGTTGAGGGAACGTTCTCCGTACCGGCCCTGCGGTTCTTCTCCTGTCCTCCTCCATGCATAAGCGGGGACAACCTCGTACCCTTCCTCACATAGAGCGCCCCCACCCCCTTGGGCCCATACAGCTTGTGTGCCGAGATGGAAAGGAGGTCTACGTTGAGCTCATCAACATCTACAGGTATATGCCCCGTTGTCTGTACCGCGTCGCTATGCAGATACACTCCCGCCTCTCTCGTGATCCTGCCTATTTCCTCTATAGGCTCTATGGTTCCCACTTCATTGCTGGCATGCATGACCGAAACGAGGATCGTCTTATCCCCGATGGCACTCTTGACATCCTGGGGATCCACCAGGCCGTGCTTGTCTACCGGCAGATAGGTTACTCTGAAACCTCTCTTCTCCAGAAACTTGCACGCCTCGCTCACCGCATGGTGCTCGATAGCAGTGGTGATGATATGGTTACCCTTATTCTCGTTAGCATAGGCAACCCCCTTGAGCGCATAGTTGTCCGCCTCAGTTCCCCCGCTGGTGAAGACGATCTCCCCGCTGCGGGCACCGATGAGTTCCGCCACCCTGGCTCTTGCTTCATCCACAGCACCCCTCGCTTCCTGTCCATACGAGTATATACTGGAGGGGTTGCCGAAGGCCTCGGTGAAGTAAGGCAGCATGCCCTGCACCACTTCGGGACGCGTGGGGGTGGTGGCAGCGTGGTCAAGATATATCCTGCGCATCTAACCTCCTTTTATGCCTTCCGACAAGAGGATCAACACCCATATCTCCTGCCGGCTTTGTTCTCCGTATTTCTCTCACCTGCTAACCTCGTATTCTTACCTTCTCAGTCCAGAGCAAATCAGCATAACACTCTAGCCAGAGGACAATTGCCAGTCACCGCCGCCAGCCGGGTTCGACCTTAGCCCTCCTCAACCGCAGAGAGTTGGTGACTACATTTAGAGAGCTAGCAGTCATGGCTGCCATACCGACCATCGGGTGCAGAAGACCCATCACCGCCATAGGGATGGCCACCGCATTGTACACCCACGCGAAGAAGTAGTTCTGCTTGATCTTCCTGAAGGTTGCCCGGGAGAGGTTCACCGCTGTAACCACCGCACTCAATTCTCCCCTCACCAGAGTTATGTCGGACGATTCGATGGCTATGTCGGTGCCGGTTCCTATCGCAATCCCCACATCGGCCTGCGTGAGAGCGGGAGCATCGTTAATACCATCACCCACCATGGCCACAATCCCTACCTCTTCCTGCAGCCGCCTTATCTCGGCTGCCTTGTCCTGTGGCAGTACCTCGGCCAGCACCCGTTCGATCCCTACCTTCTTTGCGATGGCAGCGGCGGTTCTCTGGTTGTCTCCGCTGATCATGGCAGTCTCCAGACCCATTTTTCTCAGTTCGGCTATGGCCTGAACCGAGTCCTCTTTCAGAGTGTCGGCCATGGCGATAACCCCGGCTATCGTTCCGTCCACCGCTACCAGCATAGCCGTCTTCGCCTCGCCCTCTAGCTCAGCCAGCTTGCCCTGCACTTCACCGATATCCACCCCAAAGTCAGTCATCAGCTTCTGGTTCCCAACAAGTACTTCCCTGCCATCGACCCTGCCCCTGATCCCCTTTCCCGTAACGGCTTCCAGGCCGTCCACTCCAGTCAGATCAACCCCTCGCCGCCTTGCTTCTGCCACTATGGCCTGCCCCAGAGGGTGCTCCGAGCCCTGTTCCAGCCCGGCGGCAAGGTGAAGGAGCTCGCTTTCTTCCATACGGCCGTTGGCAAAGATGTCGGTGACCCCGGGCTTGCCTTTCGTGACGGTCCCCGTCTTATCGAAGACGATGGTATGCACCTCGCTCATCGTCTGCAGGGCATCTCCACGGCGGAAGAGCACACCTTTCTCGGCCCCCATGCCGGTACCAACCATCAGTGCGGTGGGCGTCCCCAGCCCCAGAGCGCAAGGGCAGCTTATGACTAGAACAGCTATACTCGCGAATATGGCCAGAGTGACCGTCCCCAGATCAGGATTCACCCAGGGCAGAAAGGTAGCTCCCCAGGTGATGATCCTCATGAAGAAGTCGGGAAACAAGAGCCAGCTGATCCCCGTCAGAAGCGCTATTACCAGCACCCCCGGCACCATGTAACCCGTCACCCTGTCGGCGAATTCCTGGATCGGCACCTTGGATCCCTGACATTCCTCAACCATCCTGATCACCTGAGACAGGAACGTGTCCTTGCCCACCCTGGTCGCCTCCACCTTCAGCAGGCCCTGCTGGTTTATGGTGGCACCGATTACCGTGTCATTCGCCTTCTTGCTCACGGGCATCGATTCGCCGGTGGCCATGGATTCGTCGACAGCGCTCTCCCCCTCTACTACCACTCCATCGGTGGGGATCTTCTCACCGGGCCTGACGACCATGATGTCCCCCACCTTCACATCTTCGATGGCTATCTCCTTCTCCTCACCATCCACGAATATGCGGGCGGTCTTCGCCCCCAGTTGCAGGAGTTTCTTGATCGCCTCGGAGGCCCGCCCTTTGGCCCTAGTCTCCAGGAACCGGCCCAGCAGATGGAATGATACTATTCCCATTGCCATCTCAATGAAGCCCGGTCCTCCCCATATCAACGCGGCTATACCCATGAAATAGGGCGGCACCGAGCCGAGAGATATGAGGACGTCCATGTTGGCCCGGCGGCTACGGATCGCCTTCAGACTAGCCAGGTGCGTAGGCCAACCGACCAGAAAGACAACAGGAAAGCCGAGCACCGCGATTATAATGCCGTACCCGGGAATGGCAATGGCCATGGACAGAATCATCAACGTCCAGGCCACGCCCGAAGGGATGATAGCCAAGATGAAACGCCTCTTTGCATTCTGCACTCTCAGTAGGTCGTCGTCAACCCTCTGCTCCTCCTTCTGCTCATCCAACACCGAATAGCCTGCCGCCTCCACCGCCGACCTGAGATCGGCCATGCCGGTCTCGCCTCGAACGTACTGAACCGTAGCCTTCTCACTGGCCAAATTGACGCTGGCCGATATCACACCGGGCACCTTAGCCAGGGCCTTCTCAACGTTGGCAACACAGGAGGCACGGGTCATACCACCCACGCCGAAGGTCGCCTTCTCCAGTCCGATGCCGTAACCGACATCGGTAATGGCTCTCACCAGTGTCTTGATATCTATCTTCCGGGGATCGTACTCGATCGATACGTCCTCGCTGGCCACATTGACGTTTACCCGATGCAGCCCGGATAACGTTGCAAGGCCCTTCTCAATGGCAGCCGCGCAGGAAGCACAGGTCATACCCGTCACGGGGAGGGTTATCTTTTTGCTTTCCCTTGACATCTGCTATCTCTTCCTATCAGTTCGTCCTCAGACACTGTATTACCTGCCGTCAGACTGCTGGTCGTCCCGCTCTTCGTCTTCGATCGCCGCCGCACCAGTGGCCCTCTCCAGCATCCTAAGAGTTTCCTCCATCCTGTCCTGTCTTTCCAGGACGAGCTTTATGGCCTCGGTCACAGGATCGGGTAGGTCGCCATGCTCAAGGTCCATAACCGGCTTGTGCTTGTCCTCCACCGTCCTTCCCGGAATCCCGACCACCGTGGCACCCTGCGGCACAGGCTTCACCACCACTGACCCTGAACCTATCCGCGCCCCGTCGCCTATCGTGATAGCTCCCAGAGCCACTGCCCCACATCCCACCACCACATTATCGCCCACTGTGGGATGCCTCTTCCCCTTCTGCAGACTCGTCCCCCCCAGAACAACCCCCTGATACAAGAGGACATCATCTCCGATCTCGGCTGTCTCACCGATCACTACGCCTAACCCGTGGTCTATGAAGAACCTCCTGCCGATCCTCGCCCCGGGGTGTATCTCAATGCCCGTCCAGAAACGATTGCAGTGAGAGATAAGGCGCGCCAGGAACCGCAGTCTGTATCGCCACAGGGAGTGGGCCAGACGGTGACACCAGATGGCGTGCAGGCCGGGATAACAGCAGATCACCTCCAGCGTGCTCCTCGCCGCCGGGTCTCTGGCAAAGACCGTCTGAATGTCTTCTCTTAGCGTCCTGAACACCCTCAACTTCCTTCCTTTCCAGCGCTCGACTTCTCATCGTGGAGCCCCTGAAAGAGCCATGTCGACAGGTATCGTTCGCCGGTGTCCGGCAGAACGACGACTACAAGCTTGCCCTTGTTCTCTGCTCTTCGCGCTACCTCCAATGCCGCCCACGTGGCCGCTCCCGAGGAGATGCCGGCCAGTATGCCTTCTTCTCTGGCCAACCTCCTGGCCATCGTTCCTGCATCCCCGTTGCTAACCCCGATAATCTCATCAACCAGTTCGTTCCTCAGCACCTCCGGCACAAATCCGGCTCCGATACCCTGGATCTTGTGAGGTCCGGGATCTCCCCCGGAGAGCACCGGAGAGTCGGCCGGCTCCACAGCAATGGCCTTAAACGAATTCTTTCTCTTCTTTATCACTTCAGACACTCCTGTGATTGTGCCCCCTGTCCCCACACCACACACCAGAATATCGACTGCCCCGCCGGTATCCCTCCATATCTCCTCTGCCGTAGTCAGCCGGTGTATCTCGGGATTGGCCGGGTTGCGGAACTGCTGAGGACTGAAGTAGCCGGGGTTGTCTGCCGATAATCGTTCTGCCTTCCTCACCGCCCCCTGCATCCCTTCATCCCCGGGAGTCAAGACCAGCTCTGCTCCAAGAATAGATAACAGTTGCCTACGCTCCATAGACATGGTGTCGGGCATGGTGAGGATGAGTCTGTATCCCCTGGCAGCACAGACGAAGGCAAGTGCGATGCCGGTATTGCCACTCGTCGGCTCGACAATAACTGTACCCTTTCCAATGAGCCCCTTCTCCTCAGCATCAGCGATCATCGCTACGCCGATCCTGTCCTTTACGCTTCCCAGCGGATTGAAGGACTCCAGCTTGGCGAGCACAGTTGCTCTCAGCCCTTCAGTCACTCTGTTCAACCTGACCAGCGGAGTGTTGCCGATCAGTTCAGCGGAATCCCTTGCTATGCCTCTGGTTATCTTCGCTATCTCTATAGCGCCGTAACTGACGGTCTCCCTGTTCTGATTCAGCTTTGCCATTTCGCCCCTCTTTCGCCCGGAGATAAGATCATCAATACGAGGCCACTCAAATCCAGTACATTCCTGTCGCAGTTTGCCCCTTCTCCCCCTGCCGATCGACCAGATCCTGCAAGCTGGTGGAGTCGAGAACCTGGAAGATTGCCTGCCTCAGCCCGCTCCAGATGTCGCGGCTGGCACAGAGGGCAGAACGCTGACAGTGGGAAGGATCACCTACACACTCGACGGGCCCAATCGACCCTTCAAGAGCCTCGATGACCTCGCTAATCCTTATCTGGGATGGTGGCCTGACCAGCTTGATCCCGCCGCGAGCGCCCCTTGTGCTGCTCACCAGTCCAGCGGCTATCAAAGGCGCTGTCAAACGCTCAAGATAGGATAGCGAAATCTCCTGCCTACGGGCTATGTCTTTCAAGGGGACCAGCCCGTCGCCTTGATGAAGCGCCAGGTCCAGCAGTGCCCTCAGTCCGTATCTTCCTCTTGTAGACAGCTTCATAGCGGTTCTCTCCGATTACAGTAATTGTTGACTATAATGGTCAACTTACCATAGTATAGCCAGTGGTGCCAGCCCGGTCAAGTTTTCAAAACCCGTCGATCTGGGGTAAGATTCACTGAGCCAAAGTATGGTAGACGCCGTAATGCGGAGAAAGTTATGAAGGTTTTCAACACCCTGACCGGGAAGAAAGAGGAGTTCAGTCCCCACGACCAGGCGGTGACCATGTATGTCTGCGGTATCACCGCTTATGACGAAAGCCACATCGGGCACGCCATGTCCTACATAATCTTCGACGTAGTCAGGCGCTACCTGGAGTTCAAAGGCCATGACGTAAAGCACGTGCAGAACTTCACCGACGTAGATGACAAGATCATAGAGCGTGCCGAACGACTGGGAGTACCGCCCGGAGAACTGGCCCAGAAGTACGTCGACCGCTACTTCGCCAATATGGATTCGCTTAACATCGAGCGGGCCGACGTTTACCCCAGGGCGACACAGGAAATCCCGAAGGTCATAGAGATAGTGGAGGGCCTTGTCGCCTGTGGTCACGCCTACGAGTCCGAGGGGAGCGTCTACTTCAGGGTCAGGAGCTTTCCCGACTACGGCAAGCTCAGCCACCGCAAACTGTCGGACATGATCTCTCAGGCAAGCACCTATGAAGGGAAGAAGGAATATCCGATGGACTTCGCGCTGTGGAAGGCCTCCAAGCCCGGCGAGCCCTTCTGGGAGAGCCCCTGGGGGAAGGGCAGACCAGGCTGGCACATGGAATGCAGTGCCATGGCTCTCAAGTACCTCGGCGAAACCATAGACATCCATGGCGGCGGGCAGGACTTGATCTTCCCCCACCATGAAAATGAGATAGCACAATCGGAGGCCTTCACGGGGAAGGCCCCTTACGCCCGATACTGGCTGCATAACGGCCTGCTACAACTGGACCATGAGAAGATGAGCAAGTCGATCGGCAACCTGGTCAATGTCGATGAGGTCATAGGCCGTTTCAGTTCCGATGCCGTACGCCTATTCGTACTCGGCTCGCACTACAGGAACCCGCTGACTTATAGCGAAGAGGCCCTGGAAGCGAGTGAGCGGGGAGTTGAACGACTCCGCTCAACCCTGACCCACAAGACTGAGACAGATGGGGACGCCGGCAGGCTCAGCCCTGCTCCCTTCGAGCAGCGGTTCGTCGAGGCCATGGACGACGACTTCAACACAGCCCAGGGGATAGCCGTCCTCTTCGAACTGGCAAAGGAGATAAACCGCAATGCCGAATTGGGTGCAGACGTAGACGAAGCGCAGCAGACACTCCGCAGGCTGGCCGGTGTCCTGGGTCTCAACCTCGAGGAGCAGAAACAGCTCGCCACCGATGCAGGAGCATTTATCGAACTCCTCATATCTACCAGAGAGGACCTGCGCAGGAACAAGCAGTGGCAACTCGCTGATAAGATCCGAAGCGAACTGGAGTCCCTGGGAGTAACCCTCGAGGACACGCCTCGGGGAACAAGGTGGAAGTACAGGAGCTAGTTCAAGAACGCCCAACCCGGTGATGCTGCCGCTCCTACCGACCTCTCGGGGCTAGTCCCTGTTCGTACTCTTACTGGCCGTAACCACCAAAGTGAGGCTCTCCAGGTCTTCAACCACAACCTCCGCACCCTCGGCGATAACCCCGCATCTGGTGACGGCTTTCCAGGTCTCACCCCGGACTCGGACCAGTCCCTCAGGATTAAGAGAGTTAACACACCTCCCTCTGATCCCTACCAGACTATCACAGTCAACCGGTGACTTCCTCCGCTGGTCCAGAACAATGCGATACAGCACCCAGTAAAGCACACCACATGCAACGCCGACAGCGATATAGGCCCAGAAAGGAATGGCAACGCCGACCTGCCACAGCACGAGGAACACGATGATCGCTATCAGTATCTCATCAAGAAGCAGTAGAAATGCCTTGAGATGAACGCCCGACTCTTTCTTCATCAGACCTCATTACAGCCCGACATCTCGATGCCTCGGGATACAGGGAAACCCAGATATGATACATGCCGGAACGGCCGGTTTCCAGAGGATTCCGTACGCTATCTGCCGCGCCGTGATCGTTGCTTATGAGAATTCTAACAGATCCTGCCCCTGCCAGCTATCTCCCAGGCTCAGGGATTCAGACCCGGGCGGTATTCGTCGACCACTCCAGGGGCTGCACGCCACTGGTGAGTTATGGTATATTAACCTGCGATCAAGCATCATATCAGGAAGGTGCAGACATATGTCCAGGAAGAGCAAGAAAACAAGGACGACCGGCGGCAGGAAGTCGCAACCGACACAGATCGACAGGTGGTCGGTGAGGAGGAAGTTGCTGATCGGTCTGGGCGCGGCCGGCATCATCATCCTGATAGCAGCAATAACCGCTCTCGCAGGGAGGCCACCGATGACTATCACAGCTACAATTGAGACAAACAAGGGGGACTTAGTCCTGGAGCTATTCGCCAGGGACGTTCCCGTCACCGTCGACAACTTCGTGACACTTGCCCGCGATGGATTCTATGACGGCCTGACATTTCACCGTGTCATCCCCGGATTCATGGCCCAGGGGGGATGCCCCATCGGTGACGGAACAGGTGGCCCCGGCTACCGGTTTGATGACGAGATCACCCACCACAAGCACGGAGAAGGTGCTCTTTCGATGGCCAACTCCGGCCCCAACACCAATGGCTCCCAGTTCTTCATTACCTACGAACCTCAACCGCACCTCGACGGCAAGCACACGGTGTTCGGTCAGCTTGTAGAGGGACTGGACGTTCTCAAGAGCCTTGAAAACGGCGATGTCATGAAACGGGTAACCATACACGACTAAGATAGCGACACGTCCGTTTTTTTTACATTTACAAAGAGAGAGTCCGGTATATGCCTTCGATCCCGAAGGGGTGCCCCGGGGAAGATGGCGATAGTGCGTTACAGGGCGACCCATGGTTGGCCGCCAGCAAAGTTGGAGAGCGATCTCCGATGAGCAGTAAAGACTGAGTTCCGAGACAAGTTCCATAAAGGAGGCTCACATGTTTCAAAGAATCCTTGTCTGCCTGGATGGCTCCAAGCTTGCCGTGCAAGTCATACCCTATGCCAGGGTACAGGCTTCGCAGTTCGGCAGCGAGGTTCACCTTCTCAGGGTGCTTGACAAAAGTGCCAAAGGGCAGAGATCAGTGCAACCAGAGGAGACTGAGGCGACTGCCTATCTGGATAGCGTGGCCGAGCCTTTGCGCAAGGACGGAATACCCTTGACCTCCGCTACAGTGGAAGGCAAGGCGGGCGAGGCGATACTTTCTTACGCCGACCGATGCAAGATCGGTCTTATAACCATGGCTACACATGGACGTAGCGGTCTGGGTAAGGCAGTGCTCGGAAGCATAGCCAACGCTGTGCTCAGGGGTGCGAACTCGCCCATCCTAATAATCAGGCCCCGCGAAACCGGGGATAAGACACCGAAAGAGATTCAGCCGTTCAAGAAGATCCTGGCATGCCTCGATGGCTCCCCACTTGCCGAGCAGATCATACCATGCGCCGCAGAGCAGGCACTTGGTTTTCAGGCACAGCTCATTCTTCTGCAGGTAGTCTCCGGGCCGCTGGATTATAGCCCGGGCATCCCCGGAGCGGTGCCTGTGCAGGACGTCGATCTCGGAGAGATGACAAGAGAGGCACTGAACAGCGCCACCGCCTATCTCGAGCAGTTAGCTAGTCCACTGCGTAAGAAGGGCATACAGGTGAACACCGTGGCCACAGTAGGAAGAGCCGGCGAAACGATCCTGGGATATGCCGGCAGACACAGCGTGGACCTGATAGGGATAGCCACACACGGACGCACCGGCCTTGGACAGGCACTATATGGTAGTGTTGCCGACCATGTGCTCAGACAATCAGGACTGCCCACTCTGATTATACGACCCAGAAGAAAACGGCAGAAGTAGATAGCGAACCGGACAAGCGACCACTCTCAGGCAGTGACGCTATCCAGGGAGGAAGAATGCGTTTTAAGTGTGTTAACTGCGACATTGAGTTCGACACCATAGAGCAACTGGCCCAGCATAAGCGACAGCACCAGGCCGGCTCGCAGAGCTCATCAGGAGTCACGTGTTTGGGCTGTGGCAATAGCATACCCCTCGAGCCGTCTAAATCCAACTACAGCGGGCCGCTCACCTGTCCCAACTGTCACAGGACAATGACCGTGGTCATAGAAGCCGGTGAGGTAGCTATAGCCCGACTTGGGTAGACAGGTTTCGTGTCCCGCACTAACTCGGATCACTCTTCCTGGCCCGACAGGGCAGGACGTGCTTAAGCCGGCGGCCGATAGTTGAAGCGAGATATGGCGTCAGATAGATCACTACCTCCCAAGAGCCACTTCGGGGCCCGGCTCACAATAGGCATCTTCCGGCTGGCACTGGAAGAGCTGGCGATCTATGCACTATGGCGGTGGATTCTGCCCGAGTTGGGCATAGATCTGCCTCTCTTTATGCTTGTCCTGGCCATGGTGGCGTGGGGTGCCTTCGGAGTAGTCCGGTTCGTCCTTGCCGCCCGCGCCCTGAAGACGCCGGAGACGCCCGGTCTGCCTTCCCCGATAGGAAGCGTCGCAAAGGTGATCACCCCTCTTGACCCGCTGGGCACGGTGAGGATCAAGGGTGAGACATGGACTGCTTTGCTTATGGATGGCGAGAAGGTCGAGATCGGTGAGGAAGTCACCGTAACGGACATGGAGGGACTATGCCTTCATGTGAAGCGGGGAAGGCCAGATTGACTGACTCCCCGAAACCATGCGCCGTCCCAAACGACAGGCACACCAGTCAGAACCCGTGTAAGACGGCGGATACTCCTCTATTGGAGACCACCAGAAGATCCTTTTAGCCACGGGCAGGACAGACACCGGCTTCCGATGCTCGCTCCGGGGAAAGCAGAGGTGACAGAAGATCCTGCCCCAACTCGGGCAGTATGCTCCTTCTACTTACGATTCGATGCCAGTCACCGTAGCAGTAAATCCCCTGGAAGATGGCAGCTGAGAAGACACCGTAGAAGATCTCCGGCGGCATGACATAGAATCCCTTCGCGACGAATGTGCCGCCTACCATGAGCGCAATCAGCCAGTGATGCAGGTGAAGACGATAGCTTCTCCACGGGATTATGATAGACCTCACGATTCCCTGGTGGCCCTCTCTCCGTCCACTAAGTATCTTGGTTACGAAGAACGTGATAAACCAGGCCTTGTAACAGAGCACGCCCATTACAATGCAGACCGCAACCAGACCAATGAGGATTAACCTCTTCTTCATAACGCCCGCTCTGACAATCCTTCTGACGGTCATAGCAGATAACCCCCTGAACCTTGCCGCATTATAGCATATCCAGACCGATCCGGCGCACAAAACGATCCACCTTGCCGGAATTTCTGTGCGTCAACTGCCCCTGCCGAACTCCGCCCAAGGCAGGGCAGCCCTATTGACACGCACTACACACGAACTTATACTATTGGAACACGTACTGAGGCGCCATAACAATGATATGCCCTGCCTGTAAACACGACATGCTGGTAGTCGAGTACCACGACATCGAGCTCGATTACTGCAACAGATGCAAAGGCGTATGGCTGGACTCCGCAGAGCTTGAACTCCTGCTTAAGTCACACGGCTTTGGAGAGACGAAGCCCTTTCTTGACGGAATTCTCAACTCTGAGGAAGCCGTCTCAACAGAGAAGAAACGCAACTGTCCCATCTGTGGCCATAAGATGAAGAAGACAGCCATATGCGAGCAGCCGGAAACAGTCATCGACATGTGCCATGACGAGCACGGTCTCTGGTTCGACGGGGGCGAGATCAGGCAGTTGATGAGGCATCTTTCGCGCGAACACCAGCCAGAGCACGACGCCGGGGAACAGGTGCTGGCTTTCCTCGAGGAGGTATTCGAAGCTCCCGGGCAAAGCGGAGATGGAAACACGAGAACACAAGAATAGCATCAGCTAAGGAGGTAGAAATGACAGCAGTCTATATCATAATCGCCATCGTTGTGGTGCTCCTGATATTGTTCATAGCCAACTACAACGGCCTGGTCAGGTTGCGCAACCAGGTGAAGAATGCGTGGGCACAGATCGACGTCCAGTTGAAGCGGCGCTATGACCTGATCCCCAACCTCGTGGAGACAGCCAAGGGCTATATGAAGCACGAGCGGGAGACCCTCGAAGCGGTGACCAACGCCCGCAATCTGGCCCAGGGAATGTCGGGGGCAGGTGCAGCAGAGAGGGCCAAGGCCGAAGGTGAGCTAAGCTCTGTCCTATCCCGCCTGCTGGCCGTGGTGGAGAACTACCCGGACCTAAAGGCCAACCAGAACTTCCTGGCACTGCAGGAGGAACTGACCTCGACCGAGAACAGGATAAGCTTTTCCCGCCAGTTCTATAACGACTCGGTTCTGAGATATAACAACAAGACACACGTGTTTCCATCTAACATAGTCGCCAGCATGATGGGCTTCAAGGAAGGGGAGTTCTTTGAGGTTACCCTGGCCGCCGAACGCGAGGCGCCCAAGGTCAGTTTCAGCTAGTAAGAAGACAGTTCAGCCATGTGGGAACAGGTCAGGTCTAACCAGATACGATCCGTAGTGCTCACCATCGGCATGGGAGTGTTACTGGTCCTGATCGGCTATTTCCTCGGGCTCTACTTCTTCGATAGTGCTGTTGCCGGCCTGGTCATCGCCATCCTGCTATGGACAGTCATGAGCCTGGTTGCCTACTTCCAGGGTGATAGTGTCCTGCTCCGCATGCACGGAGCGAAGAAGATCAGGCCTCATGACCATCCACGTCTGTATAACACTGTTGAGGAGATGAAGATCGCCTCCGGCCTGGAAACGATGCCCGACGTATACATCATAGACGACCCGGCACTGAATGCCTTCGCCATCGGTCGCGACCCCAAGAGGGCAGCCGTGGCCATCACCTCGGGACTGCTGCAGAAGCTGAACCGTGATGAACTGCAGGGAGTCATCGCCCACGAGATATCACACGTCAAGAACCGTGATGTGCTGCTCATGACAATGTGCAGCATAATGCTGGGCACAATCGTGATCCTGGCCTGGTACGGCTCTCGTTTTATGATCTTCGGTGCCATGACCGGATCAAGGAGGAGTTCCTCGAGAGGGGGAGGACAGGGCAACCTGATAATCCTGATCGTGGCACTCGCCTTCATGATACTGGCTCCCATCATGGCGCAACTGATATACTTCGCCGTCTCCCGCAAGAGGGAGTACCTGGCAGACGCCTCGGCCGCCCTTTACACCAGGTATCCTGAGGGACTGGCCTCAGCCCTCGAGAAGCTCGGAGCCTCAACCGGACAGCTGAAGTCCGCCAATAAGGCTACAGCTCCCATGTATATCGTAAACCCATTCCGCAGGAAAGGCATGAGGGCAAGCGACCTCTCCAGCACTCACCCTGCCATATCGGAGAGGATCCGCATACTGCGTGCCATGGGTGGAGCGTCGTTCGGCGATTACGACGGGGCGTACCGCCAGGTACACGGAGGCAAGGGCGTCATACCCGCCGGGGCCATGGCTGCCGCGGCAGTTCCGCTGTCCACGAAGAAGCTGGAAGGCGAGGCCGGGGAGCCCGACGAGGTTCAGCGCACCCGCGAGACCTCGGATGCCATGTGGAAGATGAGCGACTACCGCACAATCGGATGCGACTGCGGCACCAGGCTGCGAGTGCCGCCCGGCTTCCCTGAGCCCTCAATCCAGTGCCCCCACTGCGGCAGGACCCATAGAGTCTGAAGGCCGTACGATCCTCGACTGCTTCTCGTTCTCCGGAGACGGTCAGCATTTACCCTGTTCAGCTACAGGGCATCTGAAAGAGTTGCGTGAACGTACCCACGGTGTTGTCCGTGAAGTCAGGGCCGCACTCTTTTGACATGCCCGGGGGAAGAACCGATAATAGATGCCGGCACAAGCCAGAGGAGGTCAGTATGAAGCTGGTGACTTTCAGCGTTCCCACACCCATCGGTCAGATACAGCGCATCGGCGCCATACACGAAAACGAGATCATCGATCTCAATACGGGCTACGCACGCTACCTGGCCGAGAAGCACGGCAGCGACTACGCCTACGAACTGTCCGCGGCCATGCTCCCCTCCGATATGATCGCGTTCTTCCGTAGCGGGAAAGAGGGCAGCGATCGGGCCAGGACGACGATCGACTACATGGCCAGGGAGGAGTCCGGAACCACCCCGCTCGGCCCCGGGGGCGAAAAGGTGATCTACTCAGCGGATGAGATGAGGTTGCTGGCGCCCGTGCCGAGGCCGAACTCGCTTCGGGACTATATGGCCTTCGAGGGCCATGCCAGCTTCTCCGGGAAGAGGCAGCTCGACAAAGGCTGGTATGAGATGCCCGTATGCTATAAGGGCAGTGCCGACACTATCATCGGCCACGACGAAGCCGTTCCCTGGCCCTCCTTCAGTGATCTGCTGGACTACGAACTGGAATACGGCATCTATATCTGCAAGGAGGGCAAGAACATACCCAGGGAACGGGCACACGAGTACATCGCGGGCTACACCATCTTCAACGACATCAGCGCCCGCGATATCCAGCTGCAGGAGATGCTGGCGGGCGGACTCGGCCCGGTCAAGGGCAAAGACTTCTGCAGCGTCATGGGACCCTGCCTGGTCACACCCGACGAGGTAGACCCTGGAAACCTGCGCATGATGGCCCGCGTCAACGGTGAGGTGTGGTCGGACAACAACAGCCGCACGGCTTACTGGACCTGGCCCCAGATAATCGAGTTCGCCTCCATGGAGGAGACGCTGTATCCGGGCGACTTCCTCGGATCGGGAACCGTTGAGGGTGGCTGCGGCCTGGAGCTCAACCGCTGGATTCAGCCCGGAGATCTCATAGAACTCGAGATCGAGGGTATCGGCATCCTGAGGAACCGCATTGGCGATAAGCCGCCAAAGCGGGTGTTCACGCGCTGATTTCTGAACGTCAGTGTGAGATGCCGTGCTACCGTGTATCGCCCTGTCCGCTGCAAAGAAAATCGAAAAGGAGGCGACACCGTCATGGGGGAACAAGATACCATCCCTACCTGGGAACCGGGCGTGAAGCAGCTGGCTCCGAACGTCTATGCCTATATCCAATCCAGGGCTACCTGGTTCTGGAACAATGCCGGTTTCATCGTGGGCGCCGAATACGTGATAGTAATCGACTCGCTGGCCACGGTAGGACTGACCGAGGAGTTTCGAGATGAGATAAGGAATATCACCGACAAGCCGGTTCGATACCTCATCAACACACACCACCACGGAGACCATATATGGGCAAACCATGTCTTCTCCGGGGCCACCATAATCTCCCACAGCTACTGCCGCCGGGAGGCCACGGAGACACCCATGATGGACCCCGGCCTGCTGAATGCGGTCTTCACGGAATTCGACTTCGGAGGAATCGCGGTCACCCCGGCCGACATTACGTTCGACAGTCGGCTTACCCTGCACGTCGATGGGCGCGAAGTGCGGCTGATTCACCTCGGCCCGGGTCATACCGCGGGCGATCTGCTCGTGCATCTACCAGAGGAAGGCATTGTCTTCCCCGGCGACCTCATCTTCCTGTACTCGACTCCTCTCGGCATGGAAGGCTCATTTGCCGGATGGCTCAAGAACCTGGATACCGTAGCAGCCATGGACTCCAGGATCTATGTTCCCGGCCACGGCCCGGTCTGCGATGTCGAAGGGCTGAACCAGTGTCGTGACTACCTGCTCCTTGTCCTCCGCGAGGCTAAGGAACGTTACGGCAAAGGCATGACCCCCGATGAAGCCGCCCGGGATATCCCCCTCGGGCCGTTCCGGCAATGGCCCGACCGGGAGCGTATCCTCGCCAACGTGGAACGACTCTGGCGCGAATTCCGCGGGGAAGACCCCACCACCTCGAAACTGGACCTGGCCGAGGTCTTCATGCGAATGGCCGCCATGGCACAGGCCGGCGAGCTATAGCGCCCAGCCATGACGCGACCTCCTATCAGAGAGAAGTGTGCTATAGTTGAGCTACCCATCACTCCCCTATCTCAACAGAGCTTGAGTGCTCCAGAAGGAGGAAAGCGTGAGAAAGACACTTCTCTGTTTTACCCTCGGGCTAGGGCCCACCGCTGATCAACGTATTCCCGATGGATACAAGCATGAAACACAGCCTTCCTGCCGTTGGGGCGGTCATGGTCTTCTTCTTTGCCCCGTTGAGGCTGACATGTGAACCTAAGGAGGAGATGAAGAGATGAAACACATGGACAAAAAGGTATTTCTGGGCATCTTCCTCGCTGCGCTCCTGATAGCGCTCAGCCTTGCCCCCACACCCGGGTGCGGACCCGGGCTCGACCCGGGCACGGACATCAGTAAGGATGATGCTCTCGAAATCCTGGTAAGCGACATAATCCAGCCCGCCGCAGAGTACAAGGAACTGTCGGCCTTCATGCTGTCGCAGCCGCTGCAAGACGGTGACGTGGTCACCTCGGAGAGCGGCGAAACCTACACCATAGACGGAAAAACCTGGTTCATCTTCATAGATGATGACCCGATGGCATTCTTCGCTCACGACTGTAGATATGTATTCATTGACGCTCAAACCGGAGCTTATGACGTCGTCGATGAGATGTGGCCGCCGGAGATAAACGACTATTCTATGTGGGACACGGCGGAGTTAAGCCGAGGCAACATGATAACGCTCTACTCTGTGCTGGACAGCGCACTCCCGATAGCCGGGAGTGCCAGCACAGGCCCCGCAGGCGACTACGGGGATGCACCGGACGGACAGGACGCCTACTGGGGAGTTCCTGGAAGCTTCCCAACTCTCTATGACACGACCAACAGCCACTTTGATCGTCCGGGAGCGCACACACTTAACACCGGTGAAGAGATGCTGGGAATGCACGTGAGCGTTGAGGTGGACGCCACCGATCCCGATGACCCCGATGGAGTGCCCAACCTGGTAGACGCCGACAGCGATGAAAGGATCTTCGTCATCATAGAGGGAACGCAGGCCAAACTGGCTTTCACCGTCACCGTCGCCTCTACCGCCCCTGCAGTAGACCGCTACGTTAACGCCTTGATCGATTTCGACCAGGACGGCAGCTGGAGCGAAGGCGCCCAGGGTGATGAGTGGGTTGTCGTCAACCTGGAGGTGGATGTCGCTCCCGGTTCGTCTGAGACGGTTATCACATCGTGGTTCCCGTGGGGGAGCGGCTCCGACCTGCCCTCACCGGTGTGGATGAGATTGTTACTGACCAGGGAGCAGGTTGACGAGGCTCTCTTTGCCAGCGTGGGGGGCTGGGACGGAAGCGGTCAGTTCCAGTACGGCGAAGTCGAGGACTACTTCGTATTCCTTACCGATCAACCGGCACTGCCGGAGTACACCCTCTGGCCCCCGCCGGGGCCGCCCGACGATCCCGACCCTCCGGACCCCGAGCCGCCGGGCCCTGAAGAAGGCCCCTGTGGCTATAACATAAACTACTACGCCCTCATCATCAGTGGCGGGGACGAACTAAAGCACATAATTCAGGGTACTCCCATCGCGCAGGAGGCCGTCGCCACCATGACTGGCCTCACAGCTGAGCAGGGCTATACGCTTACAGGAACTCTAGGCCCGGGCAATAACTCGTTGAGCCAGATCGGTGACGCATTCGACAACCTTGTTGCCAACGCGAACTGCGGCGACCGTATCCTGATCTATATCTGCGGCCACGGTTATCCGCCTGACCACAGGGATTACCCCGACGGAGGCATCGCACTTAAGGATGTCCGCGGAAAGACACAAGAAGTGATGACACCCCAGGACCTGGGAACGCTTCTAAACAAAATCCCTGCCTGTCCGGACCAACCCTGCCCCGCCTCGAGCCAGTGTTGCAGCATTACCGTGCTGATAGAGTCCTGCTATGCCGGCCACTTCAACGTCGCCGGTGTGCCGGGTGAGGGCAGGATGGTCATAGGAACGTCGGACGATACCCCGTCCTGGACACCCTATTGCGGAGGTGGATATACACAGGCGTGGGCCAGAGCCATGCGGGACCCCGCTTCTGATACCGACGGCGATGGTGCCGTAGACCCGATAGAAGCACACCAGGCGGCACAGAACGCAATCGACGAGTTCAACGCCAGGAGGGGGAGGAATCAGTCGCCGTGGAGCGACGAGCAGTACTGCGACTGTATCTGCCCCTGCGACCCGAGCATCGATGCAGATAAGTGGGTGTGGGATCAGGACCTGGGCGACTGGGCCGACGAAACCGAAGCTTCTCCGGGAGATATCGTGAGCTTCAGGCTCGAGGTTGAAAACGATGGCGAGTGCACCAGCCTCCTCGACCCTGAGATAGTAGACATGATGCAGGATGGCCTCCAGTATTCGGAGGGGAGTTCCCTCGTCTTCTTCAACGGGGAGCCACTCGAGATTGAGCCTACGCTTGAGGAGGGGGAAGGAGTGACGATACTGACCTGGTATTTCGAGGACATGGTTCTTCTACCGGGTGAGACCATAGCCATAGAATTCCAGGCCCAGGCACTCGCTGTCGGACCTAACACCAATATGTTCACGGCCAGTGCCCTGTGTGCTGCCGATCCAGAACTGGTTCTCTCCGCAGACGCTGAGGCTCTTGTCATGGTTATGGAGGGTTAGATAGCACAAATGTGTGAGGCATGCCCCGGTCGGCTCACCTCGACCTGATGTCCCGAAGGCTGAGTCGGAACCAATGCCGGGGCGTGCCTCTCTTCTTTTCACAGCCAGCACCTCGTCGCGCCCGCGAAGCTCTGCCCCTATCCAGGTGCTCCTCGCCCCAGTATACCACGGCCTGCCATCGCCCGGCCCGTAACCCCCAATCAATCTGCTCGCCTATGTCATGGATTGCGGCACGAAACACTGCCCTTGAGGTATAATATGAGGCGATAATGGCAGGGCCCGAACCGCATACTGGATAGCCCGACTCAACACAGTTATGGAGGTGCACCCATGCAGCCGAGAAACATGAACTGGGTTGTCGCAGGCAAGCGCTACCGCACTGACAAGGCAACACTGGTGGCGCATGATGCATACTGGAACAGCTATAACCGGGAGCAGGGAGGCCGCAACACCTTCCTGTTCAGAACCTCCAGGGGCAACTTCTTTGCCCAATACCAGACACTGGTGCCGGGAGAGACCGACAGCATCAAGCCTCTGAATATCAACGAGGCTATGCATTTGTATCAATCCCTGCAAAAGAAAGAGGTCCCCTTCGTCATCGTGTTTCCCACTGCTGGGGTGAAGGACGCCTGATAGCCCTCAGTCCTGCGCCATTTCCGTCTCTATGGGCGCTATCGCGCCAGTGCCAGCGTTCTGGGCTGCAGCCGAGTGTCATTGGCCACAAGACCATGCGCACCCGCCGCAAATCGTCTCTCAGGGCATGTTCCTAGCTGACACTCTTCTCGACCTCATGAAGGAGCACCACACACCCCTGAACACGCTGCGCATACCCCTTGACACAAGTGGTACAATGTCCTCTGATGACCCATGAACAGGGCTATACAATTAGGGAGGCTGCGGAAGCTCTGGGCGTATCAACCATCACCATCCGCCGCTACATAAAGTCGGGTAGGCTCAAAGCCAGGGTAGTGTCCTCCAAATTCGGCGACTCCTACGTTATAGACGACCTTCCCCTGATCAATAAGCCGTCCTCTGATAACACTCCATCAACACAACCCCTTATCAGCCGAATAGAGCAGCTGTCCCAGGAGGTCGGCTACTGGAAAGCTAGAGCAGAGTTCCTGCAGGAGCGGCTGCTCCTCCTCGAAGCCCCTAAGCACACCCATAAACAAAGATGGTGGCAAAGGCTATTCAGGCGTTAACACAAGGCACAGTGGTTTCGACCTGAGGACCGGAGGACACCGTTCTTCACCTGACGCCTCGACTCCGCCGCAACCAACGTGCCGTCACACAACCAAAGACCAGCACCTTAGAGACAATCGCTCTAAGTCGAGCTCAGGATGCCCTGATTCGATGTTTAGAAGCCCGGGAGAGGGCATTGAACGCCCGACAGGGCACCCAAAACCACGTTCGCTGACAAGAGCGCCGGAAAGTCACATAGGGCGCCCCTGGATCGCCTCCTGGCAAAACACCGACCTCAACACCCTTTCGTGTCAACAGGCAGGGACTTTGATAGTCTGTAACATGTAGCTTATGGTATATTCAATGTCGAAGATATTTCTGGAGGTTTGATGGTGAGCCGCAACGACCTGGAGCGCCAGATAATCGGTTTCTACGGGGCCAGTTACCCCTCGATGTTCGAGATCGAGCGGCGGTGCATGGACCGCGATGGCCTTGTCATTCACCATCTGGACAGGGAGCTTCCCGGTGGGCTCGTCCTGGATATCGGAGCCGGCAACGGGTTCACGGCCGTCCGACTATGTTCGGCTGCCCGGAAGGTCGTCGCCCTTGAGCCCGATCGCGGCATGATAGACACGGTAGTGCCTCTGACATGGGTTCAGGGAATGGCACAACTCATCCCATTCCGCAACGATGCATTCCATGCTGCATACGCCACCTGGGCCTTCTTCTTCGACGGAGTGCCCGGCATTGACAAGGGACTGAACGAACTCAACCGCGTCGTTGTGAAAGGAGGAAAGATCGTCATCGTGGACAATGCCGGCGATGACGAGTTCACATCCATCGCGGGCAAAGACACAGGAAGCAACCGCACCTGGTGGCGGGACCGTGGGTTCAAAGAGACTCTCATACGCACCTCGTTCAGGTTCGACTCCCTGGAAGAGGCCAACCGGCTCCTCGCCTTCTACTTCGGCCAAGAGGCAGCGGCCAGAAACCTCAAGACTGAGATCGAGTACAGGGTAGTTGCCTACAACACCACGGTGCGGAAGCGCTGAACAGACCCACAGGCTGGCCGAACCATAGGAAGCGCCCCGTTATCCGGTTGAAACCAGGTCAGTTGGACAGAATCCATCGTCTCTGCTAGAATTCCGCCCGCTGGCAACCGTGGATCAACTCTACGGCACATCGCGTTCATCCATGCTCAGTCCGTCACCCGCGCATGTGCGGTCGAAGGCCTGAAGACCGAAGAATGCTGCCGGGCAGGGACATACCGGAGACAGGGGATTATGCAACATATACGACGCTTTGTACAGGGCACCGATGAGCCCGTATGGCTCGACGTTCTGAACGCACACCATAGAGACGACGAATACTGGCGGGCGATTACCCTCGAGGAGTTCCTTGTTGAACAGAAGCGCCCGGGCTTCGACATGGAAGGGCGGTTCATCGCCGAGCTTGATGGCCGACCGGCCGGCACTGTGCATGCTTACGTCGACAGGTTCCGAACCGATGGTCAGGGCTACATTCGCTTCGGCGCCGTCCCCGAGCTGCGCGGGCGGGGAGTTGAGCAACTGCTCATGAAGACGGCCCTGGAGGAACTGAAAGCCCGCGGCATGACCACTGCGCAGGCCTGGAGCGAGGCATCCAGG
>PWZA01000138.1 GCA_003567655.1 Dehalococcoidia bacterium
GCCAGAGGGTTTACGATTGAATCTGCCGCGCTGCTCTTGACGGCCTTCAACCTGATGAATGGCCTCAGCCGGCTCTTGAGTGGCTTCGTTTCTGACCTTATAGGACGGCATCGCACTCTGACGACCACCTTTTTTGCCGCAGCATGTGCCTATTTCGTGCTTCCTCATGTGGACGGCGTTGGAGTAGCTGCCGTGTTGGGCGCCGTTATCGGGTTCTCTTACGGTACACTGTTTGCCGTGTCTGCTCCGCTTGTTTCCGACTGTTTCGGACTGAAGCACTTTGGTGCCATCTTCGGTCTGGTCTTCACTGCCTTCGGGTTCTTCTCCGGACTGCTTGGGCCCTCTCTCGGGGGCTACTTATTGGACGTAACCGAAGGAAACTTCCTGGCCGTATTCACCTATCTAGGCGTCTTCTGTATTTTGTCGGGCCTCTTCATCAGGCAGGTCGTACCTCCTAGGCTCGATCGCTCCGCCTGCGCCGGCGATTCACAACATGATGGAGATACCCGGTACAGAATGCGCGCATGTGCTCAATCATCGGCAAGATATCCCGCTTTGGAGCTTCGGTGGCTTCGAGATGCTAAGATGAAATCCAAGACAGCTGATTTTGGAAGGCTTTCCCAACGTATCGATGAGATGGCCGAGCGGTGGGATACGTCCGGCGCGGTTGTTGTCATTGCCGACGGTAAGACCGTCCATAAGAAGAAGTACGGGTATGCTGATCGTGAGAAGGGCATTAGAATGCTGGCCGACTCGACTTATCTGATGTCCTCGAGATCGCCGCTCTTGATCGGACTGTGCATCATGAAGATGATTGATCAGGGAAAGGTTTCACTGCAGGACAGACTCGATCGGTATATCCCGGAGTATCGTCATGCATCGAGGATCACAATCAGGCAACTGCTCTACCGCACAACCGGTATTCCCGACTACTTCTACAGCGGCAAGATGGTTGAGTTGTCTCAATCCGAGCAGCATCAAGCCCTTTCTGATGAAGACCGTTTCCGAGCTGAGCGCTATGCGTATGAATCGCCTGTTACGTTTGAAGAGGTGCATGGAATCATCGGCGACGCTCGCCTTGATTTTGAACCGGGCAGTAGGCTCAACGATTGGAGCGCCTCCAATGTTCTGTTCCTGCAGGAGATCATCGAGCGTGTGAGCGGATTGAGCCTAATAGAGTATGAACTCAGGCACATATTTGCACCACTGGGCATGACTGAGACGGTTCCGGGGTGCGATGCGACGACGGTCTCCTATGGGTGTATTAAGGAGACCGTTCGTGTTCGTCTGCCGCTCGTAGTGAAAATCGACCATGCTCTTAGGACAACCGTTGATGATCTGGAGAAATTGATGAGAGGAATCGTTGATCGGCGGCTGATTTCAAGGAGAACCTGGAAGACAGCTCTGACATATGATAGGGAAGGTGCGGGAATTGTCGCCGAAAACGTTAACGGCGTTGCCTGCGGTGAAGGAGGCATACTCGGGTATGAGTTCAACCTGTACTTCGACCAGGACACCAAGCTGACCTACATCCATATGACGAATGAGTTGCAGACGATGAGAAGAGTGGATGATGAATGGCTCTACTTCCGTAAGGAGATGCGTCGGGCGATCGAGGAGGAGACAACGTATCCGAAGTTCACGGCGCTCAAGAGATACTCGGAGCAGAACGCCTGGGATGCCATGAACCTCTCTGTCCATGAGAGCCAGCAGTCATTCGTTTGGAATGCCAAATCGTCTCTGTGCTATGCCCTGGCCAAGCCAAACGTGCGTAAAGCTTACGTTTTGATGGAAGGTAAGCGCGCTGTTGGCCTTATGGTTTTGGCGATTGACAGGAAGAAGTCTATATACGGTGTCGATGTGCTTCTGGTTGACAAGAAATATCAAGAGCGCGGATTCGGCAGGATCATGTTGAGCAATGGTCTTGAGATTTTGAAGCTGAATGGCGCGAAGAGGATCGACATAGGTGTTAGCCGGTACAACATCGCGGCTCAGAGGTTGTACACCAGTCTGGGATTTGAGCGGGCCGCCGTCTATGAACAGGGCATGTGGCTTCGCATCGACCTGGAAAAACGCATGTAGTTCAAACACAGTGAAACGAGATGTTGACAATATTCGAGGCACCACTTATCATCACGCGTGAAAGTGGTTATCCGGCATGCCTTCAGATACAGTTTTTTTTCGTGTTTGTGATCCCCGCTGCAAGCAACTGTGCGAACAAGGAGGTTGTCTATGGATTTAAGGACATGGATGGAGGACAAAGTCGGAAGGAACTCCGACCGCGTGTTCCTTGTCTTTGAGGGCAAACAGCATACATATGCGGAGTTTGATCGTTGCGTCAACAGGGTGGCCAATGCTCTGTCCGGACTTGGTATCAGCAATGGTGATAGGGTCGGGATCATGCTACCTAATATTCCTGAGCACCTGCATACATGGCTGGGCATAATGAAGCTGGGAGCGACAGATGTTCCCATCAATCCGCAGTTCAAGGGCAAGCTACTCCGCGATCTCATTGATCACTGTGATCTGGATGCCATAGTGATCGACCAGGAGATCTATGATCGTGTTCGCGATGATGTCGATTCGGCAGATAGAAAGATAGTCTATGACGAAAAGGGTGCGAAAGCAACGGGTGATCGGTGTTATTGCTTTGCTAGCCTGGTGGATGGAGCCAGCGGGGAGAACCCGCCTGCTGTGCATATGAAGGGAAGCGACGTTGTGAGCTTCATCTTCACTAGCGGGACCACAGGGCTGCCCAAGGCTGCCATGCTTCCTCACATCTATTACATTCACCATGCCGAGAAATGGGCTCGCACTATGCAGACTTCGAAAGACGATAGGTTCTACTGCCCGCTACCTCTGTACCATGTGGTAAGGGTGACGGGATTCATGTCGGCCATGGCTTCGGAGGCCAGTTTTGTGCTGGGACGGAGGTTCAGTTCAAGCCGCTTCTGGGATGAGGCGAGAGAGACCGGCTTCACCGTCTTTGCCGGTCATTTCGCGATCTATGAGATGCTGCTGGGAATGCCGGAGCGGCCTGATGATCGGGAGAACTCATTGAAGAAAGTGAACGGCATCCTTCCCCGTTGCGTTGACATGGTCAGAGAAAGGTTCGGTGTGGATAAATGCTATAACACTTTCGGCATGACCGAAGTCGGTTTTCCATGTATAAAGGGCTTGGAAGAGGGGGTTGCCGAGGATCTATGCGGCCCACCGGGCAGCGATTTCGAAGTCAAGGTCTTCGATGATGACGACAATGAAGTACGGGAGGGTGAAGTGGGGGAGATAGTATGCAGGCCCAGACTACCGGAGATCATCTTTAAGGGCTACTACAAGCAGGCGGAGAAGACCGTTGAATCGTGGCGTAACCTCTGGTTTCACACAGGTGACCTGGGGTACATGAAACAGGGTAACCTTGTGTTTAAGGAGAGGAGATCGGAGAGTATAAGAAGGGCGGGAGAGTTCGTTCCCATCGATCATACCGAAGAGGTGATAAGGTCCCATCCTAAGGTGAGCGATGCCGCTATCTGCGGGGTTCAGTCGGAGGTAGGAGAGCAAAACGTCAAGGTTTCTGTAGTTCTAAGGCAGGGAGAAGTGCTCAAACCGGAAGAGCTAATCGCCTACTGCCAGGATCAGCTGCCGAAATTCGCAGTGCCCAGATTCGTCGAGTTGCTTGATGAACTGCCGAGGACTCCGGGCACCGAGAAGGTCCAGAGGTTCAAACTGCGTGAGACAGGGACAGAAGGCGCCTGGGACGCGGAGAAGAGTTAGGCGTACATCGCCCGGAATGTCCTTGCGTTTTATCATCTTCTCACATTCCTGCGTCATCACAGTCTCCGTCCGGACCCTGCTAAACCTCAGGCCATCTACCTGCAAACGCAGACGTTTCTTGGAGCAGGAAAGATGTGCTATTGTTAGCGATGCTATAGGAATCACTCATATCTGCCGATGATGCGCAGGCGGGTCGGCTTGTCCGGTTAGCAGGTAGGATGATAGGTGAAGGTGAAGAACAACTATTTCGATTACATCATAGTCGGTAGCGGCATTGCCGGGCTCTACATAGCGTTGCTTGCAGTACAACGGGGTAGTGTCCTAATCCTGACCAAGGGCAGCGTAGATGACTGCAACACCCGGTATGCTCAGGGCGGGATTGCCATTGCAATGGGCAGGGATGATTCGCCGGAACTCCATTTCAAGGACACCATGGCCGCTGGTGATGGACTGTCTGACTCAGATGCAGTTCAAATACTGACGGATGAAGCCGCTGACTGCATTGCCGATCTGATCACGTTCGGCGTGCCCTTCGACACCATGGATGGGGAAATCACCTTGACACGAGAGGCAGCTCATAGCGTTTCGCGAGTTATGCACGCAGGGGGCGATGCCACCGGGGAGCATATCGAGGTCACACTGAGTCGGTGTGTTCGGGCGACATCCATCAAGGTTCTTGAAAACTGCCTGGCCACCGAGATTCTGGTGAAGAACGGCAAGGTTGACGGTATCAGACACCTTGATTGCCGAACCGGCTCCGTGGAGGAGTACGGTTGCCGCTCTCTCATACTGGCGACCGGTGGCGCCGGTCGCCTGTTCAAGTACACTACTAACTCCGATGTGGTGACCGGGGACGGGATAGCCGTGGCTTATCGAGCTGGTGCTGAGATAAGCGATATAGAGTTCTTCCAGTTTCATCCCACAGTTTTTCGACTGCCGGGGGTGGCTCCCTTTCTCATCTCCGAAGCTGTCAGAGGTGAGGGTGGAGTACTGAGAAGCGTTGAGGGCCGCCGTTTCATGCCTGACTATGTTGCCGAGGCTGAGATGGCACCAAGAGATGTAGTAGCCCGCAGCATTGTCTACGAGATGCAGAAGACTCACAGTGACAGGGTGTTCCTCGATGTCACCCATTTGCCGTCCCGTCTCGTCACCACACGCTTTCCCCAGATATATCGCTTTTGCCTGGAGCATGGTCTGGATATCACAGAAGCGCTCATTCCTGTAGCCCCGGCGGCACACTACCTCATGGGAGGAGTTAAGGTTAATAGCTGGGGCGAGACGAATATCCATGGGTTGTTTGCCGCTGGTGAGACGGCGTGCACCGGGGTTCACGGTGCTAACAGGCTGGCATCGAACTCGCTGCTGGAGTCTGTTGTTTTCGGCAAGAGGGTTGTGCGGGCGACCGAGAGGATAGCAAGTGGAGAATACCCGGTGCCTTCTCCTGTTGTTGACCCCTACTGTCTTCCGGAACATGATCTATCTTCCACTACTTCACCGATGAACCTGCCTGCCCTTCAGTCACTGATGTGGGACAAGGTGGGCATCATCCGTGCCGGAAAAGACCTGGAGGATGCGGCACGGACTCTAGCCGCATGGGAGAAGGAGTTGCCCGAACCGAGCGACCGCCCCTCTCACGAACTGAACAACCTGTTAGTTTGTGCCAGGCTAATGACTGAGGCTGCCCTGATCAGGAAGGAAAGTCGAGGCGCCCACTTCCGCACCGACTTTCCGAACAGTCTGCCCGAATGGCGGCGACACATAGTCTTCAGGAGAAACCGCGTTGGATAGAGATCGGATCGGGGAGATGATCGCTGGTGCCCTGGCTGAGGACCTCGGCGATGGTGATGTCACTACCGATGCTTTGCTAACTGATGACCAGATTGGTCTTGCCCTCATTGTCGTCAAGGAGGAGGGTGTCCTTGCCGGCATCGAACTTGCCGAACGAGTCTTCCTGCAGGTTGATCCGGAGTTGCAGTTGCATGTGATTCTCGAGGACGGGGCCAGAGTCGGGCCGGGCGATGCTGTAGCCAGGTTGACGGGCAGCATCGCCGGCATTCTGAAAGGTGAGCGGGTAGCACTGAATTTCCTCCAGCGCATGAGCGGCATTGCCACGGAGACAAGCCGCTACGTGCAAAGCGTCAAAGGGTTGCCGGTGCGGATAATGGACACTCGAAAGACGACGCCAGGCTTGAGGTGGCTGGAGAAGTACGCCGTCAGGGTCGGCGGCGGCCACAACCATCGTGCAAGTCTGAGCGACGGCATACTAATCAAGGATAACCATCTCGCTGCCCTGCGTGCCAAGGGTCTCACGATGAATGACGTTGTGATCAGGGCAAGACAGAATGCTCTGCGGCGGTTGATGGTCGAGATCGAGGTCACAAGTGTAACCGAGGCCCTGGAGGCCGTACAAGCCGGGGCGGATATCGTCATGCTTGACAATATGAGCCTGCTCGATATGCGTGATGCTGTGAAAGCCGTTCATGGGCGTGCCATGGTTGAGGCCTCGGGTGGAATCGCCCTGGACAGTGTCCGTTCTGTCGCTGAGACAGGCGTTGACATGATCTCCATTGGTGCCATTACTCACTCAGTTAGGGCTCTGGACATGAGTCTCGAACTCGAGATCCGATCATAGGAAAGACAAGGTCGGCAGGTCGCCCGGCTCAGCGGCGGTCCTTCTCAGCGATCACCAGGTATTGTTCCGCGCGGTCTTCGAAATGAGTTATGCTCAGCCCGGCTTGTTCCGCCTGTTTCCTGAGCTCGCTCTCGTCCGGCAAGAGGGGATCGGCTACTATGCCTCCGATGTTCTGGTGGAGTTCGTTGATCATGGTACGGCTCATGGTATGGCATATGACCAGCGCGCCGGTCTCCCTCAGCACCCTGGCCATCTCGGTCAGCGCTCTGACCTTGTCGTAGAAATGGGGAAAGACGCTGTAGCATATGGCGATATCCACCGAACCTTCGGCCAGGGGAATGGTCATGGCATCGGCCTGAGCGAAGTCAACTATAGATGGGCAGGCCTTGCGCTTGCCCTGTCGCAGCATCTCCGCTGAGATATCGATGGCGACTATCATGCCCTCGTCTCGCATGCTAGTGCCGAGAAAGGGAAGTAGAATGCCCGTGCCGCTGCCGATGTCCAGCACACGATATCGCGGCTTGATCTCCAGTTGGTCTATGATGCCGGCGATGCGGCCCCTGGTCTCGTTGGTGATAAGCTTATCCCAGGTGGGAGCAAGTTCGTCGAAGTATTCCCGTAGTTTCATAGCTAACCTGCCGGC
>PWZA01000149.1 GCA_003567655.1 Dehalococcoidia bacterium
AAGTGACCAGTACAACTTGCCCAGTACACCAGGGTGCAAGTCCGCCAGTTCCTCTCCCTCCTCCTCATCTCTAACGGGCTCGCCACTTCCCATGCCAACCGCCAGGCGGGGATGCATGAATAGTGTCGGCACGGGCAATCCTCTGTCTAGAATCGCCCTTATCCTGTCCCAGAGCGCTCTTTGGCGTTGGGGTTCCACTTCATAGGTTGCGTGCAGCCACACAAGCATCTCTACAGGGTTGAGCACAGGTACCGCAGCTTCTGCCGAGATCAACCCAGGAATATCACTGCCCGTAGCATCAAGTCCACGTTCTCTGAGTTCCTCTACAAAGGCCTCGGCTCGCGGTAAGGACAATCTGCCCAGATCTAGTGCAGCAAGGTCATGGTCTGGCAAATGACCGTATGCCAGCTTTAGAAGGCTAAGTGACTTCTCAGCGATTGCGACATCCTCGGTCCAGCGGGCTATGTAACGGCACACAAGGCTTAGAGCATAGCAGGCTTGGGCGTACGGAGGGAGTTCTTTATGCTCTCCCAAGAGAATCACAGCCTGGTTCAGGGCACCGTGGGCGAACCTGGCCAGCGGCTCCCAGTGAAGAGCGTACGAGCTTAATCTTAGCTGGCGATACGCCAGTTGGCCTACTTGTAGCAGGTGATTCGCGCCCTGCATACCTCGTCCATTGCTGCCTATGACATCCGCTAGTTCCGCCATCTTGCGAACTTCCTCTGTGGCCTGAGGAACGGCTGGCCGGAGTTCTGGGAACGGTTTCTCAAGTGCCTGCACCAATCCTTCCTGCATTTCTTCCATTAGTAGAACCTCATCGAAGCACTCATCACAGTACAACATGTGAACACGGAGTTCTGCAGCGTCTTCACCGGCCAGCTCACCCGAGCTATACTGAATCAGAGTCTCTGTGGACGGACATGGCCCCACCTCGGGCTCTGGCAGCTTCTTCACGGCTTCCTTCAGACTGCCGATGAATGCGAAGTATTCGCGGCATTTCTCGCACTCTTGCATATGCCGTTCCAACTCAGGCCGCTCTTCATCTGTCAACTCGCCAAAGTCGTAAGCTATTATCTCTTCTCTGGGACAATCCTCTGCATTTCTCATTGTTTGCTTTCCTTGCTGTCGATCCGTTTTTACTGCTAGGGCTCAGGGTCCAACATAGCCTTTATCTGTTTCCAGTTCTCGTGCAAGAGGCTATTGAGGCTAGCCCCGCTCATACGTAGCGTCTGGGACACTTCGGTCTTGGTCCGACCTTTCCTGACGATCAGGATCACGGCCTTCGCGCACCTGAGTTGCCTGTCTCCCTCCCGCGCCTCTGCCGCAAGTGCCCTCCAGAACGCCCTTTCCCGATCCCGTTTGATTACTTCATCGATCTGAGATGACATAAGCTCCTTACTCACGCTGTGACGGCTGAAAACGCCATATGCTGACTAATCCCCCGGTAACTCCCGGCAAGGATGCAGCGGCTCTCTGGGGATTCCCCAATGGTAGACGTCGAGTCGATCGTAGAGCCTCCACACCTTGTACCGTCCTCGTCCTGTATCTGACCGTACTGCGGCCTTGTCGGCGAAGATGATCCAGGCCTGTCCATCCTTCCTTACCTCGGGATCCCTGAGTTGAGATACGTTCTCTGCTCTGAACTGCGCCCGCAGTGCGTCAGGTACCTGACCTCGATCCAGTGCCTCTTCCATAGCTTGCGTCCAGTCAAGGCTGAACAGGCGCTTCAGACCTGTGATAACTCTTATCTCGTCATCCACTGCGTGTCCAGCGATCTTACCCACCCAGGCGGCGAAGTCCCCCCGTCCCTCATACTGTGCAAGAGATTTCCATGCTTTCAAAGCTACCGCCTGCTTCATGTCCTCCACATCCTGGACAGACCAATACCACGGATGCCTCCCGAGCCTACCGCCGAGCACTCTGTCTACTACGGGCTCACATCTGCCCCAAAGCTGGTCGAATAGCAGGTTGTAATCCGGTGATCCCCACTCTAACTGCCTGATCCTAGAAGCCAGTTGCTCGTTGGTTAACTCATCCAAGAATGTACTCCTGCCTCCCGGCTGATTCTAGAAGCAATCATACAGCACTCCCACGTGTAGTACAAGATAAGAGAACTGCGGCCGATGATTAGATCTGGTAACATTCTACACTGGGATGTACTGCTCAGGTCAAGCCCTCAGTACAGTCGTGATTCGCCCAGCAATCTCAATGTCTGATCGAGTTTGAAATGCTCCGCCAGATCGGTCGACCTCCGATCTGCCCCACCGCACTTGCGCAAAGTCTACTAAGGCACTGTTTCGCAGAACCAGCGCAAGACTGCAGGCCTGCACCATTCCTCGATTTCAGTCTGTGGTACTCGATTGCGGGCGCTAGTGGCGGTGTAACACAGTCTGCCGTACGGGGTATCCATTTCGCCCCTCCTGCACGTCTGCCTGAGTCCTAATAAGAGACACTCACCCCCCTGGTTTCAAGCTGAGGTATGTATGTGTTGAGCGAATCCGAACTCAACGGGTTGCCGGTCAGGACAAGTTCGTCTCCCTCCCCCAGTCCGGCATTGTCTAACAGCGGAGACACGTCACTGATTTGATTGTCCCCGAGATCGAGTACCCACAGCTGTGTGAGGTTGGCAAGAGGTGATATGTCGCTGATCCGGTTACCAAGTAGCCAGAGCAGCTCCAGCTTCGCGAGACTGGCGAGAGGAGTGATATCGCTTATCTGGTTTTGAGTTAGGTTGACCTGTGTCAGATTCATGAGGTTGCCAAGAACTGAGATATCGCTTATCCTGTTGCCGGAAATGCTCAGCATTGTCAGGTTGCTCAGGTTGGCAAGAGGCGAGATATCACTTATCTGGTTACCCACTAGACCGAGCCTTGTGAGGTTCGTGAGGTGGGCAAGAGGTGAGATATCGCCTATCTGATTCGCACCCACGCAGAGTTCCCCGAGAGCTGTAAGGGGGGCAAGCGGCGTAATGTCGCTTATGTTGTTCCACATGAGGTGGAGCACCGCGAGTTTCTTGAGGTTTGCAAGAGGGGAGATATCGCTTATCCGGTTATCCCAGAGCATGAGCCGTGTCAGCTGCGTGAGACTGGCAAGAGGGGTGAGGTTGCTTATGTGGTTGTTCCGAAGGTCAAGACTTACCATATCTAGGCAATACTCCAGCCCGGCGAGCGAGGTGATGCTTTTGTCTACCGCCACAAGGGAAGTGAGTCCTCTAAGATCTGAAGCATAGACCGGGCCATCGGCAATCCCGATGGCTTCCCGGACTACGGCCTCAAGGTTAGGGTCATCGAAGTGTACGCCGTCTTTCTGCCTGAAGTTGGCGCTGATGGAGTAGCTCCGGTCGAGCCTGATGATGGTTGACGCAGCATAGACATCAGCGACGGTTCCCACATCACCGGTCCATCTCACAAACTCGTAGCCACTGGCCGGGGTTGCCACGATAGTAACCACGGTTCCATTATCGTACTCGAAGACCCCCTCTCCAGGCGTAGTCACTGAACCACCGGAGTTACTGGAGATGCTGATATCATAACTCGGCGATGGTGGGGGAGGAGGAGGCTCGGGCTCGCAAACCTTCACGAAGTTGGCGCTGATGGAGTAGTTCCGGTCGAGCCTGATGGTGGTTGACCCGGCTTTGACATTGGCGATGGTTCCCACCTCGCCCGTCCAGTTCGCAAACTCATAGCAGCTAGTCGGCGTCGCTACGAGAGTAACCACCGTTCCAGCATCGTACTCGAAAGTCCCCTCGCCAGGCGTGCTCACCGAACCGCCAGCCGTGCTGGAAACAGTCAGGTGGTGCTGCATCAAAGGCTGCGGGGGAGGTGTGGACTCATCATTCTTCATGAAGTTGGCCACAATGAATGCGTCCCCGTCCAGCCTGATGCTGGTTGTCGCAGCTTGAACATCGTCGATGGCTCCCACATTACCGGTCCAGTTCACAAACCGATAGCCGCTATCCGGGGTTGCCACAAGGCTGACCATGGCGCCAGCCTCATGCTTGAAGGTTCCTTCACCGGGTGTCGTTACCGAACCGCCAGAGCTGCTGGAGACAGCCAGGTTGTGCTGAACTACAGGCTGCGAAGGAGGTGCGGACTCGTCAATTCTGACGAAGTTGGCCACAACGAAGACGTTCTCCTTCAGCCTGATGCTGGTTGACGCGGCTTCGACATCTGCGACGGTCCTCGTATCACCCGTCCAGTGCACGAACCTGTAGCCGGCCATAGGGGTTGCTGTGAGGCTGATCACCTCACCGGTGGTGTAGGTACCGCTATCAGGACTAACTATGCCAGTTCCAAGAGGACTCACAGACGCAGAGAATTCCGAAGTGGTTGAGTTCGTTGCTGATTGCCAGGTGAGGAGGCCGATCACCACAAGGAGAGCTATCGTGACCAGCGATGATATTGTTCGCGTACGACTCCTTTGTGGCTGTCCAAGTCGAGAACCATGGACAATACTCGCTATTAACACCAGCGTCAGAGCCGCAATTATGATTGCCCACAGCCATGAAGGTACGATGTCGGTAGTTGATCTTTCTGATGGATCCAGAGGCGTTACCGAGCTTCTGACTGTCACAGGAAAGCTCTGTATCTTCGTTTGGCTCTTGTCTCTATCTTCGCCGAAGTACCATTCAAGATGACCTTCCACAACGAAGACACCTGGCTGATTCGGGTGCAAGGCAAGTCCTATATGTCGTAGCTGACCTGTATCGACTTCATAAGTACCGATGTACTGACCGGCACCTGCCTTAAGGTGCTCTGTAGAGGATACGCTCATGCCAGGGGGCACTTTCAGGATCAACCTGACCTGGATCGGAGGTTCTGCTATTGAGTTAGCGATGGATAGGGTAGCCTGTATCTCCTCGCCCACCGATACAGTGGTTTTGTCCAGATGTAGATGGATACTCACTTCGCCAGTCTGAGCAAGTGCATCTTGATGTGAGTAGATACCTGCAGAAAGCAGCAGCGATATGCCTATCGCAACGTATAGTGCGTTTCTCAGCCAGAGCCTCTTTCTGCTCATTGTCAGACCTCCTTTAAGGTGATTCATCCACGCCGGTCAATCGCAGCGCTGTTTGGTTGTATGCTGCAGGCTGTACAAGATATCTGCACCATTCCTAACCTTTAGAAGCGGAATACTGTGATCCGGGAAGCGCTAACGGGGCTGGTGTGCTTACTCACACCATTAACAGCAGGGCATTGATTCTCACGAGTGTTCTTCTACTCCCCCAGTCCTGCACCCCGTTGATACCGGTCGTGTCAGCCCGGTCATTGGCTGTCACGGTTCTTATGCCTGTTGCTTATCTCTCGAGGCTTACCTCCGTCCTGCGGGACATGACTGCTGCTATGACAGCTATTCCTGCCAGGACTACCAGTGCCAGGATTATCCACCTGCCCCAGCCGCTCCATGTCCAGGAGATTCCGCCGGCTTCATCCCCTGGTATGTCCTGGGTTGGCTTGGGGTCCATGGGGTTAGGGGACGCCTCGAGCACTTTGAAAGGATGTGTTAGAGATATGGGGTTCCAGGCATCCTTGTTGCCGTCGGGCCAGTAGCTGCCCTGGAAGTGCAGGAAGTAGCTGTTACCGACAGCGGTCCGGTCAGCCTTTATGTTGAGGTAGACGGTTCTTGCCATGCCGGGTGGGACAGTGAACTGGCCGTAGACCGTTCCTGCACCTGCGGCGGATCCGAAGCCTTCACCGTAGACATGAATACCGCTGGGAACGGAGATATATACATCAACCTGCAGTGTAACCTCGTTGAGGCCGGGATTGGAGAAGAAGAGTTCGACGAGCCCGTCGGTCGATGATGAAATCTGATCGGTGACTGGCCGGAGTCTTACGACCGGCCCCTGTCTGAACTTGCCTTCGGGCTGTGGAGTGACGGGCTCTTCAGGTTGGGTGCTGACCTCGAGGGTTGCGGAGATCCGGCCGACCGTGACAGTGTAGGTACCCGGGGCTTCCGGTGTGTATGTGAAATCGACGAACTGAGACTGACCCGCTGTGAGCGTGATATCCTGGGAACTGATGATGTCTCCGTTTATCTCCAACTCGATGGTGAATACCTGCTCCTCATCACCCGGGTTGGCGACGAGAGCGCGCACAGTAACCTTCTGACCGGGAGTGGCCTCGGCAGGATTGATCTCCAGGTCTATGACATCTGCTGTCAGGTTTGCCTGTGCCTGCGGGTAGCATTTGCTGGCCGAAACAGGTTGTGCAGGTATGGCGAGCACAGCCAGTGCACAGAGCAGGAATACCGCTATTGCTTTGACCTTCGGGGTTCTCATATTCTTGACCTCCTTCATGATCATCTGTCCGGATTTAGAAACTAACCTTGTCATTGTTTGTCCTCCTTTTCATGGTGTTTCGGGGCGCTTATCGATCTAACCTCTCTCACATTGGTCACCTCCTGCTCATTTACACTTCCATTCCCCCCTTCTAACATCTGTTGACGGCCGGAAAGCCCGAATCATGACAACAACACCGTCTTCTGTTTACCCTCTGTACAGGTCTAAGACGGCCGGAAACCGTCGCTGCTGACTCGAGCACTGCTCCGGGTACCAAAACAGAGTCAGGGCAGACAGGCCTGTGGGAACGGCCTCCGGGGGGAGCAGCATTGTGGCGGGTAGATGAGTACACAAGGCAGGCCGGGTCGCCGGGGCAATGAAGTGAACACCCTGCCTGTAGCGCGTACAGCGCCGGTTTCTAAGGAAGGCTGTGGGTAGTCCTGGTAGCGGAGCGTCCGGCTGAGACCTGGCCGTTGACAGTGGACATCACAGTGGTGGATGATCGTGAGTCTACTGGCAGGGCACTTGATGAAAGGTCCTGCTCTGGAGGTGTGAAGCCTAACTC
>PWZA01000012.1 GCA_003567655.1 Dehalococcoidia bacterium
AGGAGCGCAGCCCCGAAGCTCCCGCCGTTCTGAGGGGTTCCCGACCCGTGATAGAATAGATACAATAAGCAGGACACAAGCTGCCGGCGTGGTACAGCTTCAAGGGAGTAACAGATGATATCGGAAATTACATCGGGTTCACCTCTTCTGGAAGGTGCATGGGCAGGCGGCATACTGGCCGCCTTTGCTCTGGCGGCCTGGCTTATCGTCTTCGTACTGGGACGTGCAGGGCGACGAATTCAGAGGCGGAGCAAGACGGCCTTCCTGCCGCAGTTGTTGCGGTCGATTTCCAGGCCCATCTTCATCTTCTTGATAGCGGAAGGGTTTCTCCTGGCGCTTCGCTCTCTGTCCTACCTGGAAGCATGGCACTCTTATGTGACAGGAGCTGCAGCAGCAGTTGCCATAGTCTTCGTCACCCACATGATAGCGTTGAGCGTGCGGCCGTGGATGAACTGGTATATGCGCAGAAGAAAGGTGCGCCCGAGCCTCGCGCAGTTGACACAGAGGGTAACCACGACGATCATCGTCGCGATCGGAGTACTCGTTTTACTGCAGCACTTCGGAATCGCCATCTCTCCCATGCTGGCAGGCCTGGGCATAGGCGGCCTGGCAATAGCCCTGGCGCTCCAGCCGACCCTCAGCAATTTCTTCGCCGGTGCCCAGCTTGTCTTCGACAAGACATTCCATGTCGGCGACTACATCGAACTGGACAGCGGCGAGAGGGGCTTTATCACGAACGTGGGCTGGCGCAGCACACGCGTTCACACGCTGTACAACAACCTGATGATCGTACCCAATGCCCGTCTGGTACAAACGATAGTTACGAACTATCACGGGCCGGACATGAAGATGGCGGTTATGGTGGAGGCGGGTGTCAGCTATAGCAGCGACCTGCATCACGTAGAAAAGGTAGCCCTGGAGGTAGCACGGGAGGTTATCGCGGACCTGCCGGAAGCGGCGAAGACGGACGATGCCTTCTTCGCGTTTGACGAGGTCGGAGACTCGAACATCAACTTCTGGATCTGGCTGTATGCCAGAGACCGGGTCGGTTCTTTCCGCGTGAAGAGCGAGCTGATCAAGCGTCTTCACTCACGCTTCAACCGGGAGGGCATAGTGATCAACTACCCCGTCCGCCTCATCTCCTACGACAACTCCGAAGGCGGAAGCCCTCTCCCGGCACGGGACGATCCCGGGTCGAAAGGCCCGAAGGAAGGCCGCTGATGCGCGCGCCTCGATTCCGGGAGGCACCGGCGGGAGGCGCGAGCCAACCGTCGCTTCAACCGGCAGATGCTTTCGGTACCGACCGGGCCCGGCCCCCCGGCGATCCGCTGCCTGTCGGTCGTTAAGGCTGCATGGCGCCGAAGAGCACCAGCCAGGCCAGGATGGACTTGGCCACGAGGCTGAGCACGATGTAGGTCCTTTCACCGTACAGGTAGTCCTTCCACTTCCCGATCCCCTTGTACTGCAGGATCATGTTGATGGGGAAGGTGTTGAAGGCCACGAAGTAGGTGCCGACGATCGCCCAGACGAACCAGGGCACCATGCCGAAGTTGCCGGTCCCGAACATGTAGAGCAAGATGGCGATCCAGGGAGCTATACCGGCTATCGAGCCCCAGACGAACGGCCCCCAGTTGACGTCCTTCTTCTCGCGCCCGGAGTTGAGCTGCTCCATGGTCAGGCCGAAGAGGTTCATGGATGCATTGACGATGAAGATGAGGACCAGTGAGGCGATGTCGTAGATCCCGAAGAGGGTGGCTATGAGCACGATCATGATGGAGGAACTGAAGGCGTACTCGAACCAGCGGAACTTGTTGATGCCCTGTCTCAGCCCGGCGAAGTACTTCTCTTTCATGAGGACGATCAGGCCGTGGGCGATGGCCGAGATGAGCAGGAAAGACGCGACCAGGAAGCCGAACGGCAGTTCGAACAGCTCCCTGGAGGCCACCTCCAGCGAACTCGTCTCAGGGTTGAAGGTCAGGTAGAACTGCGTGATGACAGGCTGGAACTCCGCTATCTGCTGGATGACCCTGGAAGCAAGGAAGGCCATGACCACGCCCTGGACGAGATGGACCGCCCCCATGACCAGGTTAAAGCGCCGCAGTTTCTGAAGTGTCGTTTCCATATCACCTCCTGTTTGACTATTTCTCTATGCCGACGATTATGCCAGCAACGGGCGCTTTGCGCAATACCGACGATGCGGCTCCCGCGTTTGTGTAATCTGCAAGGCTGCAGACAGCGAGCCCGGGCTTTTCCCGTTTCTCGAGCCCGGGCCACCTGCGGTATAATGCGGAAGGATGCCGCGCAGTGCCGTACGACCCGGGGCTCAAGGCAGCGGGCGGAGCGGTGCCGGCGTTCGAACCGAAAAGAGAGGAGGCTTTTGTAATGCCTAAAGTAGCAATCGGTCCGCGAACGCGTCTCTATCCCGTGCCCGCCGTACTGGTCGGGGCCAACGTCGATGGCAAAGCGAACTTTTCGACGTACGCCTGGTGCGGAATCGTGGCCAGCAGTCCGCCCTCGATCTCGGTCAGCTTCCAGCACAAGCGCCATACGCTGAAGGGCGTGCAGCAGAACGGCACCTTCTCGGTGAACATCCCGTCCGTGGACCTGGTGAAGGAAACGGACTACTGCGGGCTCGTCTCCGGCCGCGACAGGGACAAGGCAGCCGACTGCAAGTTCACGGTCTTCTACGGAAAGCTGGGCACCGCGCCCATGATCGAGGAGTGCCCCGTCAGCCTGGAGTGCCGGGTGACAAATACCCTGCACCTGGGCAGCCATGAACTGATCGTGGGGCAGATAGAGGAGATCCACGCCACGGAGTCATGCCTGACCGACGGCGCACCCGATACCGACAAGATGCAGCCCTTCCTCTGGGCAATGCCGCCGGTGAACCAGTATTGCAGGTTCGGCGAGCCGATAGGCGAGGCGTTCAGCGTCGGGAAGCAACTGCAGGAGTAGGCCCGGAGAGACAGTGCCCCCTCCCCCTGCGGCAGTCCGAGTGTCAAAAACTGTGAGATTGCCACGTCCCGATTTAATCGGGACTCGCAATGACATCTTGGGGGCTGCCGCCGCGGCCTCCGCCCGGCTAGTCCGCCGAGTCGCTTCTCAAGGCAGGGAGCACTTTCAGGCCCACGACGAGCAGCACAGCCAGGATTACGGCTATGCCGATGAACCGCCACAGACTGTCCAGGCGATAGGGTGTAATGGCAAAGATCATCGTGCCCGTGCCGCCGAGGATCAAACTGGCGCCCAAGATACCATGCCTGCCGTGGACGAGTGCACCGGCGACGGCAAGAGCCGCCCCCAGGGGCAAGACGATGATGAACACATCCATTGCATTGGCCGGGTAGAAGGCTCCGATACCGAAGATGACGAGAAGTACGATCAGGACCCCTATGGCCACAGCGTAGACGCCCCTGATAAAGCTCATCTGTTCACCTCCTTTGCGGGCCGGCCGACCGCCCGGCGCACTTCGTGTCACACACATGGGCGTTAGTCGCTCAGGCCCTTCATTCCATTATACGCGTGGCAGCACCAGATGCAAAGCCTGTGAGATTGCCACGTCCCGATTTCGCCGATTCTATCGCGCGTCCTCGGCCCCGACTCAGGTCGGAGTCGGGACATCGGGACTCGCAATGACAGCTGAGGGGGGGACGCCGCCTGCTCAGTCTTCTCCCGAGGAGTTGAAGACCGTGAACCCCACGAATATGAGCACGGCGAGGGCGGCGGCTATGCCGACGAATCTCAACAGGCTGTCCAGGTGATAGGGCACAGCCGCGTAGATCATCGTACCCATGCCGCCGAGAACCAAAGCGGCCCCGAAGACATCGAGCCTGCGCCGGACGAATGTGCCGCCCACGGCCAGGAGCGCCCCCAGGGGCAGGACAACAAGGAATACGTTCGTGTAATACACTGCCCTCTGCTCACGATACTCCTCCATGCGCCTCGTTAGCTCCCTTTCGAGATCCGCCGGGTCCGTTTCTTCAGGGCAATACGAGGGCCACAACCGGGGGTCCCAAAGGTCGCGGGTGAATGGCGGAGGACCCGAGTAGAAGGCCTGGATACCGAAGATGACGAGAAGTACGATCAGGACCCCTATGGCCACAGCGTAGACGCCCCTGATAAAGCCCATCAGTTCACCTCCTTTGCAGGCCGACCGACCGCACGGCGCGCTTCGTGTCACACACATGGGCGTTAGTCGCTCAGGCCCTTCATTCCATTATACGCGCGGTCGCACCAGATGCAAAGCCTGTGAGATTGCCACGTCCCGATTTCATCGGGACTCGCAATGACAGCTTGGGGGGGGCGCCTCCCGCTTTCACATCGGCTGCAATGACACGGCAGGTGATAGCGGCTTCGCGATTTCGCCGATTCTATCGCGCGTCCTCGGCCCCGACTCAGGTCGGAGTCGGGACATCGGGACTCGCAATGACAGCTTGGGGGGACGCCGCCTGCCGGTCAATGCCTTCGCACCTACGGCCTGAGGGCGACGATGATCTCGGCCGGCAACCCGAATATCTTTAACGAATGCTTGTCTGATATGCGGTATCCGGCGTCACGAAAGGCCCTTTCGGCATATATGGGCCTGGAGGCGATGTACATCGGGCACCTCTTGTGTGCCCATTCGTAGACCCTGACCGCCGCCGACTCTCCTCTTTCCTTCGACATGCAGGCAGCGCCCAGCCGCCCCCCGGGCTTGAGCACCCTTTTTATCTCCGCCAGCGCCTCCGCTATCTGAGGAGTGTCGAGCACCTCAAGGGCGAAGCTCATGAAGACGGCATCGAAGGCACCGCCGGCAAAGGGCAGGCAAGTCGCATCACCGCAACATAGCTCGACGCTCTTCTGCAGACCGGCCTTCTCCAGTCTCCGCCGTGTCTTTCCGATCATGCCCGGGGAGATATCGACGCCGCAGGCACTACCCGTTTCGCCGACGAGTTTCGCCATTACCTCCAGGCAGTAACCCGTGCCGAACCCGATCTCCAGTACCGTCTCGCCTTCGCCGATCGACAGCCGACGCAGCGCCATCCCGGAATACCTGCGCCCGAGCGCACCCACGGTGTACCCGTAAAACCTGCTCAGCCTGTCGTAGACCCGCCCGGCTTCCTCGCCGGTCCTGGGCACAGGAAGTATGCCCTGTCCGTCTGCCCCGCTCTGCCGCTTCACTTCTCCTCACCTCTCTATATTATATCTTGAAAGAGCTACGGGGCGCAGCAGGCATCACACAACGTACCTTTTGACTCCACCTGCCGCAGGGGCGATGCCGGCCGGCAGGGCCGGCCGAGAAACGGTTTCCGCGGCCGCCGGAAGCGAAGACCCTTCCTGCGCCGGTGCTCTCATTTGCTATAATGAATAGGGAACACGAACGGGGAAAGAGCAGCCAGATGACGACGATCATGCTGGTACGACACGGCGACACCGACTGGAATGTCGAGGAGGCACCCGGCGCCGGGGCCGATGCCGACCTGAACGAAACCGGCCTCAAGCAGGCGGAGTTGCTGGCCGAGCACCTTGAGTTCGTGCCCATCGAGGCAGTCTACTCCAGTCTGCTGAAGCCAGCCCTGAGCACCGCAGAGGCGATCGCCCTCCTGCACCGCTTGAAGGTCATAGAGTGTCACGAGCTGATCGATTACGACCACGGTGAATGGAAGGGACTGGCACATCACTCCGAAAGCCTGACGGACGTGAGGAAGAGGGGCATCAGCCTGGTGAACAGAATAATCGAGGAACACCGGGGCGGGGTGGTGCTGGTATCTCACCACCTGGTACACAGGGTGCTGATCTGCGGCCTAATGGGCCTGAACAACACCTTCTTCTGGAACGTAAAGATGGACAACTGCGCCATTACGACCTTCGTTCATGAAAACGACAGTTTCGTCCTCAAGGCGCACAATGATACTTCCTTCCTGAAGCCCCTGGAGCAAACCGGCACCGGCGAAGGCTGATCATATTATTAGTGTGCGGCAGCCTTCACGGGGCGGTGAACGGGGCGGAGGCTGATCAGCCGGACGAGGCCGTCTGCTTGTAGCGGTCGAGAGCCTCGCGGGCCCTAGCGACATGGGAGGCGGTGGCCGCGGACAGGTCGCGCAGCACGCGCTTCAGCCCCTGCGAGTCGGCCTCAAGCACCTCGAAATACTTGCGCTCCATGAGGCTTTCCTCCAGGTAGAGGGTCACCGAGAGGGCATTGAGGAGGGGCGTCTCCCCACGCCTGACCCTGTCCAGTTCCTCCTGCAGGTACTTCATATAGGTCTCGATCGCCCGCAGGTTGAACCTGTTTTCGTCGACAGGCAGTCCGCCCGGGCCGGCGCCGGACGAAAGACCGCGCAGCCAGCCGGCATGCTCTGCCTCATCACCGGCCATCTCATACCAGAAGCCGGCGTAGTCAGGAAAACGCGCGGCATACTCCCCGTACAGCGTGCCGATGGCTTCTTCGTTCTCGGCAAGCCTGATCAATACATCGGGTTGTTCTCTACCCACAACAATGCCTCCTCTGAAGATGATGAATGCCCGGGCTCCGGCATCGACAGTGTGTGCCTGCTTGAGCCGTGGTCAACCCTCTTCGGACTCCAATCCGGCCCGTACCTCCTCTTCCTGCTGCTCCAGAATCCGGAGCTGCCTTGCCGCCTCCTCGGCCTCGGCCATCCGCTCCCTGCCTGAAAGGAAGACTCCCCTTCCCGCTCCCCTTGAGCCCTCGGCCGGATGCCTGCGCAGCGCCTTGAGCTCCCTCCTGGCCTCAGCGATCCTGGCCGTGATGTCCTCGAGTTGCTTCTGCAATTCTTCTTTCTTTTCGTCAGCCAT
>PWZA01000143.1 GCA_003567655.1 Dehalococcoidia bacterium
AAACACGACGACCGAAGGGCTCGACGAACCATGGGACATAGCTGCAGTCAGTCCTGGCGAGATCAACCCCGTCTACACCTGGAACATCGTTGATGGGCAGACTTATCCCTTTCTGAGTTGGCAATCCGTCCCGTGATATCTGATACATCCGGATATCAGATTGTCAGACCGAGACCGTGGTTTATTTCACGGTCGTATGACGCATCGGCCCGCCTCTCGTTGCACAATAACTCAAAAGGTGACCTCTGCGGCCAACTGTCTCGACAGGATTTGGCGTCAGATCGATCGACTAGAGGTTCGCTGCTTACTCCGGAACTCATCCCACTCCTGCTGGCTCTCTTCTAGAGTCAGATATCGTCGTCGAAATCCATCTATCCATTTTCGATGAACGGAAGGCATGCTCTCCTCAGACCAGCGGTCTATGACATTGCCTAGAGGCCAGTCCAGCAGAGTGGCCAAAGCCTCTTCACGAAGTTGGTATCGGTATCGGCGGAGAGCGTCGCTGCAGGCAGTATCATCCTCATGGTATACCACAGCACAGTAGCCTTCAGAATAGACGTTGTTCCTCTGGTGCAAATGAGCAAAAGACAGGAGATGGTTTCTCCAGATTTGGTTGACACTCTTGTCGGCGAACGCCACTTCGGTGCCATGCTTCCACCACCATCCGGGGGTTTTTTTCCATTGGCTGTATCGTGGCGCAAAGTCATAACTAGCCCGGGAGAACGGCTCGGTTAGCTTGGTCTCTATGGCGATGAAGCCCCTAGACCCACCTGGGCGAGCATAATCGACGAAGGCATCAAAGGCAGTCTTATCGTCGAGGTGTGTCGTCCTATCGGGTGCAAACTCAAAACAAATCTTTCTGACTTGAATATCTGAAGGTAGTCCCGGCAATCCGCTGAATAGCTGGGTTCCGAACGACGGGTCATTGGCAGCAGGACCGAAAAGGTTGAAACACATCGGTTGACTGCTCAGCATATTCCTTCTTAACCGTTCACACTCCACGGTTCCAGTCTTGTCGCTCATCCGTTTCTCGGCTAGTTTGTGGATGTCATCGGTCAAGAAGTTCCGCCCCGCAGTACCATCTTTGTCGCGGAGCATGTTTCCATAGATGTGACCGCGTGCTGCCGGGTTTGCACCTGGTGAAAGATGAAGCACATAGTGACGGTACCACGATTGATGAAAACGCATGCGCGCGGCGAATCTGCTGTCATTCGGAGCAACGTGCCTGCAATCAGATTCCATGTTCACCGGTTCCTTCCTTCGTAGAATGTGGCCTGGTTACGGACTCCGGCAATCCTGCTCGACCTTGAGTCATAAGTAATATATCATGGTTCTTGATCTTCAAGCATGGAGATTCGTAGAAACATGTAACAATCTAGCGAGCTGTTCAACAGCCTTTGTATCACCACCCCAGAAGCGGGTAAGGGCACTGGATGTCTTCAACGACCCCTGCATGGACAGCTGTATTCTCGATTCCCGGCTAATCGCCTGATTCCCCCGGAGTCGACTTCTCTGTGATGCCACTATGTCCCAGGAAGGCACCGCGAATATGCGAAACCGGTGTCTTGCATAACATAGCGTGATATGATATCATATGGTGATATAGGCAATCATACTCTACAAGAAGCATGCACTGTATGCCGGTTCCTGTTAGGAGGTGAGGGAATGGCCAAGATCCAGATAGACCTGTCGAGGGAGGAGGACACAATCGTTGAAGTCTACAAGCTTGTGCATGCTCTCAATACCAAACAAGAGGCCATCAAGAAGATGATCCGGTACTTTGAGGCTGAGATCAAGCCTAAGAGGCTGAACAACAAGGACTACTTCCAAGTATAGGGGGTGAACCATGGAAACAGCAACGATAATGTGGATAGTGTTTGGCGTGGTTGCTGCAATACTCGTTGGGGTGCTCATCAGGGGGTGGATAAGTGTCTACAACAAGTTTCAATACTGGATTACGAGGGCCGAGCGCAAATTCGCGGATGTTGACGTGATAATGCAGGAAAGACTGGACAACATCCATGCCCTTGCGCAGATAGCCAAGAAATACGATATTCACGAGTACAAAGCTCTAAAGGATGTTATCGAAGCCAGAAGCAGGTGGAAAAGGGATGCAGACCTCAACGAGAAGGTGAAGCTCGCCTCCGAAGTTGAAAACACCTATCTCAAGCTTCAGGCTGTATTTGAGAGATATCCAAATCTGAAAGCCGATCAAATGCACATGTCCCTAATGGAAAGAGCCTCCGTGGTAGAGAGGAGACTCCGCAAGGCAAGACTGCAATACAATCGAGTAGCCCAGCAGTACAACGAGAGAACAAGGAAGTTCCCCCGCAATGTCGTGGCTCGAGTCTACAGCTTCAAGGAGCTGGACTATCTTGAGTTCGCAGGCCAAAAAGCCTATGAGCCCAGGGAGATCTTCGCAGATCAGACACCCGCGTCGATCTGAGAACTCGCGTCAGTGGAAGGGCATATGCGTTATGGGCACCATTAGGAAACGCCGTAGAGGAACAGCAATAGTTGAGACAGCACAAGGGATCCTTGTGACCGCTGGTAGAGGCGGGGTATTCTTATTGCCCGGCGGTGAAGCCAAGCGGGGTGAATCCAGAACCAGTGCCGCCAAGAGAGAACTCAGAGAAGAGACCGGACTGAAGCCGTACTACGGGAAACACCTCTTCCGGCATGTTGGCAAGGTGCACAGATCACACGGACACGGCCACTTCCAGGACTATCACACTGTATGCTTAGTCAAAGCACACGGTACCCCGATGCCGCGACACGAAATAAGGCATGTGGCCTTCTATCAACCAGGATCCGGAGTTAGGATCTCAGGTGTGACCAGAGAGATAATCGAGAAATACTATAGCTACAAGAAACATAGCACAGCGAGGCAGAGGAAGATGAGCCTGATAGATAGGATCTCGGAATGGCTGGGTTTCTAGTCGAGTTTCGCCTGAAGGGTTATGCCCGGAAGTATGCGGGTTGGGCCCGAGCGCGTACTATCCGAGAGGCCAAGAGGCTCGGAGTCAGAAGGCGTAGAGAGCGAAGATTCGTACCACACATAACGCTGTTTGGGCCAGCGGAGACACACAGCCTCCCACGTGTAGTTCGGGAAGTCGCGAGCACGGGTAGGAAGTACAATCTGGTTCCCTTCAAGCTCGGCGTGAAGCGTGGTGAGTTCCAGAATCAGGATGCGAACTGGCTCTACCTCGACCTGGAGCCTTCGCATTTGCTTGATCAACTGCGGTACGAGATGGCGCAAAGCCTACTGCACTCAGAAGATAGAATCAGGCATACCTGCAGATCCTACGACCGCAGTCGGCACCATAGGTTTCACTGCTCGATCGGCAAGTATGACCCAAGAGACAGGGCGAAGTTTGAGCAATTGGCCGAGTATGCTGAAACTCAGTGCAGTGTAGAAGCCTTCAAGCGGAGTCAGGCCTCTCCCATTACCAGGCTCTTCGAGTTCGTCAGGAGACACCTCCTTCGCACGGGCGAGGAGCATGATCCAGCCATCAACCAACACCTCCTCAGAATCACTATCCTGGGAAAGAGAGGGCGGATCCAGGCTGAGTATGATCTGGTTCTAAGGAGAATCCTGTCCCGCAGACAAGCGCTCAGTAGATACTGGTGGAGAAGAACCATTGAGAAGCTCAAGGAGCTCCAGAGCACACCATCTGCTCAGGAGCCCGCACCTATGTCGGAGAGGTCGGTCTATTTCGTCGGAGACACTCATTTTGATCATGCGAACATAATCGCATACGGTCGCAGACCATTCTCTAGCGTGATAGAGATGAACAAGGTCATGAAGGACAATTGGAGCGACACGGTGGGAGATAATGATACGGTGTACTTCTTGGGCGACTGGACGTTCGGACGGCGACATAGGCCTGCGCGTTACTGGAGGGACCAACTCACCGGGAACATAGTTTCTATCCTGGGGGGTCACGATCGAGGCCAAACTGGTATAGAGTTCCACGAGTTCAAGGAGTTACATGTAGATGGATATGACTTCCTACTGATTCATAACCCGAACCCACATGACCGGGCTCAGACACCAGAACAGAGACATAAGCTTGAGAACTGGGATGGATGGATAATCCATGGCCACGTTCACAACAACGCACTCGACAGGTATCCTTTCATCAACGGCGACAACAAGACGATAAATGTTAGCGCAGAGGTGGTGGGCTATAGGCCGGTAAGTCTCAGCCACCTACTGTCCTTGAACTTGGACTCGATGAAGCGAATGCGGACGATTGGGAGTGAACCGGAGAGATGGTAGGTCGGCGGCACAACAGAAGAGCGGAAAGCGAGTCTCTGGTAGTGTTACGATGGCCTTCCCCCATGTTATGGGCCAACCGCTATTACAGCCCGTTTGAGGTGAGTCAATGGTGTGGAACAGAGTATCTAAACTGATTGGCAAGGCAAACAAGCTATCCTTCACAAGAACAGAGCTAGACAAGATGTTAGAGAGTTATGAGTTTGCTCCAGAGGCACTGGTGGCCTTGTTCGCCAGGGACCTTGGTAAGGAGTTTGATGCATCATCTGGTGTGCGAGAGAAGTACTCGATTCGGAAGCATACCCTAATGGTTATCGGGCAATTTGAGAAATACTTTGCTGCTCGTGCATTGCCTGCGAACGTGAGCAAGACTTTCTTCCGAATTTTCCTTGCCTTACATGATGTTGGGAAGGCTCGCGCAATTGAGAAGACCGGCGACAGGCATAATCAGCATCGCTACACCGTTGAGATTATGCGTACTGTGCTGAGTCAGCTTGCTTTCAGTGAACATGAGATAAGAATCGCGACGTCGCTTGCATCAGAAGATGTGTTAGGTAGCTATGTCAGGGGGCTCTACAGTGGCAGGAGGGCAACCAAGCAGTTGGGCGAAATGGCAGCTGAAGCCGGGCTATCACTCAATGAGTTCTTGCAGCTATCTCTCGTCTTCTACCAGGTTGATGCTGGTAGCTATACTGAAGACGCTGGAGGCCGCAAATCGCTCGACCACCTGTTCGCGTTTGACGCGGAAAGCGGGCGGATGGATTTCTCGATCAATGTAGCTGCCAAGATTGATCAACTGAAGATATACGCAGAAGCTCTCCCAAATGCGATCTGGCTGGATGACCATGCCTGGCATGTTATACCCTATGAAAATCTGAAGGCTTGGGTGAAAGAGAACAAGACTAAGCTTGACAACGGAGAGATAATTAAGGGTAGTACGTTTAGATACAGATACGATTCGCAGGACATGAAGTACGAAGTCCGGCTGAGCCACGGCATCAAAGAGGCTCTATATACACCGCGTTCAATACTGCTCTTAGACCACAACTGGCATGACATCGTCTATGATGACCTTGAGGAATGGGTGAAGATTGATAGTGAAGAACTAGATTCTGGTGGGGAGCTTAAGGGGAATATATTCAGCTACCGTCGCAACCACGCTACCGGCAAGTATCAAGTGAGGTTGAGGGGGCATGTCAAGGAAGCGCTCTACGCACCAGGGATCAGTCAGTGAGCCAGGGCGGCTGATCATCGGTGTGAGACGGGCCTTCACATGTTGCCACTGGGATGCTATAGAGTTAACCACAAAGATGTGGATTATGATACTAGAGGCTGTCCTAGAAGCAATATCTTTCGTAGCGACGGGCCTTCCTGTTGGAGTCCTGTCGCGGTACAGATTCCGCGATTGTCGGTCGTGAACAAGAAGGGGAGATTCATTGCCAAGTGCTAACTCAGTAGTTCACAAGCTCATTAATGAAGAGCGCAAGAAGCGGGGTGTACCGCCTGTTAGGTGGAACCAAGAGATGTACTACCTGGCTAAGCAGCAGGCAGACTATTGTGCCAAGGTGGGGAGGTTGATCCATTCCAAGCGGTTTGCCTTCAGAGGTGGTGAGAACCTGTGCGGGGGCAAGGGGGACATAACCCCAAGAGCGATAGTAAGTTCTTGGCTGAGAAGCAAGGCAGGACACCGAGAGTACTTGTTGAGCTCACGAGTCAAGTCCGCCGGAGTGGCCATCTCTAGATCAAGGCATGGAACGTACTGTGCTTGGGCATTTAGTGATGAATCTGTTCGACAAGTAGGTCACCGCACAGCGCGAAGACGAAAGGTGGCTCCGAGAAGAAGGCCTCTCCTTCATCGGGTACTCCTAGCGTTGAGAGGCTTTCTGAGCCCCTAGTCTGTGGGATAGAGCCACCTGATATTGCACGGAAGTCCACATTGTGTGACGTCTGACTCGGCAGTATCTCATTTCCGTCACGCCGGAATTATTGACAACTTCCTCAGCGACGCTGGTACAATAGTGCCAGCCGATACTGAGACACAGGGTCTGGTGGTCAGGTATGTCAGGGGATCGTCATAGTCTCGAGGGTAGTCAGCCGAGTTCATATGCGTGTATGGACTCGGCCTTTTTCTTGCGACGGCAGCATCAGCTGCCAGAGTTGCGGAGTCATCGTCGCTGAGAGCAAAGGACAAAGGAGAGCATAGAGATGAACCAGAAGAAGATATTGTGGAGCCTGATTACCTTCATCATGATCTTGAGCCTAGCAATGCCGCTTTCGTCATCGGTTGTGAGGGCGTCTCCGGCAACGGAGATATGGGACTGGTACGACCTAGACGCCATGAGAGAGGACCTGGAAGGCAGTTATGTTCTGATGACAGACCTTGACTCGACGACTGCTGGTTATCCGGCGTTGGCGAGTCCCGATGCCAACGGCGGCAAGGGATGGTCACCGATTGGAACTGAGGATCACGCATTTACTGGAGC
>PWZA01000034.1 GCA_003567655.1 Dehalococcoidia bacterium
AGCGCGTCAAAGCCCCTGACGAGTTGCGGGTCGCTGAGGTTTTCCCTGATCTGGACGGCCTGCTTGCGCAGATACTTATCCAGGCCGCCGATTACCGCCCTATCGGTGTAGCCCTTCTCTCTCTCCAGCTCGAGAACAGCCCGCAGCGAATCGATGCCTTCCATTATCCGCTCTGCTCCCATGATCGGAATAAGCCAGACAGCATGTCCAACACGATCTGCTGCCGCCTCTTCAGCCTCCCCTGCGCACGGGCTGGAAATTATGCTATCATTAGCATGATAGCTTAAAAGGTGACTTATAACAAAGAGAGGTAGAGACGGTTCAATGAAGTGTAAGATCTGCGGCAAAGGGGCTCAATTCGGGAGTAATGTGAGCCACTCTAATCGACATACCCCGCGGCGCTGGCTGCCCAATGTCCAGCGGACTACGATAGTGTTGGATGGGAAGAAGACGAAGATAAACATCTGCACCAGGTGCATGCGCACGCAGACGAAGACGGCCCGCTAGCCCGCCGCCTGCCTGAGTCGCTGCATCGCCCCGCTTATCCCTTCCTGAGCCTTGAATACGCTGTTGCCCGCCACCAGCACGGTGGCGCCCGCTCTGACTATGCCCGGGGCATTGTCCGGAGTGATGCCGCCGTCCACTTCCAGTTCGACGTCCGGTTTCATGTTGTCGAGCATTCTGCGCGCATTCTCGATCTTGGGCAGCGTAGCCTCGATAAATGACTGCCCGCCGAAGCCGGGGTTCACGCTCATAACCAGGACCAGGTCGACGTGGCAGACGATCTCCTCAATTGAGTTGAGGGGAGTGGCCGGATTGAGCGATACTCCGGCCCTCGCCCCAAGCTTCTTTATCTGCTGGATCGTGCGATGGAGGTGAGGCGATGATTCCACGTGCACGGTTATGATGTCGGCGCCGGCCTCGATGAAGTCGGGGATATACCGCTCCGGGTGCTCGATCATGAGGTGAACATCGAGAGGTAGCTCGGTCATAGGGCGAAGGGCGGCCACAACCGGTGCCCCGATGGTGATATTGGGCACGAAGTGCCCGTCCATGACGTCTACGTGGATATAGTCTGCACCGGCCGCGGAAACCTCTGCCACCTGCTCGCCGAGGCGGGCGAAATCAGCGCTAAGAATCGACGGCGCCAGCTTGATCATTGCCTGTTGAACCTCCTTGTCCCTGTTCTTGCCGTCTCCCTCTCGCGGCGGGAGAGGCTGCCGGAGGTGTCGGACCTTAATACCGATGACTCCATGGCCATATTATATACGTATTTGCCGAAAAGAGAAGAGCACCTAGCCAATTCCCCGCCCTCCGGGTCCTTCATCTCCCGCAGATTTGATCCGACCGACAAGCAGCAGGGCCACAGTGCCTATGGCATAGCAGGCCGTTGATATCATGGCTGCAGCATTGTAGTGGCCGGACGATTCCCGCACTGTCGCCCAGATCAACGGCCCCCAGCCTCCTATCGCCCCATAGCCAAACGTCAGGATGCCGAAGAGCGAGCCTACATGCGCCCTGCCGAACAGGTCGCCCAGCAAGGGAACATAGAGCGAAACCTGGAGGCCGGTACCCAGGCCCACGGCAATGGCCAGCAATGCCAGTCCCTGCTGGCTGTGCACCCCCAGCCAGCCGTAGAGCATGCCTGCGGTACAGATCATGAGCCCCAGCGGCATTATCCGCGTCTTCCCGTATCTGTCGCCCAGCCAGCCTCCGGCCACGCAGCCGATCGCCCACGGCGCGGCAAAGGCCGTGGAGAAGATGCCGGCGGTTGCCTCGGGGCTGCCCAGGTCGGTGCCCCAGGCCACCACGTGCGCGGCCAGGCCGCTCATGCCGATGTTGTATGCGGAGTAGGAGACGAACAGCAGTAGAAAGGGTGCTGTCTTCAGGGCGCGCCCGACGGTCCACGAGACCTCCATCTCTGCCGGGGATCCGGAATCCGGAGTCGACGTCTCACCGTCGGTATGGAGTCCTATCGATTCCGGAGTATCGCGGATGAGCAGGAAGCCGATGGCGATGATGATCAGCCCGAAGCAGATGCCCAGGATCAGGGAGGTGTCACGCCACCCGTAGGAATGGGCCATTGCCGTCATCACGGGCATGAACACCGCGTTGCCCACGGCCCAGGCGGCTCCGGTGATTCCGGTCACCAGCCCCGCCCGCCGCCGAAACCACTTGCGGCCCGTTGCCATGATGGGAACATAATGAGTCATGCTGACCGCCAGTGCCAGGATCACTCCGTAGTGCAGGTTCAGTTGCCACGGTGACTGCACGGTGGAGAACAGCACCCACCCCAGGATGGTTATGGCGCCGCCGATCAGGAACGTCTTACGGCTCCCGATCCTGTCCACCAGAACGCCCACGACCAGCACAAAGAAGGCGTACAGCCAGATGGCCATGCTCTGGGCCAGGCCGATTGTCGACCGCGACCACCCCAGTTCGGACATCATGAAGGGAAGGAAAGCGGTCACGTTGAATCTTCCCAGCGGCGCCAGGGCCCCTATTATGAACAATCCGAGGACGAGCCACCATCCGTAGAAAACAGTGCGCTTTTCCCTCAAATCGTGAACCCTTTGCTGCTCATCGTCTAACCGGCAGCTATTATACCTCTTTCACCGGTGTATGTGAGCCACCATCGGGCCCCGCCGGAGGGGCTTGACAGGAGAGAATGAGCAGGAGGGCAGCGTTGCCTCCCGCCGATACCGTGGTGTATGATTCGCTTAGCAGTTATTCGCTGATGCGGCCGTTTCGGGCCCGGGTACAGCGACGACGGCTGCTTCGTGACGATTGCCAGAGATGATGCCCCGGCAGGCGGATGAGAGGCCCCTTCGATGACACCGCTCATATGGGTGGGCATAGCCCTTTGCATTTCACAGTCGGCCATGCTCTCCGGTCTCAACCTGGCCTGTTTCAGCATCAGCAGGCTGCAACTGGAACTGGAGGCTGGCAAGAACAACAGGCATGCGCGTCGTGTGCTGGCGCTGAGGGAAGACTCCAACTTTCTGCTCGTTACCATACTCTGGGGCAATGTGTCGGTCAACGTGCTTCTCGCCCTCCTTTCCGGTTCGGTGCTGGCCGGCGTCCTCGCTTTTCTCTTCTCCACCGTGGTCATAACGATCTTGGGAGAGATCATCCCGCAGGCCTACTTCACCCGCCACGCCCTGGTCACCGCCTCGCGGCTGTCGCCGCTGCTCCGCTTCTACCAGGTAGTCCTCTTCCCCGTGGCCAGGCCCACCGCGCTCATTCTGGATAAATGGCTCGGGCCGGAGGCCATCGGTTATCTCAGGGAAAGGGACGTTCGCGAGTTGATCAGGATGCATGTCAGTTCTCCGGAGAGTGACATCGACAGGGTTGAAGGCAAGGGAGCCATGAACTTCCTGGCCATCGATGATCTGCCTCTCAGTGCCGAAGGTGAAATCATCGATCCCGGGAGCATAGTGGAACTGGAGTTCAGGGGCAGCAGGCCGGTCTTTCCGCCCATCAAGCCGGACATCGACCATGAGTTTCTGAGGCTCATCAACTCCTCGGGCAAGAAGTGGATCGTCATTACAGACTCGGAGGGCGAGCCCAGAATGGTGCTGGAGTCGGACAGCTTTCTCAGGGACGCGCTTTTTAGCGGGGACACTCTTAACCCCTATGTCCACTGCCACCGCCCCATAATCATCAAAGACGGGAAGGTGCGGCTCGGTGATACCATCGCCCGCCTTAAGGTCACGCCGCAGCACCACGGTGATGATGTGGTCGACGAAGACGTGATCATAGTGTGGAACGAGGAGAAGAGGATCATCACCGGCTCCGATATCCTGGGCAGGTTGCTGAGGGGCATCGTCCAGAACGAAGCTACGCCCTTCAGCAGGCCGGCAAAGAAGGCCGGATAAACTCGCTCACCGCGGCACCGGCCCCCTGAATACATGAGGCAGGCCCGCACGTATGGTTGGCGGGTCCACCATGATCCTCCGCCAGGAGTTGCCTTCACTCCTGTTTGTTGAAGGCCCGGACGGCGCCGCTCAGGAATACCGCTCCTACCAATCCCACAACGATGGCCGAATCCACGATAGCCATCGTGTGGCCGAAGACGGTTATTCCCGCCACTTCGGCACCGAGAAAGGCCTGCCGTATCGCGTCTATCCCGTAGGTCACCGGGTTCAGCTTGGAAAGTATCTCCAGCCATCTGGCGACCTGGGCAACGGGGAAGAAGATGCCCGAGAGGAACAACATCGGGAAGATCACCAGCTGCATGAGCAACTGGAAGCCCTGCTGAGAGCGCATGCGGGCACCGATCATCAATCCTAGAGCAGAAAGCGAGAAGGACAGCAGCAGGAGGAGAGGTATGAGGGCCAGGACCGTGCGCGGCCCGATGGGTACGTTGAGAAAGGGCGCCACTGCCAGCATTATGGTTCCCTGTAGTATTGCGATAATGCCGGCGCCGACGGCCTTGCCGGCCAGCACTCCGCTGCGGTTCAGCGGAGAGACCAGCACTTCCTTCATGAACCCGAACTCCCGGTCCCACACGATGGATACACCGGACATGACCGACGTCATCAGTATGGGCATGGCCAGGATACCGGGGTACATGAACTGGATGTAGTCCACCCCGGGCATCATCTGGCCGATGAGCCTGCTGAAGCCGGCACCGAAGATGACCAGGAAGACAAGCGGCATGGAGAAGGATGAGATCATCCGCGGCCTGTCCTGCAGAAAGCGCAGAAGCTCACGGTAGGCTATCACCCAGATGGAGCGGAAGAAGTTGGCCATTATCGTTGCCGCTCCCGCATTCTGACCATCTGTCTCATCTCCTGCATCGGGTCGGCCTCTTGCTCTCTGATGCTTCGCCCGGTGACCTGCAGAAAGACGTCCTCCATCGTCGGACGGGCCAGGCCGACCGAGCTTATCGGCACCGGAAAGCCGGAGACGAAGCCCGGCAGAAACTCCTCGCCGCGGGGCACCGCGAAGCTTATGACTCCGTTTCTGATGCTGGGACAGAGCTTGTACTCGCCCACCAGCAAGCGCATCGCCTCCTCGTTGTCCTCCGTCTTGAGCGAGATGATGTCGCCGCCGACACTGTCCTTCAGTGCTTCCCGGGTGTCCATGACCTCTATCTGTCCGTAGTCTATGATGGCCACCCGGTCGCAATTCTCCGCCTCCTCCATATAGTGGGTGGTCATGAAGATGGTCAGGTTCTCCTGCTTCCGCAGGTCATGGATGTAGTCCCAGATGCGGCGGCGCGTCTGTGGGTCCAGGCCCAGCGTCGGTTCGTCGAGGAAGAGCACCCTGGGTCGGTGCAGGAGGCCGCGGGCTATCTCCAGGCGGCGCTTCATTCCTCCGGAATACGTCCGGATCTTCGCCTTGCGCCTGTCCCACAGTTCCACCATTTCCAGGAGTGCTCTCAGGCGCTCGTCGAGAAGGGCTCTGGGGATGCCGTAGGCATAACCATGGAAACGCAGGTTCTGCTCCGCGGTCAGATAGTCGTCCAGCGTCGGCTCCTGGAAGATCAACCCGATCGACTGCCGCACCTTGTTGCACTCTCTGGTCACATCGTACCCGTTGACCCTCGCCTGTCCCTGTGTAGGTCGCAGGAGCGTGCACAGTATGTTTATGACGGTGGTCTTACCGGCGCCGTTGGGGCCCAGAAAACCGAATATCTCTCCTTCCCTGACTGTGAAGGATACCTCCCGCACCGCCTCCAGTTCACCGAACCTCTTCACCAGCTTATCGGCTTCGATTATGTCCATTCATCTCCTCTCCGTCCTTGAGCGTTCTTATCAGCGCCTCCAGGCCGACTCGCAGAGAGACGAGAGCATCGTCAGGCATTCTCTCCAGCATTCGTGCGATCCTCGCGGCGCCCATGGCCCGCAGGTGCTCTATCTGGCGGTTTCCCTTCTCAGTAAGAGAGAGGATGTAGCTGCGGCGGTCGTCCGGGTTCTCCATGCGGTTTACCAGTCCCTTTTCGACAAGGCGCTCGATGGTCCTGGTTAGATTTGCCCCCGGCACACCGAAGGCTCTGGCCACCTCGCCCGGCGAACTCCGTCCGTTGTGAGAAAGCAGAAACATTATGCGCAGCTGTTCCCTGGTCAGCTTCAGTTGAAGCCAGGGTTGGGGCTCGCGGGCTTGAGACGAAAGCATCAGGTCCCTGATAAGCCCGATTATGCTTTTGATATCCTTCTGCCTGCCGGGCTGCGAGGCGCTTGAATGAGTAGTCAACATAAGGCGTATTATATAACTTATGCTGACTAATGTAAAGGCACGTGACGGCAGTACCATCCTGCGATCGTGCTGTCACTCGCCGGCGAGCTGAAGGCTCCCCCCCGGAAGGAGCAGCAGCGGGCCTGTAATGCTCCGGCTCCTGCTGTAACCGCTCAAGGATATGGCCAATCAGCAGGGGTATTGACTGAGTGCGCCGGTTGGCTTACTATGAATATCACGGGCCCGGAAGAGGCGGCGTTCGTTACCTGCAGATATGGACTCGGACGGAGGCACAGTATATGGCTGACGAAAAGAAAGAAGAATTGCAGAAGCAACTCGAGGACATCACGGCCAGGATCGCTGAGGCCAGGAGGGAGCTCAAGGCGCTGCGCAGGCATCCGGCCGAGGGCTCAAGGGGAG
>PWZA01000210.1 GCA_003567655.1 Dehalococcoidia bacterium
TCAGAAGGATGATGGATGATCTTCCGGGCATCAATACCATCTGCGGCCTCTCTAACATCTCCTTTGGTTTGCCGCAGCGCCGCATGATCAACCGCAACTTCCTCTCCCTGTGCATTGCCTACGGTCTATCTGCGGTCATTCTGGATCCCACCGATAAACAGCTGATGACAACTCTGCTTACCGTGAACATGCTACTGGGGCGCGACGAATACTGCAGCGATTTCATCGATGCCTACCAGGCCGGTCGTATCGCTGAATGAGCTTAGGCCGGCTGGAACCTGTTGAAGAATCAGCGTAAGGAGGTTGAAAATGAGTGACTTTAAGCCATTATCCGAAGCTATTAGCAAGGGCGATGTCAATGCGGCGGTAGCTGAGACACACCGCGCTCTGGAAGCAGGCACAAGTGCTCAAGATATACTCGACAAGGGACTCATCGCTACGATGAACCAGGTAGGAGACAGATTCTCAAGCGGGCAGATATTCGTCCCCCAGATGCTACGCTCAGCGAGAACGATGCAAGAGTGCGTGAAGCTGCTCAAGCCGCACTTCCGAGAGGGTGACGTGGTCTCCAAGGGCAAGGTATTGATCGGTACGGTGAAGGGAGACCTGCATGACATCGGCAAGAACCTGGTATCCATGATGATGGAGGGGGCCGGATTCACGATTATCGACCTGGGCGTGGATGTTCCTCCCGAACACTTCGTTGAAAAGGTCAAGGAGGTGGACCCTGACATACTCGGCATGTCCGCGTTACTCTCCACCACCATGCCTGCCATGGCCGACACTGTAGATGCACTGCAAAAAGCCCGCGTCAGGAACAAAGTCAAGATAATGATCGGTGGAGCGCCGGTTACCGATAAGTACGCTCAGAAGATCGGCGCCGATTCATATGCATCTGATGCCGGCTCCGCCGTGACCAGGGCGAAGGAGTTACTGGGCATTTCCTGAGGAGAATTCAAGGAGTTTAGTATGAATAGATCGGAAGTACCTACATTTAAGCCCCGACTTCAGGTCCTGAACCGTGATCAGGCATGGGCCATCCACACGGCTGCGCTGGAAATCCTGGATAAGACGGGTTTTAAGATGGAGCACCCCGGTGCGCTGAAAATGCTCGTGGACGCCGGCGCCAAAGTCACCAGCGGTGACTGGGTCACACTCCCGGCGGCAGCAGTTGAACGTGCCTTGAAATCAGCGCCCCATCAGATCAACCTATATGATCAGCACGGGAATGAAGCTATTTGTCTGGCAGACCGCAACTCGTTTTACGGTACAGGCTCTGACGCCACGTTCACTCTGGATTTGGAGACGGGCCAGCGTCGGCGCACGGTTTTGAGCGACGTCGCCGATTTCGCTCGACTGGTCGACCGCCTGGATCACCTTGACTTTGCCATGTCGATGGCCAATCCGGAAGATGTCCCTGTTGAAGACATATACATTCACGTCTTCGCGGAGATGATCAAGAACATGAGTAAGCCGATAGTCTTTATCGCGGACAGCGGAAAGGACATTGCCAGGATACACGAGATCGCCTGTCAGATAGTATCGGGGGAGGAGAACCTGCGACGGAAGCCATTCCTGCTTAACTACTCGGAGGCTATCAGTCCGTTGCGTTTTCCTCTAAACGTAATGGAGAAACTCATCTTCTGTGCTGAGCACATGATCCCCATCTGCCTTCCCTCCGGCTCCAATGCCGGCGGTGGAGCGCCGGTCACTCTCGCCGGAGCTATGGCCATAGGCATCGCCGAAAACCTGGTCGGACTTACTGTACACCAGTTAGCCAAATCAGGCGCTCCCTTCCTGTTCGGACCCAATGTCAGCGTCCTCGACATGAAGTCCACGGTCGTGTCTTATGGCTGCCCGGAATGGAGCCTGACCCAGGCAGCCCTTGCCGACATGCGCGACGAGATCTACGGCCTGCCGATATGGGCATATGCTGGTGCCTCAGACGCCAAGGTTATGGACGCTCAGGCGGGAGCTGAGGCCATGTTCTCAATTATCACAGGAATGCTATCGGGAGCAAACCTGATTCACGATGTCGGTTTTCTGGAGTACGGAAGCACTTCATCACTTGAGATGGTGACTATGGCCAATGAACTGGTAGCTATGAGCCGCTTCTTCGACCGGGGTATTCCTGTAGACAAAGAAACGCTGGCCCTTGAAGCGATAGACAGGGTGGCTACCGGTGGCCCCGGCTCCATCTTCCTCATGGATGACCACACGTTCGAGAATTTCATGGAGGCACAGTTCTTGCCCGTACTGCTGGACCGCTCCCGCTATGACTCATGGAAGCAGTCAGGAGCGACAGACCTCTACCAACGATGCAATACTGAGGCAAAGAGGATCCTTAAGGAGCACCAGGTGAAAGCCAAGCCCGACAGCGTGCTGCAAGAAGTGGAACGAATTCTTCGGGCCAGGTGACCAAGAGTTCGACTATGAAAGCAGGTCTCCCGTATTACAGATCACCGACCAGCGAAGAGATAGGCAAAATCGACCGCGCCGGACGCCGGGTACTGGAACGCACCGGCGTCAGAATCAGGGACAAGGCCTGTCTGGATGTGTTAAAGCAGGCCGGAGCACGGGTTGACCATGATGAACAGAGGGTACGGTTCAGCGGGGACTGGCTGGACGATGTTCTAAGTAACGCACCGACCCGGTTCACCCTCTATTCCCGTGACGGCAAGAACGACCTTCATCTTGGTGAAGGTAACGTCTATTTTGCCAACGGGGGACGGGTCTTCCGCATCCTCGACATGAGAACAGGCGGCTACCGCCTTACCATGCTACGGGATGTGGTGAACACGGCAACTCTGGTCGAGCACCTGGACAATATCCGCTTCTATGTCATCGCATGTCAGATTCATGACGTAGCACCACGAAACTACCATCTGAACGACTTCTATCATGCTTTCAATCGGACGGCTAAGCACGTGATGGGCGGCTGTGATAGTCTGGAAGGTGCTCAACAGATGTGGAAACTCGCCAGCCTGATCGCCGGAGGGGAAGACAACCTAAGGAAGAGACCCTTCGTCTCTGTCATCACGAATCCGATAAGCCCGCTCACCCTCGAAACGACCACCCTGAACGTTCTCAACTTTTGCCTCTCCCGTGGCATCCCCACTACCTGCGCACCGGCACCTATAGCCGGAGCTACTGCACCGGCGACCCTGGCCGGCACCCTCGTACAGATGCACGCCGAAGCTCTGGCCGGCGTCGCCATCGCTCAGACACTGCACCCGGGCGCCAAGGTCTTGTACAGCGCAGTGCCCATGGCAATGGACTTGCGTACCATGGAGTTGGCCGTAGGCTCGGTTGAGATGGCGATGATGAATGCTGCCGCAGTCGAACTGGGGAAGCGCTACAATCTCCCTGTTTACGTCTCTGGAGGACTGACCGAGGCCAAGAGACCCGATATCCAGGCAGGTGTCGAGAAGAGCGTCTCCAGCATGCTGGTGGCCATGGCCGGAGCGGACTGTGTCCGCCTGACTGCCGGAATCCTGGACTCGGGGAACTCAATCTCCTATGAGCAGTATGTCATAGATAACGAGATAATCGGCACCATACACAGACTCCTGGCAGGCATTAAGGTCGATGAGGCGACACTAGGCCTCGATGTGATAGACAAAGTCGGTCCCGGCGGAAACTATGTCATGGAAGACCATACAGTGGAGCATATGACTGAGGAGTTCTTCTATCCCGAGTTGAGCGTTCGCTATAACTTCGATGTTTGGGAGGAGAGAGGCCGTCCCAACATGTTGAGCCGAGCCACCGATGTAGTGAGGACTATACTCAGAGACAACAGGGACGGCATTCTTGACGTGGATTTGCTCTCGGAGATAGCAAGGACCTGTCCCGGCATAGAGACCAGTTGACATGATGGCTTCCGATGAGTCCACAAATGTCACGCGAATAATCGCCTGCGCTGTGTTCAAACCTGCCTTCGATGACCTCCGACTGCAGGAACGATATCCAGACCTCCGTCTGACATACCTGCCCTCCCATCTTCATTTAAAGCCTGAGGAACTGAAGAGGCGCCTTAAGAAGCAGACAGCTTCGGCAAAGGCTGGAGGTGAAAGAGTCATCTGTGTCTACGGAGAGTGCTTCCCTGATATCGATGACTTCTGCCAGCAGAATAGCGTGTTGAAGGTGCCTGGCCATTACTGCTACGAGATGCTACTGGGCAGGGATCGCTTCCGGCAGCTTCTTGATGAGATGACAGGAACATACTTTGTTGAGAAGGATTTCCTTCTTAACTTTGAAGAGTATTGTGTGAAGCCACTGGAACTCAGGGACGAGGATATGAAAAAGACCTGTTTTGGTTCATATCGAAAGCTGCTATACATACGACAGCCGTTAGACACAGACCTCATGCCCAGGGCTGGCGAAGTGGCAAGCTTCCTGGGATTATCGCTGGACGTTGCAGACGTGGACTATTCATATCTGGAGAAGATGTTAACCGCCCTGCTTCGATCCGCAGTATGATGAGCTTACAGCTTAAGCCATCGGGTATTCCGGTGACGTGGAGTTTAGTGTATATTGAGCCATGTTCAACGACCAATAGCCGGACACCAACCAGAGCCCTGCAGTTATCATGAATCATAAACGTAACAAGAGAAGAAAGCCCAACAGAGTAAGACGCAGGACACGTGACGTCTGGCTGCATGTCCTGCCTGATGATAAGTGGTTCCATGTCTCTCGCGGAGACACTATCTGGGAAGCGCTGCGATCGACAGATATTGATCTGGCGGGCGACTGCGGAGGTCTGGGAAGATGCGGCAAGTGCAGAGTCAAGATCCTTTCCGAGATAGAGGAGCCGTCGGATGAAGAGAAAGCCCTACTCGATGAAGACGAACTGGAACAGGGCATCCGCCTCGCCTGCCGCACGAGGATAAACCGCGACATGGCCATATCAGCCGGAGAAGAGGAGGACGCTACTGAGTACTTCAACATCCTGACCACCAGCCACATCCCTGCTGACAGATATGTGCCGCCATCGCAACTCGAGCCGCTGATAGAGAAGCGCTCCGTTACCGTGCCCTTCAGCATTCAGAATGAAGGGCTAGCGAATCTGGACCTGATCAAACTCGGGCTAGGCCCCGAGTACAAAGATGTCACAGCATCCCTGTACTGCCTTCGCATGCTGTGTCAGAGCCACGATGAAAGCCAGTTCCACGGCGTGGCAGTCCTCCATCAACAACGCCTGCTGGACTGGCAGGATGACGAGCAGCTGAACCGCAGATACGGCCTGGTCTTCGATCTCGGCACCAGCACTCTGGTAGGCAAACTTTTCAGCCTGGTAGATGGCAGCGAAGTCGGGGTCAGTTCTTGCCTCAACAGCCAGAAGAGGTATGGTTCGGATCTCATCAGCCGCCTCCGGTATTGCCAGGAGCATCCGAGGGGACTGAAACGCTTGCAGTCCCTGATCCTCAAGGATTTGAACCAGCTAACGGCGAACCTTTTGGCCATAGCCGACCTGGAGCCAGACGACATCTTCGTTGCCGTCGCGGCAGGCAACACTACAATGCAGCACCTCCTGCTGGGCCTGTCTCCCATAGGCATCGCGCAAGCACCATTCTCCCCCATTCTGACCGACGGCCTGATCGTCAATGCCGGGGACGTCGGCCTCAAGCTGCATCCGGCGGCCTTGCTCTACACTCTGCCCATGAAATCGGGGTACATCGGTGGAGATCTGCTCAGCTTCATCATGACCTCCGGTGTTGCAGAGCAACAGGACGAGATCATGCTGGGGCTGGACCTGGGCACCAACGGAGAGGTCTTTCTGGGCAGCGGCCGGCGACTGCTGACATGCTCAGCGGCAGCCGGCCCTGCTCTGGAGGGAGCACGCATCAGCAATGGTATGATCGCCAGAGCGGGAGCTATCGAGGGAGTAAGCCTTCAGGACGGCCAACTGAGTTACCGCGTCATCGGGAATGTCAAGGCTGAAGGGATTTGCGGTAGCGGTCTTGTCGACCTGATCGCCGTACTGCTGCAATGCGGTATAATCGATAAGAACGGACTGATAGTTCGCTCCCGCCGGAAACCAGCACGCGATCTCAATGTCAGGGTAGTGGCCCGTTCAGGAGTTAACAGCTTTCTGGTCGCCTCTGCAGAGGAGAGCGCCCATCAGAAGGCAATCTACCTTACGCAGAGGGATGTGCGGGAATTCCAGCTTGCCAAGGGCGCCATAGCCGCCGGCATAAAGACCCTTATGGATGAGCTTAATGTCGGGGTGGCAGACATAAAACGGGTATATCTGGCCGGTGCGCTTGGGAACTACGTTGACCGTCACAGCGCCATGCGCACGGGACTCATCCCCGTGATTGACCCGCAGATCGTCAGGTCGCTGGGAAACGCCGCCAGCACAGGGGGGTCGCTGGTTCTCCTGATTAAGAGTTACTGGGATACGGCAGCGCAGCTCATTGATCTCATCGAACACGTCGAGCTTTCATGGCGCTCAGACTTCAACCAGTATTTCATCGAGCACATGGGTTTCGATGAAAACAACCCCTGGTAGCCATATCTCATCTTATGGCCCCGGTTCGGGGATCCATGGCTGCTTAACGGACCGGGCAGACGATAAACGACAACACATCAA
>PWZA01000101.1 GCA_003567655.1 Dehalococcoidia bacterium
GCCGACAACAGGGGTTACTGGCAGGAACCGTTCAGGGTGCCCGAGATGCCGGCCGGCCAGTATACCGTCACGGCCGAGGGCGACTTCACATCTAAAGAAGACGCCGGTGAACTCACCTTCGAGATAAGGCCGGGCATCTTTCTCTCCCCGGACGAGGGACACGTGGGAATGAACGTGACCGCCCATGGACGGGGCTTTGCCCCCGACGAGGAGGTCACAGTCTTCTACGAGGACGACGAGGTGGGGACGGCTACCGCAGATGACGAGGGCAGCTTCGAGTTCACCTTCCCCTTGCCCGAGAGCAGGCACGGAGCGCGACAGGTGACGGCGGAGGACGGCGCAGGGAACACGACCGAAGAACCGGCCGTCTTCACCATGGAGTCGGACCCGCCGGACACTCCCGAGTTGATCTCGCCGACCGACGGGGACAGGGTGGGGTTCGCATCGAAGGTGAGGCCGGCATTCCGGTGGGAGGAGGTTTTCGACGTGAGCGGAGTCTACTACAGCCTGCAGATATCGACCAGCGCCAACGTAACCGCCGACGGAGACTTCGTAGACCCGGTGTTCAGCAAAGAGCGCCTGACGGGAAACTACACACTTGAGAGAGATGAGGCCCTGCCGCACGACACATACTACTGGATAGTGCGGGCCGTGGACGGGGCGGAGAACAAGAGCGAATGGAGCGATCCGCAGTCCTTCGGCGCCGGGCGCTTGCCCCTGTGGGCGTTCGTTGTTATTATAGTCTTCGTGGTGCTGGGCGCCGGGGGCGCCGGCCACTATTTCCTGGTGAGAAGAAGGATGTACGATTAGGCGGCGCAGGCCGGACACGGGACAACAGGCACCGGCAGACCGAGAAGGAGGAGAATAATGAAGCTAACAGTTATCGGGCTGGGGCAGTGCGGCAGCAGGATCGCGGACCACTTTGCCAGGCTGAACTTCAAGGCGCGCACACAGCGCAAGGCAACCATAGCACCCACCGTTATAGCCGTGAACACCGACCAGGCAGACCTGACAGGCCTGAAGTTCATCAAGAACGACTTCGAGCACCGGGTGCTGCTCGGCCTGCGGCAGACGCTGGGACACGGGGTGGGCAAGATAAATGAGCTGGGGGCGCAACTGGCCAAGGAGGACGGCGACAAGGTGCTGGAGGCCGTGAAGTCCAGTCCCAACTTCTACGAGACACACGCCTTTCTTATCGCGGCCGGCACGGCGGGCGGCACCGGCTCGGGAGCCCTGCCCATCATATGCAAGGCAATCAAGGAGAGGTATATCAGCAAGCCGGTCTACGCACTGGCCGTGCTGCCGTTCGACCACGAGCAGACCACCGAGTCCAGGAGCGTCTTCAATACCGCCACCTGTTTGAAGTCCACCTACGACATAGTGGACGCCGTCTTCCTGGCCGATAACCAGAGGTACGTACGCAAGGACGCCAGCCTCATCAGCAACATAGACAGCATAAACAGGATGATCGTGGAGCCCTTCTACGACCTGATGTGCGCGGGCGAGGTGACCAAGTCCAAACACGTGGGAGCGAGGACGATCGACGCGGGCGATATAATCGCCAGCCTGGAAGGATGGACGACCATCGGGCTGGGCAGACACGAGCTGCCTTCGTTCCGCTTCCCCTGGGAGCTGAGGAAGAGGACCTTCCGCGAGAAGGCGCTGGAGAGCTTCCGCGGGACACAGGCCCTGGACGCCACGATCACAGACCTTTCCATCACGTGCAGCCCCAAGGACGCCGCCAAAGCTATTTACATCATATCCGGCCCCGAGAAAGAGATTAACATGGACATGGTGAAGAGCGTTGCCGACTACGTGAAAGAGCTGGCGTCCAACTCGCTGATCCGCGGCGGAGATTTCCCCGGGGAGAAGCACTACGTGGACGTGACCCTGATACTCTCGCAGCTGTCCTTCGTGCCCCGAATCAAGGACTTCTACGAGCAGGCGACGCAGTACGCGCAGGAGCACCAGGGGCAGATAGACGAGACCAAGAAGAGGATCCAGTCCCTGGCCGAGCTGAGCAAGGACCTGCCCACGCTGGAGTAGGGTGCTGCCGGGCCGCTCAATACGGCCGTTCACCGCGGGGCACACTCCGGCGGGGAGCGACCGACTGTCATTGCGACCACCCTATATTGTCATTGCGAGGAGTCCCGACACGTCGGGACGACGAAGCAATCTCAGCCGGTCGCATCTCCGGCAGACGACCTCGCACGCAGAGTTTCGCTGAAGAAAAAGAAACATGCTAGAATCTAAGAACGGTAATACAGAACGACTAAAGGCAGGACAACTATGCGGAACTATCGGTTCTCGGTGGTAATCGAGAGGGACAAAGACGGCTATTTCGCCTTCTGTCCCGAGCTACAAGGTTGTTATACCCAGGGAGAAACCTACGAGGACGCCCTGGAAAACATGAAGGACACCATCCACCTGCACTTAGAAGACAGGCTGGAGCATGGAGAGGAGATCCCTTGCGGGGCCAGGAATTGCCTGACAAGATGACAGGCATGGAAGCAAAGGTGAAATACAGGATCGTCCTTGAGCCTCAGGAGGAAGGCGGCTACACTGTGTATGTTCCCGCCTTGCCCGGCTGCCTCTCCCAGAGCGAAACGGCTGAAGAAGCCATGGATAACATCAAGGAGGCTATCATAGTCTACCTGGAGAGCCTCAGGGAGAGAGGGATATCCTTGCCTGAAATCGAGGAGCGTGAGGTAGCGGTGTGAGCCGGCCACCCGCCCTCTCATTACGGCCCGTTCACCGCGGGGCATACTCCGGTGGGGAGCGACCGACTGTCATTGCGACCACCCTATATTGTCATTGCGAATCCGATAGAATCGGATGAAGCAATCCCGACACCACACTAGTCCTCCCTGAGACGCCCCTTTGCTTCCCTGGGACCGGTTCCCCCGGCAGCCTGCACGACCAGTGCCAGGCTGACCAGAAAATCGTCGTGTCCCTCTTTGGGGTCAACGTAGAACGTCATGGTCTGATTGGGACGGTACTGCGCCCTGGCCCTTTCCAGCTGAAGCATGGTTTCCCTGTATTCCCCGGAGCCGTCCTGCCTGTAAAGCTTGAGCCTCCCCGAGTTGACGAAGGACAACAGCTCGAAGCCCATGTCGGACTTGCTCCTGGCGGTGATGACCAGTGGTACGACCCGCCTGCCCAGCTCCCGCCTGAGAAAGCCTGCCACCGGCTGTCCGATACCGGTGGCGTCCACCACTATCCTGCGGCATCTCCAGACATCCCTGAGGATGGCCACCATCTGGCCAAAGAGCCGGCTGTGAGGAGTGCCCGTCCAGCGGTAGTGCTCCACCACCTTCAGCACAGGCTGCGCAGGGCTACTGCCCCCTACCTCGGCAATGGTGATCACCGTGGAATCATGCCCCCTCGCCCCACATGCGCCGTCGGCGCCCGCCTCCATCTTCTCCTGCTCGTGCTCACCGGCCAGGTCTATGCCGGCAACATAGGTCCTCTTTCCCTTACTGCCCTGTGCAGTGCCCGACGGAGGACCGGACTGCCTTTCATGGTCTCCCATCATGAGCGCTATCTGCTGGCGTGACAGGAACCCCCCTCCACCGGCAACGGGCAGCAGGGCGTACTGAGTGCGAAAGAGAGGATGCTCCTCACCGAGTCTCTGCCGCTCTGCCTCGACGAACCTGGAATAGTCCGGGTTGTAGCGGCCTATGTCCTGCCAGTCATATCTGAAGTGGCGCTTGATGCCGTCCCCTGCCTCCATCTCCAGGTTGGACTGCTTGACCTCCTCAAGCAACGTGCCGTTGTCCCAGGTAGTGCCGTAGAGGATCGTGGTGACGTTGGCGGCCGAACCCATGGGCCGGAACTCCTTTGTGTACTTCTCCCTGCTCACGTCCTGGGCCTCATCGATCTCCAGCGCCAGGTCGGCAGTGTGTCCCACCACCGAAGAGGAGCCCTCAGCCGAGAGGAAGACCGCCCTGGCATTACCGAGCCGGACAATGTAGCCCTTCTGCAGAAGGTAGATGCCCTCGAAGCCGAAGTCGTCCAGCCTGTCCTTCAGCCTCTCGATCGATATGAGTGCCTGCGGCCTGAAGGTGGGCGAGCACTTCACGACGCTGCCCCCGCTGCCCATGTGCAGAGTCAAGAGCAGGACCTCCAGGTGGGCGGAAAGCTCGTTCTTGCCGCCCTGGCGGGCGATCTCGACGGAAAGGGTGAGCCCCATCCCCTGCCGGATGGAATCCATGGCCGCCCGGGCCACCTGAAGCTGATAGGGTCGCAGTTCCATATCGATCGGGGGCTTGCTTGCTGAACGGTCGGACGGTTGCCTTTCGGGGGTTAGTTGCCGGCTATCTTCATGCCCACACCGACCCCGAGAGGCACACCGATCTCGGTCAGCACCTTCTGGACGGCGTCCCTGAGAGACTTCTTCTGCTCCCCGGTTATCTGATAGCGGGTCTTTACCAGCCGCGCTATCATATTGGCCGCCTCCAGGTGGAGGTCCATGCGCTCCGGCTGTTCCGCCAGTAGCTCCCTGAGTTTGACCCTGAGCAGGGCAATTTCCTCATCGACGCCTTCGACTTCAGCGGCCTCCTCCAGTCCGAACCGTTCCGCCTCGTCCAGGGCCCGGCTGTAGAAACCGCGCCCGCTACCCTCGGGCCTGCTTTTTCCTTTTGCTGCCATATCGGTTACAGGGGCGCGGATCGGCCGGCCTCCTGCCGCGAGTGCGACGGGCGGACTCTGAAGGAGCAGGATGCTCAGTCTTTCGGGAGCTGTGGTGTTGCAGCCGGGCCCTGACCAATCCGTAGACCAGGACATGGGCGGCCAGCCTGTAATCCTCCCTCTGAAGAGCTGCCGACAGGAGCGTCACAGGCCAATAATAGCACAACTGTTCTATGAGAGCAAAGGGGTTTTGTCCCCTCAGAGGACGGCGTGGAGCAGAGAAGCTATCGCCCAGCCAAGAAAGCCACTGACAGGGAAGGTAAGAATCCATGCCCGCACAATGCTGCCGGTTATCCCCCACCTCACTGCCGAAAGACGTCTCTGGGCACCCACCCCCATCACGGCCGCCGTGGCACAGTGCGTGCTGCTGACCGGTATGCCCAGGCGTGAAGATACCTCGATCACCGTGGCCGCTGAAAAGTCGGTGGCGAAACCGTGAATCGGCTGCAGCGCGGTGATCTTGAACCCGACCGTTTTGATCACCCGCCAGCCGCCAATGGCGGTGCCCAGGCTTATGGACAGCGAGGAGATGACTATCACCCACCAGAGACTGCCGCCGAGCGCTATTTCATCCCAGACCCCGGCCACCTGATCGAGCCGGCCGATGCGCTGGAAGTATATGATCATCGCCATGGCGATTATGCCGATGGGCATCTGGCCGTTGTTCTTTCCCAGACTGTAGGCAAGGAACGCCGTGGTAAACCACTGTAGACGGCTGAAGACAACCCTTATCCTGGCCGGAGCGCTGCGATGAAAGGCCCAGAACAGAGCGAACAGAAGGACAAAGCCGCCGATGAAGCCGAGGGCAGGGGCGGCAACCACCGAGGTCAGCACCGGTACCATGACGCTCCACTGGACGGCATCGACGCCTCCCGCCACAGCTATGCCCGCTCCTGCCAGCCCGGCCACCAGGCTGTGGGTGGAACTCACCGGCAGACCGCGCCAGGTAGCCATGCTGCCCCAGATTATGACTGCGCACAGACCGGCGAACAGAGTCTCATACAGCATCGCCTCAGGCAGCAGAATGCCTTTGCCGATAGTCTTGGCCACCTCCAGGCCGGTCGCGGCACCGGCGAAAGTGAAGACGGCGGCCAGCACTATGGCAGTGACGGGAGAAAGGGCCCTTGATCCTACTGAAGCAGCGACCGAATTGGCAGCATCATTGAACCCGTTCACCACCCCGAACCCCATGGCTGCCACTACTGCCAGGACAAGCAGAGCGAGTTCAGGCATGCTTTAGAACAATACCCTCGAGGACATTGGCAACATCTTCGCCGCGGTCGGTGGCGGTCTCCAGGTGTTCATAGATCTCGCGCCACTTGATAACGTAACAGGCGTCGGTATAGCAGGAGTCGAACAGTTCAGCCAGGGCTGCATTCTTGGCATCGTCGGCCTCGTTTTCCATGCTGTTGATCTGAACGCACTGCTTGAGAATCCAGGGGTACTGGTCCCCACGGCGCAGGCGGGGCATAGCCTCGTTCAACTTGTGGGCCACCCTGGCTACGATGCCTGCCAGCTGCCGTGCCCGGTCTGTGGGCTGGTCGATACGATAGAGGTTCATCATCCTGCCGGCGGCCTCGATGAAATCCATGACCTCATCCAGGCTATGGGCCAGAAGAGTAATATCCTCCCGGTCGATGGGAGTCACAAATGTGCGATGAACCCTCCGTATTATCTCGTGGGTCATGGCATCGCCCTCGTGTTCGAAGTCCTTGAGCTTCCGCGCCTTTTCTGCTACGTTCTCATAGTTCTCAAAAAGGTCGACCAGCA
>PWZA01000068.1 GCA_003567655.1 Dehalococcoidia bacterium
GGAGATCCTAGGGCATTCCAGTCTAGAGACAACCTCCAGATACTTGCACTTGCAGGCGCGAGACCTTCAGCAGCACCACGCACGGTTCACACCGGTTGAGGATCTGTTTCCAAGCGGACCCAAGAAACCAGCTACTGGGCTTGTCAACGATTGACGGGTGTGGCCGTGAAGAGGCTGTGACATGCCACAAGCAGGATTGCCTGGCCTAGTCCCCCAATGCGAAGGTCGAGATGGCCAATGTGATCCGCTGCACAAAACAAGTTAATGTGCAGGCTCCGGCGACTCTAACCTGATGACACGCACTGAGTGACAAGCATTTCGCGAGTCTGACGAACAGTGGGCACTCACACTGTATGTGAATGCCCACTGTAGGTGTTAGACCCTGCCTTCTATCCTAATTCATTCCGCATTAACAGCGGAGGGTTAGCATTAGAGCTTGCACCTCACCGCCCTCCCCTCCGCTGTGACGGATCTATGACGCGTATTATGTCTGTGCCCTCAAAACCTACTCCGTCGACCTCTCCTGCCACCGTCAGCTCGACATCTACGTCATGTAGTCCCTCAAACCATGCGGTCACGGTTGCCCAGTCGAACTTGGCCATGAGTACACCATCCTGTACATCGCCCCAGGCAGCGATTAGGGACTCTTGCCCGCCATATGCCAACTCTACTGTCTCGATATCGACATCGTCGGCAGCATAGCCTTCTGGAAGTTCGATGTATGCGGTTATCCACTGTCCCCATGCCCGCAGGTTCAGGGTGTCCGGGTCGATGCTGACCTCTGCTGGTAAAGGCTTGACGGTGACAGTGACCGTCTCAGTGATGTCCGCTATCACGTCTCCGTCAGGAGCTTCAACCAGGCTGAAGGTAATAGTGTAGTCTCCTGCTCTGTGAAGGAAGTTCAGCGTCCAGGTAGTGGTTGCCTCATAGAGCGCGGGAAGGTCGAAGCCAGCCGACGGACCCCAAAAGCCATTGTTCAGAAAAGTGTGCTCAACGCCTTCGGAGTCGGTGGCTCTGAAGGTAACGTCACCGGGCCCGTCTGCCTCAAATCTGAACCTGACGCCATCATAACCGACAGCCTTTTCCTCAGCGGTCATGAAGGTAACGTCGATGTCGACGTCGGTGGCAACTGTTATCGGGTCCGGGATGCTATACTCGAACTTGTAGGTCGACGGAGACACCGGTGGCCCCGGCGGGACATAGCCCGAAATCCAGACGATGTACTCCGAATGAGGGTTGATCACCTTGCCGAACACCTTCACTATCCATGTTCCCGGTTCAGGATCGATAAGGATTACCCATTCAGGTTTCGCATCGTCTCCTGAGTATATATTGTCTGTGCCGGTTCCCAGATCAACCTCGGTTCCGTCCGGCCGTTCTATTATCAGATCAAGGTCAGATCCAGGCCAGTTCAGCGTGACTCGCACGTAATCAGTGTCCGGCTCGACAGTGAAATCACCAGCGACAACTGTTTCGCCCTGAGCCACCGTGCCTATGAACTCGCCAATGAGAGGCCAGCCAGTGGCTTCGAGAGAGAACATGAGGAAAACCTTCTCCATATCATAGATCGTAGGGGCAAACAGGTATTGTCCTCCAGTCGCCGCTGCCATCCCCTTGAGGCGGGTCTCATCTACTGCAGACGGACTCGACCCAAACCCAATAGTGTATATGCGGATGCCCCGTTCTACGCACTCGTTCACCCATTGATCAGGCGCTGGCGAGGTGTTGTGGTGGCCATCTGACATGAATATTATGATGGGAACGTGGCCTTCGGTTCCCCGTTCCTTGAGCTCACCAACCGCCTCTCTCAGGCCGGCACCGAATGACGTCATGCCACCTGCCGTTATCTTCTGGATCTCCGTTTTCGCGTGTCCAAAGTCGCTAGTTAGCTGCACATTGGTGTTGGCTGTGCTCGCAAATGAGACAACTGCGACCCTATCCTGCCGCATCAGCATATCAACAACGGCTATCGCGGCATTCTTAGCTCCCTGCATGGGTGCCCCGCTCATACTTCCCGACCTGTCCAGCACAAGGACCAGGTCGACGGGAATGAATGGCACAAGCACATCGATCTCTAGTGGCTTATAGTAGTAATCAAGGATCCACATCCAGTCCTGTCCTGCCTGCGCCCAGTATTGAGTTCCCCACTGACTCAACCTGCCATGGATGAGAGGATCTGGTGACCCAGGAGTTCCGGAGTCATATTGTGCTTGGAATACTGCCCCTCCCTTTGTCATTACCCAGTGCCAGGTCGCATCAACCGCTGCATCGGTCCGAGGATGAGAACTGCCTGGCACGTAGACTTGGTCACCGGTTGTATCTCTCACATCGTAACCTTGACCTGGGTACTTCTCATGTATAGTCCAGTACCAAGCATACGTCTTGGCTGCCATTGCACCAGCTTTCAAGGCTTCCATATCCCAAGATGGAATCCACTCGTTGGGGAGTACGTTCTTCACGTAGTACTTGAAGTCCACTTCTTCAATCTGACCAGTCTCGACCCTTAGGACTCTTATAATAGATGGTGGCGTAAGGAGTTGTCCGCGACAATTGGCGCTCGTGATGGCCATCTTGTTAGGGAAGACCACACTGTAATCCACAGCTTGCCCGTTGAACTCAACAGGCTGGAGGACACCGTTGTGCCGTTGCTCGTAATGTAAGTGAGGCCCTTCAGACTGGCCTGTCGTACCAAGCCTCCCGATCTCCTGACCCATCCTCACATGTTGCCCCACTGAAACAGGAATGCTGTTTTCCACTAGGTGGGCATACCGGGTGGTCCATCCACTGCCGTGGCTGATCTCCACCCAAGTGCCGTATCCACCGTTCCAGCCGGTCTGTGCAGCGGTGGTTACAGTGCCACTGGCACTTGCCAACACCGGGCGATTGTGTCCGGTGTCTTGGTCAGTGAAGGGAGCTTTCGCGTTCATGTCAAGCTCGTAGGACACATGGCCCGCATGTGTATAGTAGTACCAAGTCTCCCCACACGTGAAGGGTAGCTGGAAGCTGGGACGCACATCCACTGTGATAACGGTGAAAGCGAAGATGTTCGAGCTCACATCACCCGGGTTGACCACCTGAGCGGTCCACGTGCCGTGGTTGGTGAGGCCGACAAAGACGTTGATCCTCGTCGAACTCTCGAATTCAGTTCGATCATGGGGGATTGGATGTACGCTCTCCTCTATGCTAAGTATCACCTGCGAATCAGCATCAAAGCCTGTGCCTATTATGCCCAGCCACTGCCTAGAGGGCTGCATGATAGGTTCCGCTGGGTCGACACCAGTGATCTTGGGCAGCGGTGGTGTTTCGGCTGTAGCAACACCTGAGGCGAGCAACGGGAGCATTGAAAAGACAAATGCTGCCAACAGCACCGTAGCTAATATCTTCCTCATCTGATTCTCTCCTTTCATCTGGTCTGTGTGTCTCTGTGACAACCCATTCTTATTGTTGCTCTCATACTTGCAGGCCTAGTCTTCTGTACCCACCGAATCAAACAACAAACCGGTCTCCCACAGATACTAGCTCATGGCACATCACCCCCTTGAACACCCAAGAGGAGACCACCAAAAGTACAGCTACAGCCAAGACGAACCTTGAGGTTGTTCTGGAGCTCCTACCCATCGGTTTCCCTCCATTCCAGGTTCCTGTACTACCGGTGGCCTCCCCGGGCTACATTGCCATTCACGTAAGCGGCCCCACTGCGCAGTCGCCCAACAGATCAGATAGTCGTTGCTGAACCTGCAAACTCTAGAGTGCAGGAGTGCCCTGATCGCGCTATGCTGGAAGAAGAAACAGCCCAGTTCACACGTTCAAATGTGCCGGGCTGAACCTCACGCAATCTACCGCAACTAACCGATCCATCCACTTGATAGCCACCCCTGTCCTCTTAGGTCGAGTAGTACTATCGTACCATAGCCTCATCGCGGCCTGTCAACACCCTGAACTTATCTTTTCTTACCAATCGTGGCTCTTTGCTGCGGCAATCGCTGAATCTGTGACGTACGAACATGGGCCTGTGCAACATGGGCGCAGCACCTCAGGGCGCCGGTGCTTCGATTGCACAATGTGGGCAATAGTGCAATCTGCCCTCAGGCATGCCTCACAGCTCGTCCTCGGCTTCTCGTTGCCCATACGGCCGCTACCACTGGGAGTAGTGCCAACAAGCCTGTCGCTGCCGTTTTCTCTGCTAGACTAGTGTTGACGACTACGGTGCTCATGGCCACCGCCGGCATCAGTCCGGCCCTCACTATTGGCTTGAGCACTGGGTGCTCGGTTATGAACCCGGCCATTGGCGGACTGACTCTGTAGTAGACGCCCACCAGGGCTTGTCCAGCTGGGTTCTTCAGCAGATGTCCATCTCTGAACTCACGTAGAATCTGGAGTTCCTCGGCCATCGGTGTGCCGTAAGCCGCTGTAGCTATGAAGCATCGACCAACAGCCCCGAAGTTGGCAGTGATTGCGTAGTCTCCTTCAACCGTTATGAAGGTTTCGGCGGCATTCGCATCGTCAAGCGTAGCAACATCGCCGGTCCAGTTGAGAAAGCGATAGCCCTCCTCAGGCTCGGCGAAGAGGTTGACCTCCGTTCCTTCAATATGTGTGGACACACCTTCACCGGGGATGATGACTACACCTCCAGCGGTGCTGGAGATGGCGAGGTGATACATAGGTATCTCCAGATCCATTCTCACTCCCCATTCATCTCCGATGGTGAAATCGGTTGAAACAGGGCCGATTGACAGCGAGAAAGTATCAACAAGGGAATAGCCGTGCTCAACGCAATTGCCGCAGTTCAGTTCGTAGTATCCGTTCGTATCTGTGGCGATGGACAGTGTCTCTCCAGTATCAAGATTCTCCAGGACGACGGTTACTCCAGCTACGGGAGAGTCGCCCTGATCTGTTACTGTTCCGTATACTACATAGGGGACGGGTGGGAAGAAGAGTTCGGTGCCGTCTCCGAGGTCGACATCGGACACCCTTGCCTGGTACAGCAAGGCATCATAGACATCCTCGTTTATGGTCATTATCAGTTCCGTAGTGGGGTAAAACCGATAGCCACCGGTCTCTACTTCGAAAGCCAGGGCTTGAGCACCTGTGCTCGCATACAACCAATCCATGGCCAACCCGGAGGCGGTGTAACGTATCGTTTCGTAAGGTTGCCCATAGGTGTAGCGCAGGCTTTCATCACCAATTCTAGAGGTCAGCGAGGTCATATGCGCCGCCATCCCTCTGTACCAGTCATCATGTGGTGACGGATCGCTTACATAGCCCCACGGGAACATGAGCATTCCTCCATGGCTGTGAAGGTTCTGATATGAATCTATGCCAGTATCGAGGATGAAATCGCGTAGATACTGTGTCTCGTACTCCGAAAAAGGGGCCTCGCCGCGGTAAGTCAACGCTTCAGGATCATCGTTGCCCCACTGCCAATAATGATCCCAGTTCCTATTTAGGTCTACCCCTATCGCATCTGTGGGTGTGGTATCGTTTCTGTTCTTCCGCCAGAGATTCCCTGGGACTTCTCCGCCGTCACCATCGAAGATGTACCCGTCCGGATTGAGCACAGGGATTACATATATCCGGCGGTTGTTGAGTAGCCAGTGTATGGTCGCATCGCTATCGTAATCGGTCACCAATCTCCAGATGAAGTACGCTGCCACCTGAGCAGTGGACCATTCTCTGGCATGCATGAGCCCATCAACAAGGAATCCTGGCTTGTAGTCAACCTGTGTATCCTCATCAGACGTTAACTGGAGAACCCAAAGGTCTCGCCCTTCCCACGAATATCCGATATGGATCTTGGTCACCAAGTCAGGATACTCAGCTGCAAGCTCGTCGTACCAAGCATACAGGTCGTCAACAGATGGATAGCATTCGTGAAACGGATATTCGTGGAAGGCGGCATCTGTGAGTACCTCGGCCATCGCATGCGGGTGGCTCTTCCGCTCAACCTGTGGGGAATCTGACCTGCCTTGTGCCGACACGGTCAATGCCCAGGAGAAAACCATCGCCAAGGCAACTACTATCGCCACCATTGCTCTCGTGTTCATTCCTGCGTTCACCTCCCCTGGTTGGCTAGGCATCTACAAGAAGTCAGTACTCACAGGGTATCGGCTGATAGTATGTTACCCGCACTGGACTGTCAACCCCCATCACCAATGCTTGCTTCAGCCGGCACGCCCACTGTCACACGCTACTACACATCTCGCTAGAGTGTTCAACTTGGCCCCCGCTGCTCACCCTCACTAGACTCAACTGAACAAGGAGATTAGCTTCTTCTGTTCTTCAGACATTGATAGTTGCAGTGAGCGCTGTACAGGATAGATTCCTGCCCTCTCCCACAGATAGCTGCGTATGCTCGTCGCTACTCCTATCTTCACACCTAACGCCTTGGGTTCTTCGAGCAGCCAGGTGCTATCGAACAGGTAGACGTAAGATATGATCCATGGTCTTGTAA
>PWZA01000204.1 GCA_003567655.1 Dehalococcoidia bacterium
CAAGACTGTGTCCAGCTATAAGCTCAACAAAGAGTACCAGACCACGAGAAGTGCTCAGAGCGACTTCGTCTACAACACGCTGAAGCGGATCATCGACATTCTGGAAGCTGAGGGTATACTCTGGAAGAGCCGCACGGAGCTGATAGGAGGCGAGATTTGAAGTTCGTATTGTCCGGCGAAATAGATCGGGCTATGAAATACGACGGCTTTGTCGGCGCTATAATCTACGGTGCTCAGAGGCTCGGGAAGTCCAGCTACGCAGCACAGGTCCTGTACGATATCTACGGAGACTGGACGAAGGTCAACGAATGTATGCTGTTTGAGTTGGCCGATGTCGTCAATCTCCTGGCCGTGGCAAGCCGTGAGCGCAGGAAGATACCTGCCATCTGCTGGGATGACTGCGGAGTTCACGGTAACAAGCTCGTCTATTTTCAAAACAGGCTCCTGGTTCAGTATCTGGGCGACCTGATGGACGTCGTGGGCTTGAACCTCGGCGGCTTGCTCATGACTACGCCAAGCCCGCTGAACCTTTTGCGGTCACTTAGGGGATATGAGTTCTACCGAGTGAAGGTGTATCGCAGGGATAAGTACAACGGCAGGATCGCCGTCGGCTATCAGTCGGTACTGCTCCCATCCGGCAGCAGGTCGATCCGGCGCATCTACAAGGACAACTACAACGTGAAGCTGCCCGACGAGTTCTATTATCCTTACCTGGACAAGAGGCAGTCTTACCTGGACACAGCTATTGCCCGCCTGAGGAGCCTTGCCGAACTGAGGCAGCCGGGGCTGCTTGTCTCGGCAGATGACTCTGTTGATAGCGTGGAAGGTGAAACATGGGACTAGCAGAACTGCTCGGCCGGTTCAGGCCCAGGCTTAGGGCGGGACTGGGCGTGAGATGCACCTATGCGCTAACCCCTCTCGGTAAAGCAAAAGCCGAGGACTTCGGCATGAGTGGTCCGGCATGGGATGTGCTGGTCTATCTGGACGAGAACCATGAAAGCACGGTCCGGGAGATAAGCGAAGGCACTCACTACAAAGAGGACAGGGTCAAGGAAATCCTGAAAAGGCTGATATCTTCAGGCTGTGTCACGCGAGTGACAACGGAGTTCTAATGGAAGATGATTGGACCTATCCCGTCGACGGTTTGCCGCCGCCGGAGCCTGAGGACGAAGAGGACGGCTTTCTTGTCCCTTCCCTGTCACTTCGCAGCTAATCCACACACTTGCCACGTGGTACCAACTAACTATTGACAGTGATTACCAAATGTCATATCTTATGGGCGTTATCGGTTACCTACAGCTTAGTGGCGACCATGAAGAAGGCATTCTTGATTCTGCTGGTGATAGTCTGTGCTGGGATCGCAGCCTGGAACGCCTACCTGCTCTTCACTGACCAGACCGACCCTCTTACAGGCTGGATCATATTCGCAGTTAGTGTTGGTGTGCTGTTGTGGAATACCTCTGTCTTAAGAGCCTACAGAGTAGGAGTTGGACGCATTGTTGCCGTTACACTTGTCGTTATCCTGCTAGGAGGCACGATAGGAGCTTTTGCAGGAGTAGAACCACTGGCTGGGATCAAGAACACATTGGCTTCCAAGGTAGCACCTCTGGGCGGAGATATGGCGGCTCCCGAGACTGAGTCAGAGGCCATGCAGGTGGTCCAGGCAGTCATAAGAGCCTACAACGAAGGCAGAGCGGACAGATTGGCAGACCTCACTTCGTCACAGGTATACAAGGCACTTACGAGTTGGACATTTGGTGGCTCTGTGAGCCATCTGTTAGTAGGGTTGGGACAGATAGTAGACTACGATTTGACCATGATTTACAGCGATACTTGGAACAGACGGTACTCTGTTGGCGTTCGTGGTGGGATCAAAGAGCTAGGCTGGCCTGTAGTATACCCTTACGATGCCACATATGAGGTTGGACTTGAAGGCGGCAGACTGGTCGTTACTCAGATCAACCTTCGGAGGCCGTAACACAGCGCCAGATCAGGCACGCTGTCTGGCAGTCGCCGTGAGTTAAGGCTAAGTCATGGGAGGTGACGCATGAATGAGTCTGCCAAGAATGCCGGTCACGATCAACCCGGAGACCGCCATTTCCTGATCAAGGGAGACTATATGATCATGGTTGACAGGAATGAGACGGGAATCGTGATAACACCGTACAAGTGCAAGCTCGTGTCCTTCAACAAGCTCCCGAAGGATATTGTCGATGAGGTAAACCAGGTCATTCTCTCGCTAATGGTGTCTGACCCTCAAGAGAGCGAACGTAAGTGACCGAATATGACACCGAATCTAGCTGTTAAGGAGGTGAACATTGTCTGTTAAGTCAACCACGATCGTACAGACGCTAGCATTGATGATCTTGGGAGGGTTTCTAACCCTCACAGCGTTTGCTGGGCGAGCCCCTGGCTGGATGGAGTACATGTGGTGGGTGTTCCTTATCATGGGAATCCTTATCATAGTGATTAGCCTCGTCACCTTGGGCTTTGGCGCTACTCATCCAACCAAGATTACCTGTCCCTATTGCACTCAGAAGATAGTCCCAAAGGTACGAGGTTTCACTGGCCATCTATATTTCTCTCGCCTGGACGACGACTAGTCACACCTCTAACTGCAGGATAGCATCCTATCTCCAGATTGACTGGTGCGTGCTTGAATGCAGGCACCGCACCGGAACGCTGGCGACGTAGCTAGAGCAAACAGGAAGGAGTCGAGACATGCCGATCAAAGCCGACTGGATCGAGTTCAAGGTCGAAAACATCCGTACACTTCCGGCGGACCTAGTAGGCGTCTACGAGTGCGGGTGTAAGAGAGGGGATAAGGTGCTATATATCGGAAAAGGGGTGATCCGGGAGAGACTTCTCGACCACATTGAGAAGAAGAGGTTTCTAGATGTATTGACCCACTTCCGCAAACGCAGAACTGAGAATCCTGAGTATGCAGAGAGCCGGCTGATGGACAGCCACCGCAAAGCACATGACGGAAAGCCTCCCATGCTAAACAAACAGAAACCCACAGTGAAGAACCATCTCCGGGCTGATGCTCCGCCGATAGATCGTGTGAAACCACTGATATAGGTCAACGGATTTCTGCTTAGCACAAAGACACGCACTATCTCGGATCAGAGGGCTCGGCAGAGCTATGCAATGTGCAGGCAGGCGGTCAGTTTCGTTGACTCAGCCTCTAAGACTGAGGTAGACCGTCGATTGGAGTAAGGTCATAGCGGAGAAAGGTAGATGACTATGCATGATGATTGGCTGGGCGACCCCTTGAAGCAGTCAGGGCAGCTATTCGGCTATATCGACCTCTTGCCTGATGTGGATCGTAACGCGTCGTGGAAGCACTACCACGTAGCCGCTCGTGTGAAGCTCGATGGAGCGGCATACTATTGCAGGCAGGTACTGGGCACAGTCAGTATGCCACTGGAGCTTGGATCATGGGACATCAACTTCAGGATGTTAGAGTGGCATCTGGATGCCTTCTTCTTTGAGTTGATGTCGGCCTATGAGGTAGTCCTTCAGGAGCTCAACATACTGTACTCCGAGGACTCTCCCATTGATGAATCAAGGGTCAAGTGGGAGTCAGTCAAGCCACTAATCAGACACGATCTCGCTCAGAGGATGCAGCGGGAACGAAACCTCCCGTGGTTCAGAAGGCTCCGCGAACACCGTAATGCAAGTGCCCATCGAAGCCATAAACCACTGGGGGAGTGGAGTGCGGGTTTTGGCGACAGGCCCTGGCAACACGACGCTCACGGCATTCAGATGGCTTATGTTGACACGGGCTCGCAGCAGCTGCAGTTGGAACCAGTAACCGAGTGCCAACAGTATCTGAAGTTGGTGCTTCATCATATAGTTGATGTCTGGAAGGCAGTACATGATGATCTCGGCACTCGTGATAGCGCTAAGTCAGGTAACACCTAGGTCGGCGTTCGCCCTCCTGACCTACCCCGACTGCCCCTAGAATGTCAACAATCACGACCAACAAGGTGGTAGAAGTGCCAAGAGGGGTTAGTGCTAGAAACCACTACAGTCACAGAGCTACTTTGGACCTTCCTCCTGCTTCTTGGAGATGCTACACTACTGGCAGGGAGGCAGGCAGAGAACTGCAGATATGGAGCCGCACGAAGGCCTTAGGATCAGCTTGCAGCACGTTGGTGGTGGAAGCAAGACGCGTGAGTTCTACGTCTATGTTCACAGGGACCCGCAAGGACGGGTCTTCTATGTTGGGAAGGGCAAAGAAGACCGAGCATGGGAGATAGGAGGGCACAATGATCTATGGCGTCTCTATGTTGACAGATTCGATGGCGCATACGACGTTGAGATCATTGAGACAGGTCTGAGTGAGGACGAAGCCCTGTGGTTAGAGGAAGATGTAATGAAGCAATACGGGGGTCAGTTGGTCAACTGGGTGAACATGCACCGTACCGCTGACTACGAAGGCTATGCAAGGTACTGGGAGCTTCGCTGGGAGATCGACCAGTTGCTTGAAAAGGCAGGGCAATTGGAGGAGACTGATACCGAAGAGGCTATAGTGCACTACAGACAGGCTATAGCAAAGATGAAAGAGGCGGAATCTTTCACAGCATTAGAGCAGTTCACAGGACTGGCTCTGGAGTTGTACAAAGAGTCCAGGGCTAAGCAACGGGTCGGTAACACAAGGATTCTTGACCTTGTAACGACCTGCCTAGTGAAGCTACAGAGAGAAGAGGAGGCCCTTCTCGAGACACAGCAGTATCTTGAGTGCTTTCCATATGCAGGAACCAGACCGAGCTTCAGGAAGATAGTCAATCGAATCAAACTGCCTCGCGATTAGGACTGATTCGCCCCGGAGATGGGGCCATTGACGTGCCTACTCGACCCTATTGCAGGACAAAGCTGAAATGTGCCCTGCTATCGTGACCATGCAAACAGTTCGTACCAGACGTCGGTGATAGCATCACTGTCAGACCTAACAGAGCCGATTACGATGTGGGCAGCCGTAACCTGAAGCGATTGTTGTTTCGCTGCCCTATTCCTGTTCTGTGTCAAGTCCAGAAGCGCTGTAGCTTAGCACTGCCACACTAGGGGTAGAGTCTGAACCATATTCCTTCCGTACCGTCACGTCTACGCCCGAAGGCCATCAGAGGCTTTGCATCGGTCTCAGCGACGTGAAACGTGGCCCAGCCTTCGTGAGATGCACCAGGATACAAGTTGGCATATACGCCTGGGTTCGGGTCCAGAACAGAAGCCATTCTGTACTCCTTGCCATCAGAAGCCACAGCTTTGAGATAGGGCGTGGCAATCTGATAACTAGTGTCAGGCGTAGGACCCGTCAGATACTCAAATCGCACTCTTGCCAGAATGTACTCATACCCGGGTTCTGGAGGGTCATTGACACGCCATCTATCTCTAACTAGTTGCCAAGCTTCCTCACCCCTAACAACTTGGAGCAGTGTAATCCGCACCTCATATTCATTGCTTGTAGTTGTGAGACCTGTCGTTCCGGTCCAGATGGAGAGAGGTGTATCAACACCTACCGGGTTGCTTCTGCTGTAACCTGGGGTGTGGTCTGTGTGTCGTGCCGATGACTCTTGCCCCCTGTCTGCCGGTTCTGTGTCTAGCAAAGGCGGTATGACCAGAACGGTCGCCACGATGACGACTATCGAGCAGCCTGCTATGATAGCTGCCAGTTTACGTTTGCTCATTATCTTCCTCCTGAGTGAATGACCCCGAACTGTCAATAGGGGCGCCCCTGCAGTCGAGCGCCTAGTCCTCAAGCCCGCTCATGATGGTGGTGATTGTCGAATCGCTAGATGGTTTGTCAGTGTCGTCGATGTCTTCAACCTGGCGAGCGAGCGCATTCGACGCTGGTGCTGTTGCCAATACCGGCAGCATGACCGATAAGACCGACACTAGGATGAGCCTCTTCATGAATAAAGCACAAACTTCAGAACACCCATGTTAGTCCGTCCATATCTCGATTCGTCTTCTCAATTCGTCGGCAAATATCCTTAGAAACAATGCTCCTCCGAAGCACAGCACAGCAATGACAATCGCAATCCATCCTGGCCCCTCGCCAGTTGCGCCTTGGACGCAGCCTATAAGAAGAGAAATGATCCCAATAGAGACCAAGAGAAAGAAACCGATCATGGTACAGAAGATGATAAGAGTCCGACCAAGGATTCTTCTAATCATGCTTGGTCTTCTACTCCTGTAACGCCTTGTTTTCCTTGTCTTCCTTCTCAAGTCGTTTAGCTTTGCTCACTATCATGCTGTGTACTAAATGGTATAACTTGGGGCTAATGAGTGTCAACTGTTTCCTGTGATTAGTAACTGTCAACTTTTGGTCGGTGAGAATCCTGGATGGCCATCAGCTTATGCCTCCAGTTCCGTGGATCAATGCCCGCAGTACTTGCGCCCAGGGACGATTCTGGTGTGGTCCAGATAGGG